>NZ_JAELTJ010000011.1 GCF_016428805.1 Achromobacter sp. ASV32
TCGTGGGCTCGGAGATGTGTATAAGAGACAGGGCGCGGTCGCCGCCGCGTGGCTGTGCCACGCAAGGTGAGCGCAACGACGCCTGGCGCCCGATTACCGGCCTGCCCGAAGGGTGAGTACCCAAATGAGCGCCTCTCAGCGTTGCCAATGCTCGCCGGGGGCCGGCCACGACTGCGCTTCGCGCCTTGATAGTCACTCATTTGGGTACTCATGCGAGGCGCCTTCTAGTGGGAACAGGCCCTAGCCGAGGGTGCATGGTCGGGCGCCAAGATGACGTGAAGATGAATGACAGTGTTGTCATACGCCGTGACCGTGCTGTCGCGCGGATGTCACGTAAAAACGGGCCCGGCGCGGTGGGCGCCGGGCCCGTTCAGGGACCGTGTGGCAGGCGGCTGCGGGATCAGTAGTGGATCACCGTGCGGATCGACTTGCCGTCGTGCATCAGGTCGAAGGCTTCGTTGATGCGGTCCAGCGGCAGCGTGTGCGTGACGAACGGATCCAGGTCGATCTTGCCGCTCATGGCGTCCTCGACCATGCCGGGCAGCTGCGTGCGGCCCTTGACGCCGCCGAATGCCGAACCGCGCCAGACGCGGCCGGTGACCAGCTGGAACGGACGGGTGCTGATTTCCTGGCCGGCGCCGGCCACGCCGATGATGATGCTCTCGCCCCAGCCCTTATGGCAGCATTCCAGCGCGGCGCGCATCACGTGCACGTTGCCGATACATTCGAACGAGAAGTCCACGCCGCCGTCGGTGAGTTCGACGATGACTTCCTGGATGGGCTTGTCGTAGTCCTTGGGGTTGATGCAGTCGGTGGCGCCCATGGCGCTGGCCAGCACGAACTTGTTGGGGTTGGTGTCCACGGCGATGATGCGGCCGGCCTTGGCCTGTACCGCGCCCTGGATCACGGCCAAACCGATGCCGCCCAGGCCGAAGACCGCGACGGTGTCGCCTTCCTTGACCTTGGCGGTGTTGTGCACGGCGCCCAGGCCGGTGGTGACGCCGCAGCCCAGCAGGCAGACCTTTTCGTGCGGGGCGGCGGGGTTGATCTTGGCCAGCGAGATTTCGTTGACCACGGTGTATTCGCTGAACGTCGAGCAGCCCATGTAGTGATACAGCGGCTTGCCTTCGTAACTGAAGCGCGAGGTGCCGTCGGGCATGACACCCTTGCCCTGCGTGGCGCGTACTTTCTGGCACAGGTTGGTCTTGCCGGACAGGCAGAACTTGCACTCGCGGCACTCGGCCGTATACAGCGGGATGACGTGGTCCCCGGGCTTGAGCGAGGTTACGCCCTCGCCCACTTCGACCACCACGCCTGCGCCTTCATGGCCCAGCACGGCGGGGAACAGCCCTTCGGGGTCGTCGCCGCTCAGGGTGAACGCGTCGGTATGACAGACGCCGGTGTGGGTGATCTGCACCAGCACCTCGCCGCGTTGCGGCGGCGCGACGTCGATTTCAACGATTTCCAGCGGCTTGCCGGGTCCGAATGCGACTGCTGCGCGTGATTTCATAAGCTTTGCTCCACGAGGTCGGGTGGCGTTATTTCAAATAGGAGCGGACGATGCGCATGAGCTGATCGATTTCCGCTTCGGGCTCGATCAGGGTAGCGCCGGGCCGTCCGCCCTGGGCGGATTGCAAAAAGGTTTCCCGGAGATGGCTTTCGAGCACTTCGGCCATCAGGCCCGTGGCCGCGCCCCGCAGGGCCGCCAGTTGTTGCAGCAATGCGCCGCATTCCGTGCCTTCGTTGACGGCGCGCTCAAGTGCCAGCGCCTGGCCTTGAATACGGCGCAGGCGCGTGGTGACGCGCTTCTTTTCTGCGGGGGAATGGGGCACGGCGGGCTCCGGTGGATACAGGGGGGGAGTATATGAAATCACGGGCAGGACGTCCAGTGAATGTCCTGGCTGGACGGAAAACCCTGTCTGTACATGTCTAGTGCACCCCTATAATCCGCTTTCATCCAACGGCACGACACAGGACCTCTCCGTGGCTTCCTCTCCGCCCCGCCTGCCGGCCCAGGCCACCGCTGCACCCGCGCCGCTCTACGCGCAACTCAAGCAGATGATCGCCCAGCAGATCCGTAGTGGCGCGTGGCCCGCGCATTACCGCGTCCCGTCGGAAAGCGAACTGGTCCAGGAACTGGGTTATTCCCGCATGACCATCAACCGTGCCCTGCGCGAACTGACGGCCGAGGGCCTGCTGGTGCGCATGCAGGGCGTGGGCACGTTTGTCGCGCAGCCCAAGACGCGTTCGGCCCTGTTCGCGGTGAACAACATCGCCGACGAAATCACGGCCCGCGGCCACCACCATCACAGCCGCGTCGTGCGCCTGGCCGAAGAACCCGCCGGCAGCGAGCAGGCCGCGGCGCTGGATATCCGCGAAGGCCAGCCGGTGTTCCATTCGGTCATCGTGCACTACGAGGACGACACCCCCATCCAGCTGGAAGACCGCTACGTCAACGTGCGGCTGGCGCCGGATTACCTGAAGCAGGACTTTACGCGGCACACCCCCTACGAATACCTGACGCGGGTGGCGCCGTTGACCGAAGGCGAGCATGTGGTCGAGGCGATAGTCGCCAAGCCGCGCGAATGCCAACTGCTGCAGATCGATCGTATCGAACCTTGCCTGCTGATCCGCCGCCGCACCTGGTCGGGCGAGCGCGTGGTGACGCTGGCCCGCCTGATTCACCCCGGTTCGCGCCATCGACTCGAAGGAAAGTTCTCCACATGAAGCACCCCGACGTGCGCCTGTATCGGGCGCAGGACTATCCCCGCATGCCATGGCGCAACGGCGGCGGCACGACCCAGGAAGTGGCGTGCAATCCCGGCGGCAGCAGCGCGGCATTCACCTGGCGGCTGTCGATCGCCGACGTGGCGCAGGATGGCGGCTTTTCGCTGTTTGCCGGGTTGCAGCGCATCATTACCGTGCTGGAAGGCACGGGCATTGCGCTGACGGTGGACGGCCTGGCGCAGGCGCCGCTGGGCCCGCGCCAGGCCTATGCGTTTTCAGGTGATGCGCAGGTGGATTGCCGGCTGCTGGGCGGCCCGATCCGTGACTTCAACCTGATCTATTCGCCCGGCCATCATCGCGCGCGGCTGCAATGGATCGGCGCGGCGGACAACTGGACCTTCCACAGCGCCGCCAGCACGGTGCTGCTGTTCAATGCCGGTCAGGCGTTGACGGTGTGGCGCAATGGCGAGCAGTTGCCTGCGCCGTCGCGCTATGACTGCCTGCATGTCGAGGGGCGAGCCGGGTCGGCAGGGGACGAGCTGGCCGAATATCGGCTGGCGTGCGTCGCAGGTCTGGATGCCTGCTTGATCGAACTGCAGCCGCGCCGCGCCTGACTGCGCCGCGAATCGCCCGGCTCCACTCGGGGCGGGGCGGAAAGTACGGGAAATCCCTGAGCCCTATTCAACTTTTCCGTACTTGTATATACAAGCATAGGCATCCTATGATTTCGGCATTCGGCCGTGCTTTGCTTTGGCGCGGTGCCACCGATCACGGAGACTGCCTTGGAAAAATCGAACCGCTATCGCGATGTCCAGATCCGCGCGCCGCGCGGCAACACCTTGACGGCGAAAAGCTGGCTGACCGAGGCGCCGCTGCGCATGTTGATGAACAATCTCGATCCGGAGGTGGCCGAAAACCCCAACGAGCTGGTGGTGTACGGCGGCATCGGCCGCGCCGCGCGCGACTGGGACTGCTATGACAAGATCGTCGAGACCTTGACACAGCTGAACGACGATGAAACGTTGCTGGTGCAGTCGGGCAAGCCGGTGGGCGTGTTCAAGACGCACACCAATGCGCCGCGCGTGCTGATCGCGAACTCCAACCTGGTGCCGCACTGGGCCACCTGGGAACATTTCAACGAACTGGACGCCAAGGGCCTGGCCATGTATGGCCAGATGACCGCCGGCAGCTGGATCTACATCGGCAGCCAGGGCATCGTGCAGGGCACTTACGAAACCTTTGTCGAGGCCGGCCGCCAGCACTATGACGGCGACCTGACGGGCCGCTGGGTGCTGACCGCGGGCCTGGGCGGCATGGGTGGGGCGCAGCCGCTGGCGGCTACGCTGGCCGGGGCCTGCTCGCTGAACATCGAGTGCCAGCAGAGCCGCATCGACTTCCGCCTGCGCACCCGCTACGTGGACGAGCAGGCCGCAGACCTGGACGACGCGCTGGCCCGGATTGCCCGATACACCCGGGCAGGCCGTGCGGTGTCGATCGCGCTGTGCGGCAACGCGGCCGAGGTGCTGCCCGAGCTGGTGCGCCGCGGCGTGCGTCCGGACATGGTCACGGACCAGACCAGCGCGCATGATCCGCTGAACGGCTACCTGCCCGCCGGCTGGACCTGGCGCGAATACCGCGAACGCGCCGACCGCGAGCCGGCTGCCGTGGTCAAAGCCGCCAAGCAGTCGATGGCCGTGCACGTCAAGGCCATGCTGGCCTTCCAGCAACAAGGCGTGCCGACCTTCGACTACGGCAACAATATCCGCCAGATGGCCCTGGAGGAAGGCGTCGCCAATGCCTTCGATTTCCCTGGCTTCGTGCCGGCCTACATTCGGCCGCTGTTCTGCCGCGGCGTGGGTCCGTTCCGCTGGGCGGCCTTGTCGGGCGATCCGCAGGACATCTACAAGACGGACGCGAAGGTCAAAGAACTGATCCCCGACGACGCGCACCTGCACCACTGGCTGGACATGGCGCGCGAGCGCATTCGCTTCCAGGGGTTGCCGGCGCGCATCTGCTGGGTGGGCCTCGGCCAGCGCGCCAAACTGGGCCTGGCGTTCAACGAAATGGTGCGCAGCGGCGAGCTGGCCGCGCCGGTGGTGATCGGCCGCGACCATCTGGATTCCGGATCGGTAGCCAGCCCCAACCGCGAAACCGAATCGATGCGCGACGGCTCCGATGCCGTTTCCGACTGGCCGTTGCTCAATGCCTTGTTGAACACCGCGGGCGGCGCCACCTGGGTGTCGCTGCACCACGGCGGGGGCGTGGGCATGGGCTTTTCGCAACACGCCGGCATGGTGATCGTGTGCGATGGCACCGACGAGGCGGCCGAACGCATCGCCCGGGTGCTGACCAACGACCCGGCCACCGGCGTGATGCGCCACGCCGACGCGGGTTACGAGATCGCGATCGACTGCGCCCGTGAACAGGGCCTGAACCTGCCGATGGTCAACGCCGGCCGCTGAGACGCGGGCCGGCCCGATAGAAAAAGAACAAGGGCGGCCGCAGGCGGCGCCCGCAAGGAGAAGCGCATGGAGCAGGAAAGTGCTGCAGCAAAAGGCGCGTTGATCGAGCGGCGCTCGATCGACTTCATCCCCGAGACGGAGCGCCACGGCAAGCTCTATAGCCAGTTCACGCTATGGATGGGGGCCAACTTGCAGATCACCGCCATCGTCACTGGTGCCCTGGCCGTGGTGCTGGGCGGAGACGTCTTCTGGTCGCTGATCGGCCTGTTCATCGGGCAGGTGTTCGGCGGCGCCGTCATGGCGCTGCACGCGGCGCAGGGGCCGAAGCTGGGCCTGCCGCAGATGATCTCCAGCCGGGTGCAGTTCGGCGTCTATGGCGCGGCGATTCCCATCGTGCTGGTGTGCCTCATGTACCTGGGCTTCACCGCCACGGGCACGGTGTTGTCCGGCCAGGCCATCGGTCAGTTGCTGGGGGTGTCCGATACGGCGGGCATCCTGATCTTTGCCGCCGTCATCGTGTTGGTGACCGTGTTCGGCTATCGCATGATCCACCTGATCGGGCGTGTGGCCAGCGTGCTGGGGCTGATCGCATTCGTTTATCTGTTCAGCCGCGTGATCGCACTGGGCGATGTGACGCAGTTGCTGCAGATCCGGCATTTCAGCTGGGCGTCGTTCCTGCTGGCTGTTTCGCTGGCCGCGTCGTGGCAGATCGCGTATGGCCCCTACGTGGCGGATTACTCGCGCTACCTGCCCAGCCGTACCTCATCGTTCAAGACCTTCCTGGCCGTGGGCCTGGGCTCGGTGCTGGGCGCGCAGATCGCGATGGTGCTGGGCGTGCTGGCGGCCGCCATGGCCGCGGGCCAGTTTGCCGGCCGCGAGGTCGCCTATATCGTCGGGCTGGGCGGCGCCGGCACGATGGCGGCGCTGCTGTATTTCAGCATCGCATTCGGCAAGGTGACGATCTCGACGTTGAATTCCTACGGCAGCTTCATGTGCATCGCCACGATCATCAGTGGGTTTCGCGGCCACGTGGAGATCTCGCGCCGTCAGCGGCTGTGGTTCGTGCTGCTGATCGTGGGCGCGGCCACCTGCGTGGCGCTGATCGGCCAGCATTCCTTCCTGAACGCCTTTAAGTCCTTCATCCTGTTCCTGCTGGCGTTCTTCACGCCCTGGAGCGCCGTCAACCTGGTGGACTATTACTTCGTCAATCACGGGCGTTACGACGTTGCCGCGTTGTCGGACCCGGACGGGCGCTATGGACGCTGGAACTGGCCGGGCATTCTGGTGTACGTGTTCGGCGTGCTGGTGCAGATGCCCTTCATCGCGACCAAGCTTTACACCGGCCCGCTGGTCGCGTACCTGGGCGGCGTGGACATTTCCTGGATCATCGGGCTGATCGTGCCCGGCATCCTGTATTACCTGTTCGCCCGCCACGGCCGACTGCCTGCGCCGGTCGCGTATGCGGCCGGCGGCCGGCACGATATTGCATGACACGGATCTGTCGTCCAGGAGAAATACATTGGATCTGCACCTGAAACCCGGTTGCCTGACGCTGGCGCATTTGCGCCAGGTATACGAACAGCCCACCCGCCTCACGCTGGCCCCGGCCGCCAGCGGCCCGATCGACGCCAGCGTGGCCTGCGTCGACCGCATCATTGCCGAAGGCCGCACGGCCTACGGCATCAATACCGGTTTCGGGCTGCTGGCATCGACCAGGATCGCACGCGAAGACCTGCAGGCGCTGCAAAGCTCGCTGGTGCTGTCGCATGCGGCGGGCGTAGGCGAGCCGCTGGACGACGCCATGGTGCGGCTGATCATGGTGCTCAAGATCAACAGCCTGGCGCGCGGCCGCTCCGGCATCCGCCGCCAGGTCATCGACAGCCTGATCGCGCTGGTCAACGCCGGCGTCTATCCACACATCCCGCTCAAGGGCTCGGTAGGCGCCTCGGGCGACCTGGCGCCGCTGGCGCACATGTCGCTGCTGCTCCTGGGTGAAAGCCGCGCGCGCCACCGCGGCCAGTGGCTGCCGGCCAAAGAGGCGCTGGCCCGCGCCGGGCTCGAACCGCTGACCCTGGCCGCCAAGGAAGGGCTGGCGCTGCTGAACGGCACCCAGGTGTCCACCGCCTACGCGCTGCGTGGCCTGTTCGAGGCCGAAGACCTGCTGGCCGCCGGCCTGGTCTGCGGCAGCCTCAGCGTCGAGGCCATGCTGGGCTCGCGCGTGCCGTTTGACGCCCGCATCCACGAGGCCCGCGGTCAGATCGGCCAGATCGACGTGGCCGCCGTCTACCGCGACTTGCTGACCGACGACAGCGAGGTCGGTCACTCGCACGTCGATTGCGATAAGGTGCAGGACCCCTACTCGCTGCGCTGCCAGCCGCAGGTGATGGGCGCCTGCCTGACGCAGATCCGCCACGTGGCGCAGGTGCTTCAGATCGAGGCCAACGCCGTGTCCGACAATCCACTGGTGTTCGCCGAACAGGGCGAGGTGCTGTCGGGCGGCAACTTCCACGCCGAACCGGTGGCGCTGGTGGCCGACAACCTGGCGCTGGCGCTCGCCGAGATCGGCGCGCTGTCCGAACGCCGCATCTCGCTGATGATGGACAAGCACATGTCGCAGCTGCCGCCCTTTCTGGTGAGCAACGGCGGCGTGAACTCCGGCTTCATGATCGCCCAGGTCACCGCGGCAGCGCTGGCCAGCGACAACAAGGCGCTGGCCCACCCCGCCAGCGTGGACAGCCTGCCGACATCGGCCAACCAGGAAGACCATGTCTCGATGGCGCCCAATGCCGGCAAGCGGCTCTGGCCCATGGCCGAGAACGTGCGCGACATCCTGGCGATCGAGTGGCTGGGCGCTTGCCAGGGCCTGGATTTTCGCGCCGGCCTGAAGACGTCGCCCAAGCTGGAGCGGGCCCGCAGCCTGCTGCGCGAAAAGGTCGCCCACTACGAGAAAGACCGCTTCTTCGCGCCCGACATCGAAGCGGCCAGCCGGTTGATCGCTGCCCGGCACCTGAATGCCCTGATGCCGCCGGGCCTGTTGCCCAGCCTTTGACGGAGGACAGGTATGAAACGTGTTTGGCGCAATTGCCACGCCGCCACGATGCGCGGCGGCGAGTATTCGGCCATCGAGCGCGCCGCGTTGGTGACGCAGGGCTCGCGCATTGAATGGATCGGGCCGCAAGACGCGCTGCCCCGTGCCGATGCCGCCGAGGAGCACGACCTGGGCGGCGCCTGGGTCACGCCCGGCCTGATCGACTGTCACACGCACCTGGTCTTTGGCGGCAACCGCAGCCAGGAATTCGAACAGCGGCTGCAGGGCGTGGACTATGCGGTCATCGCGGCGCAGGGCGGCGGTATTGCCAGCACCGTGCGGGCGACGCGTCAGGCAACTGAGCAGGCGCTGTACGCCAGCGCCCGCAAGCGCGCGCTGCACCTGCTGCGGGACGGCGTCACCACGCTGGAGGTCAAGTCCGGTTATGGCCTGGACTTGCCGAACGAGCGCAAGATGCTGCGCGTGGCGCGCCGGCTGGGACAGACGCTGCCGCTGACGGTACGGGCCACCTGCCTGGCCGCGCACGCGTTGCCGCCGGCGTTCGCCGGCCGGGCGGACGACTACATCGAGGAAGTGGCCAGGCGCATGTTGCCGGTGCTGGCGGCCGAGGGGCTGGTGGACGCGGTGGATGCGTTTTGCGAGCACCTGGCGTTTTCACCGGCGCAGGTCGAACGGGTGTTCCAGGCGGCGGCCCACCTGGGCTTGCCGGTCAAGCTGCACGCCGAACAGCTATCGTCGCTGCATGGTGCCAGCCTGGCGGCGCGCTACGGCGCGCTGTCGGCGGACCATCTGGAATACCTGACCGAGGCCGACGTGCTGGCCATGGCCGCGGCGGGCACCGTGGCGGTGTTGCTGCCAGGCGCATTCTATGCCCTGCGCGAGACGCAATTGCCCCCCGTCGACCTGCTGCGCCGCCATGGCGTTCCCATCGCGATTGCCAGCGATCTCAATCCGGGCACCTCGCCCGCACTGTCGCTGCGGCTGATGTTGAGCATGGCCTGCACGCTGTTCCGGCTGACGCCGCAAGAGGCGCTGGCCGGCGCCACGGTGCACGCGGCGCGGGCGCTCGGCCTGCAAGGCACGCACGGCGTGCTGGCACCGGACATGACGGCCGACTTCGTGGCCTGGGACATCTCGCATCCCGCCGAGCTGGCCTACTGGATGGGGGGCGAGCTGCCCAAGCGGGTCATCCGCCATGGCGAGCAAGTCTGCACGACTGCGCTGGAATGACGCGCGGCGGGGCAACCTCGCCGCGCGCCCCGGCGCGTCTGCCGTCAGGCCGATAGCGCCAGGCGCTCGCGCATCGGCACGGCCTGCGGCGCGCGGCCGGCGTCGGGGCCTGGCAGCTGGAACGCGCTGACCGCGCTTTGCAGCCGCTGCGCCTGCGCTTCCAGCGAGGCTGCCGCAGCCGCGGCCTGCTCGACCAGCGCCGCGTTCTGCTGTGTCACCTGATCCATCTGCGTAACCGCCGTGTTGACCTGGCCGATGCCGGTGACCTGCTCATGCGAGGCCGTGGCGATATCGCCCACCAGCAGCGTCAGCCGTTCGACCGCCACCTGGATTTCCTGCATGGTGCGGCCGGCGGCTTCGACCTGGGCGGAACCGGCCTGCACCGTCGCGCCGGACGCGCTGAGCAGTTGCTTGATTTCCTTGGCGGCGCTGGCGCTGCGCTGCGCCAGCGAGCGCACTTCACCGGCGACCACCGCGAAGCCTTTGCCTTCTTCACCTGCGCGGGCGGCTTCCACCGCCGCGTTCAGGGCCAGGATGTTGGTCTGGAAAGCGATGCCATCGATCACGCTGACGATGTCTTCGATGCGGCCGGAATCCTTGGCGATTTCGCGCATGGTGGCCACGGCGCTTTGCACGGCCTGGCCGCCGCGTTGCGCGACTTGCGCGGCTTCGGCGGCCATGGCGTTGGCCTGGCGCGCGTTGTCGGCGTTGCTGGTCACCGTGGACAGCAGCTCTTCCATGCTGGCCGCGGTTTGTTCCAGCGAAGCGGCCTGCTGTTCGGTGCGGCTGGACAGGTCCTGGTTACCCGCGGCGATTTCGCTGGAACCCGTATTGATCTCTGCCACGCCGTCGCGCACCGCATGTACGGTGCGCGCCAGGCTTGCCTGCATGTCCTGCAGGTAAGGAATCAGTTGCCCGGCGCAGTTGCCGCCGAACGGGGCGATGGGCACGGTCAGGTCGCCGCGTGCGATGTGCTGGAAGTGCTGCTTGATGTCGTTCAGCGGGCGCCGGACGAAGGCCACCACATAGCGGTCGCCCAGGAACAACAGCAGCAAGCTGACGCCCAGCACGATGCCAATGCCCAGATAGGCGTGCCTGCGCTCCTCGGCGGCGCGCAAGGCCAGCGCGTCCTGGCGCGTTTTGGCGTAGGCCTCGTAGTTCTCGATGCTCTTGCCGTAGGCGCGGCTGGCGGCGATGACGGGTCCGGCCGCGTGGGTGCGCGCTTTCTCGATGTCGTCCTGAGCCAGAAAGGCGCGCTGCGCGCCGATACCGCCGTTCACCAGGGCGTCAAACCCGCTTTGCAGCGGTTCCAGAATCGATGCGGGGGTGTCGCCTTTGGCCGATTCCAGGAACAGGGCCTGGTGCTTGCGCGCTTCTTCAATGGCCACGTCGATGGCCCGGCTTTCTTCGGCCGCGGGCGCGGCCAGGCCATCGCGCGCGTATTCCAACTGACGGGACAAGCGCAGGCGTGCGCGCATGATCTGGTCGTTGACGCGGGCAAGCGATGAGACTTCATTCAGGAGGTCGTTGCTGGCGGCGAGCGCTTCACCGGAGCTGTGCAAACCATTTACGCTGATGGCCGATTGGCCGGCTATGAGAACACTGATCATGAGCAGCGTGCACAGGATCATGCGGCGGATAGTGATGTCTTTCAGGAACTGTGTCATACGCGTCGTTCTAGGGTGTAGAGAGGGACTACACCCGGACAACGGCCCCGCCTGAACGATATTTAGCCGGTGTTGCACATCTTACGTATATGTCTGAGCCGTCCTGGAATATATCGAAATTAACCGCAATAAAACCGGGCTTCAGCGCACGGCGGTAGCTTCGGCGGGTTCCACCGCGCCAAAGCGCAGCCGGGCGAAACTGGCCAGGCTGGCCAGGGCCGCACACAAGCCGCCCAGCCACAGCGCGAGCACGGCGCCATGCGTGGTCGACACGTTGAAGCAGGCCGCCACCAGCGCCGCGCCGGTGGCTTGCCCCAGAAGGCGCACCGTGCCGATCATGCCGCTGGCCCCGCCCGCCCGCGACGGCGGCGCCGAGGTCATGATGGCGCGCAGGTTGGGCGACTGGAAAAAGCCGAAACCGGCGCCGCATAGCGCCATGCGCCAGGAAATATCCCAGGCGGACGGGGCGGCCGGCAGCAAGGCCAGCGAGGCCATGCCCAGCGCCAGCAGCGCCAGGCCCACGCCGCCCAGCATGCCGGCCGGATAGCGGTCCGACATGCGCCCGGCAATCGGCGCCATGATGGCCACCACCACGGGCCAGGGCGTGATCAGGAACCCGGTATGGACCTGCGTGTAGCCCAGCACCGTCTGGAACAGGAACGGCAGCGATACGAACGCCAGCGCCTGCGCGGCGAAGGCGCAGACCGCCGTGGCCGCGGACAAGGCAAACAGCGGCCGGCGCAGCAGGTCTACCGCCAGGATGGGCGCGGGATGGCCGGCCTGGCGGCGCATCAGCAGCCACAGGCTGGCGGCGGCCAGGCCCCATTCCAGCGTGACGCGCGGCCACGGCGCGCTGTGCGCCAGCTCGTTCGAGCCCAGCACGAACAGGCCCAGCGTCAGTGCGCACAGCGCGGCGGCCGTGCCGTCAAAACCATGCGACGAGCGGGTGGTTTCGGGCAGGCCGCGCAGGCCCAGCGCCATGGCCAGCAGGCCAATGGGCACGTTGATCAGGAACAGCCAGTGCCACGATCCCAGCAGCAGGATGGTGGAGGCCGCGGTCGGCCCGGCGGCGAACGACAGGCCGACCACCATCGCGTTCAGGCCCATGCCGCGTCCCAGCACTGGGGCGGGATAGATGAAGCGCAGCAAGGCGGCGTTCACGCTCATGACGCCGGCCGCGCCCAGTCCTTGCAGGATGCGGGCGGCCACCAGCACGGGCAGCGTCGGCGCCAGCCCGCAGGCCAGCGAGGACAGCGTGAACACCACGATGCCCACCATGTAGACCCGGCGGTGCCCCAGGATCTCGCCTAGCGCTGCGGCCGGCAGCAGGCCGGCCACCATGGCCAGTTGATAGCCGCTGATGACCCAGATGGAGCCCGCGTCGCTGGCCTGCAGATCGCGCGCGATGGTGGGCAGCGCGGTGTTGGCGATGGCGGTGTCCAGGCTGGCCATGCAGACGGCCAGCATGACGGCCAGCAGCGCGCCCAGGCGCTCGGAAGCCGGCAGGCCCTGGCCCGCGGGATAGATGGTGTGGCGTGAGAACGAGAACATGAGGGGCCCTACGTGTCGGGGCGCGGGGCCGCCGACCGGGGGATGCGTTGATTGAGCGTTGATTCTAGTGCGACATGGGGATTCAACGCTTTGTCAGCCGGGCGGGGCCGCGGGGTGAATGGCGGATCCCGGCCAGTCGGAAAACCTGGCGGCGCATGCGGCATGCGACCGGTCGGTCACCCGGGAATATGGACGAATAATGCGTTTTGATAATCAGGCGCCACACCGATGACTCGAATTCCGGGCCTTGATGTTACTAATCGAAATTATCTAATTTGCTGAATTACAACAATTTATCCACGCCCGATTGCGGCATGCTTTCATAGACAAACGGCTTCTGCGGCCGGCCGGTTTCTAATCGAATCGGTTAGAAAGCGTAAATAATCCGATTTGAAAATTAACCGAATCGTGTTTGGCCCCTTTATCCGACGTACCATATTTCGTGTGCTGGTCTGATAGTGCAGCAGTATTTCGTGGAGGTGATTTCATGAAACGCTTGTCCTTGTGCGCGACGACTCTGGCCTTGATAACTGCGGGCGCGATGCCGCTGGCGGTCCATGCGCAAACCACCGCCAACATGGTGGTGACACTGACGATCACGGCAAATTGCACCATCGCCGCGAACCCCCTCAATTTCGGCAGTCACGGCGTGTTGAACACCGCGTTCAGCAATACCACCACGGTCAACGTGACCTGCACCAACACCACGCCCTACACCGTGGGCCTGAGCGCCGGCACCGGCACCGGGTCCACCCTGGCCAACCGGTTGATGAACGGCACGACCACGGGCAACACCACGTCCACGGTTGCCTATCAGCTTTACCAGCCCGCACCCAACCAGACCGTGGTGTGGGGCGACACGGGTGTGGCCGACCGTGTGGGCGGCACCGGCAGTGGCGCTGCGCAGGCGCTTACGGTCACCGGTACCGTGCCCGCGCAGGCCACGCCAACGCCTGATCTGTACACGTCCACCGTCACCGCGACGGTGTACTTCTAGTGCGGCGCGCCGTCGGGGCTCCCGCATGCTGGGGCGGCACGGTCCGTTGGTTGGCGGGCGCGCTGGTGGTGGCCTGCGTCGGCATCGGCGCCTTGCCCGCGCGAGCGGCGACTCTGCAGATCTCGCCGGTGCTGGTGGACCTGGCGCCCCAGCAGAGCGCTACCGGCATCATGCTGCGCAATCCCGGGAGCACGCCGATCTATGGCCAGGTGCGGGTGTACGCCTGGGACCAGACGCAGGACGACGACATACTCACGCCCACGGCCGAGATCCAGGCCAGTCCACCCATCATCCAGGTGCCGCCCAAGGGCGAACAGCTGGTACGGCTGGTGCGCAGCGGCAACGACCTGGCGCCGCTGCAGAAAAGCTATCGGCTGGTGATCGACGAGATTCCCGATCCCGCCACGCCGCGGATCAACGGCGTGGTGCTGCGGATGCGCTATTCGGTGCCGGTATTCGTGGCCGGCGCCACGCCCGAGCCCGTGCCCGAACTGGCCTGGCACGTGGCGCGCGCGGACAAGGAATGGGTGCTGCGGCTGGCCAACACCGGCACCCGCTATGCCCAGGTGGCGTCGCTGCAGATCGTGGCCGGTCCGGATACGCCGGTGGCAAAGGTGGACGGCCTGCTGGGCTACGCGCTGGCTCAGCGGCAGCGCGAGTGGCGGATTCCCGTCAAACACGGCGCGGCCGGCCCGATAAGGATCAAGGCCCTGGTGAACGGCAACGCCGTCACCGTGACTCCGCGAGTTGACTGACTGATTGCGTCCCGGCCCGCCATGCGGGCGGTTCCGGGGTAAGAGAAGGCAGCCCATGGCAGTACGCGCTCTCCGTGCTTGCGGGCGCTGCGCAGGCCGTCTCGCGCTCATACTGATCGGGGCGTCGGCGGCAGCGGCGGATGTGCCCACCCAACTGGTGTCGTTCGGCGATATCGCCGAACGCGACGTCTATTTGGAGGTGAGTATCAATGGCGTGAACACAACCCAGTTGCTGCGTTTCCGGGATGCGCAAGGCCGGCTGTCGGCCAGCCCGGGCGCGCTGGGATCGGTGGGGGTGGACGTGCGCAGGCTGGGCGTGCCGCAGGACACCGAAATCCGGCTCGATGAGATCGCCGGTCTGCGCTATACCTACAACGCCGCCATGCAGTCGGTGAACCTGGTGGTGCCCGACGCCCTGCGCCAGCCTTTCCAGGTGGACACCCGCGGGCTGCCCAGGACGCCGCCAGCGACGTCGGGGCGTGGCCTGATTCTGAACTACGAGGCCTATGCGCAGACCGATTCCTACAGCAAAGTGTCGGCGTATTCGGAGCTGCGTTATTTCGACCCCCGTGGCACGCTCAGCAACACCGGCACCACCTATCTGGGCGGACGGGCGGACCGCTACGTGCGCTACGACACCTACTGGACCCAGTCCGACCAGGACACGCTCCGGACGCTGCGGGTGGGCGACACCATTACCTCGTCGCTGAACTGGTCGCGCTCGGTGCGCGTGGCAGGCATCCAGTGGGGCCGCAATTTCGCGTTGCGGCCCGACCTGGTGACGTTCCCGGTGTCGTCGCTGAGCGCCTCGTCGGTGGTGCCGTCGTCGGTGTCGCTGTACGTGAACGGCGTGCAGCAGTATTCGGGCAACGTGCCCGCCGGGCCCTTCGTGGTCAACCAGATTCCCGGTATCACCGGGGCCGGCCAGGCCACGCTGGTGACGCGCGACGCGCTGGGGCGCAGCGTCAGCACGTCCGTGCCGCTGTATATCGATACCCGCATGCTGGCGGCCGGGCTGTCCAGTTATTCGATCGAGGCGGGGGTGGCGCGGCGCCAGTTCAGCGTGCGTTCGTTCGACTACGACACGCGTCCGGCCATGACCGCGTCGGGACGCTACGGGCTGGACGACGCGCTGACGCTGGAAGGGCATTCGGAGCTGAGCGCCGGCGTCTACAACGTGGGCGCGGGCGCGCTGGTCAGGCTGGGGCAGGCGGGCGTGGTCAACGGCGCGCTGTCGGGCAGCGCGGGCAACCATGCCGGCGGCCAGGTGAGCGTGGGATACCAGTACGTGCAACCGGCCTTCAGCCTGGAGGTGCAGTCGGTGCGCGCACTGGGCGACTATGGTGACCTGGGGTCGCGCGAAGACGTGCCGGTGCCGCGCCAGACGGACCGGGTGACGTTTTCGCTGCCGTTGACCGTGGCGCAAAGCGTCGCGTTCAGCTATGTCGGCTTTCGCATGCCGCAGGCGCCCGCGGCCAGGATCGGGTCGGCCTCGTACACCGCCAATCTGCACAGCCGCGTGTCGATGAACGTGAGCGCCTACAACGATTTTGCCCAGACGGGTTCGCATGGTGTCTACCTGGGCTTGTCGATCATGCTGGGCGACAACACCCAGATCAACGCGTCGGCCGGCAAGCAGGGCGAGCAGAATATCTACAGCGTGGGGGCGCAGCACAACGTGGACTACGACGGCGGCTGGGGCTGGGGCGTGGAGAATGGCCGCAGCGGCGGCGCGCAGTACAACCAGGGCAAGGTCCAGTTCCTGGGCCGCTACGGCCAGGTGACCGCGCTGGGGCAGGACTATGGCGGCAGGAGCCAGGCCGCGGTGCAGGCCTCGGGCGCGGTCGTGTTGATGGACGGCGCGGTAACGCCGTCGCGACGTATCAACGATGCCTTTGCGCTGGTCAGCACTGATGGCACGCCGGGCGTGTCGGTGCTGCACGAAAACCGCAAGCTCGGGCGCACCAACAGCGCGGGTCACTTGCTGGTGCCGGACCTGAACGCCTACCAGATGAACCGCCTGGCCATCGATCCCGACGAGCTGCCCGTGGACTCGAAGCTGGATTCGACCAAAGTCGTGGTGGTGCCGCAGGCCGGCTCCGGCGTGCTGGCCAGGTTCCAGCTGCAGCGCTATGCCGCGGCGTCGGTGGTGCTGCAGATGCCGGACGGCAAGGTGGCGCCGGTGGGAGCGCAAGTGGCGCACGTGGAAAGCGGCAAGCAGTCCGTGGTGGGTTACGACGGCATCGCCTTCGTCGAAGACCTGACGCCGGACAACCACCTGCGCATCAAGGGCGGCGGCGTGTCCTGCGTAGTGGAGTTTCCGTATCGGCATGACCCCGCGAGGCCCTTGCCCACGCTGGGGCCGTTCGTGTGTCAGCCGTTGAAGGAGTCCGGACAATGAAGTCCGCGTTGTTCTTGTTGGGCACCCTGTTGGGACTGGGCTGGTCGGCCGATGCGCAGGCGACTTCTTGCGCGCTGGCCTCGGGCACCACCAGCACGGTCAATTTCGGCACCGTGAATCCGTTGCTCGCCGCCGATACGTTCGCCGACAGCAATACCGTGACGGTGACGTGCAATTTCACCAGCCTGGCCCTGGGCGCGCGCCTGTGCTTTTCCGCCGGGGTGGGAAATACCAGCCCGTCGGTGGAGGCGCGTGCGATGGGCGCGGGCGCGTTCCGCATGAACTACAACCTGTATACGGACAGCGGCCACAACCAGATATGGAGCGCTTCCGCGGCCAATACGACGACATCGGTGCTGGTGACGGGCCCGTTGCTGACGGGGGGCCTGGGATCGGGTTCGTTTTCGTTCTATGCGAAGCTGCCGGGCAACCAGAGTACGGTATCGACCATCGGCAACGCCAACACGCTGTATAGCGAAACCTACACCACCACTGTGCGCGTGGACATCGCGTCGGGGTTGTTGGCGACCTTGCTGGTGAACTGCCCGATTACGACGCCCATGCAGACGCTCTTCGTCCCGCTGACCGTGCAAGCGACCGTGCAAAAGAACTGCACCATCAACGCGACCAACCTGGCGTTTCCGGCGCAAGGGCTGTTGAACCATGTGGTGACGGCGAATGGCCAGATCACGGTGCGTTGCACCAATAACAACGCCTTCTCGGTCGCGCTCAGCGGCGGCTCGGTGGCCAACAATGTGGCCGCGCGCAAGATGAAGCATGCGACGGCGGCCGATACCGTGAGTTATCAGCTGTACCAGGACGGCGGCTATGCAACGATCTGGGGTGACGGCTTGACCGGCGGCACGCCGCTGACCGGCACGGGGACGGGAGCCAACCAGCAGTTCACGGTCTATGGCAGGGTGCCGGTGCAGGCGACGCCACGTCCGGGAAACTATACCGATACCGTCATCGCCACCATCACGTTCTGATGGCCGGACGCTGGCGGTTCAGGCATCGCGCGTTCAAGTCGCCGTCGCCGCCCTGGCCCGCAGCATGCCGCCCAGTTCCGCATAGCAACGCTTCACCGCGTCGCGGGCCTGTTGTTCAGGGGCGCGCGTCATCAGGCTGATGCGGCGCGTCAGCCGCGGATGCTGCAGCGGCACGATGGCCAGGCCGTCGGGGCGCTGGCCCTGCGTGTACAGCCGCGAGATCAGGCCGACCCGCAACCCGGCGCGCACCAGGCTGTAGAGCGTATCGGTGTAGTTCAGCGTATCGGTGGCGGCCAGGTCGGCGCCCTGCTGGCGCAGCGCCGAGACGATCATCTCGTAGGTGCTGCCGCGTGACAGCACGGCCAGCGGTTCGCGTTTCAGGTCCTGCCAGGTGATCTGCCGGCGGCGTGACAGCCGGTGGCTGTCGGACAGCACCGCCACCAGGTCGTCCTCGGCCACGAAGGTGGCCGCCAGGCCCGGCGCCAGGCCGAAATCCAGTCCCAGGCCGATGTCGAGCTCGCCGTTGGCCAGCGCGGCCATCAGCTCATCGTTCAAGTGGTCGGACAGGATTAGCACGATGTCGGGGTGGCGCAGCCGCCATTGGGCCACGGCGGGCGCCAGCAGGTGCATGGTCGACGGAATGCAGCCGATGCGCACCGTGGCGGCCTGCGTGTCCAACAGGCGCCGCAGGTCTTCGGTGCCCCGTGTGTAGCTGTTGAGCAACCACTCGATCTGGGCGCGGGCGGCGTGGCCGGCCGGCGTCAGGCGCACGTGGTGCGTGCCGCGGTCGAACAGCGTCACGCCCATCAAGGCTTCGAGCTCGCGGATGGCCGACGACAGCGCGGGCTGGCTCAGCGCCAGCGCCTCGGCGGCGCGGCTGAAGCTGGCGTGGCGGGCGACCTCCTTGAAGCCGCGCAATTGGCGCAGCGTGGGCTGGCGGGCGGGGGCGGCGTCGCGGGCAGGCGGTTTGGTCATAGATTTACCTGATGAATCTATAAAAATAACCCATTTCAGTTATGACGCAAGGCTGCGTACGATGGCGCCCTCGCCCTCTACGCATCGCCGGTCCGCAGCCGGCTGCCCGCCATCATGTTCAAACGCCTGTTTCTGTCCGTCTCCGCGCTGGCAGCCGCGCTGTGCCTGGCCCCGGCCGCCTGTGCCGGCGATGCCTGGCCGGCGGCCAAGCCGCTGACCCTGATCGTGCCCGTCAGCCCGGGCGGCAACGTCGATACCACTGCCCGCCTGGTGGCGCAGAAGCTGGGCGAACGCCTGAAGCAATCCATCATCGTGGACAACGTGGCGGGCGCGGGCGGCGTCCTGGGCGTGGCCAAGGCTACTCACGCGGCGGCCGACGGCTACACGCTGGTGATGGGGTTCGACGGCCCGGTCAGCGTGGCGCGGCTGATCAACCCGGCAGTCAAGTACGACGCCGAGACCGCGCTGGCGCCGGTGGCGCTGGTGACCACGGCGCCGGTGGTGCTGCTGGCCCGCCCGGGGCTGCCGGCCAACAACATGCAGGAGCTGATCGCGCTGGCGCGCAGCAAGCCGGATACGCTGACCTATGCGTCCTCGGGCGTGGGCACCGTGCTGCACCTGGCGATGGAGGTGATGCAGGAGCAGGCCAGGATCAAGCTGGTGCACGTGCCCTACCGGGGCGGCGCGCAGATCACCAATGACGTCATGGGCGGCCAGGTGGACCTGGGCCTGCTGGTCACCACCAGCGCCACCCCGCTGGTGCAGCAGAACAAGCTGCGCGCGCTGGGGCTGACCTCGGCCACGCGCATCGCCACGCTGCCGGGCGTGCAGGCCTTTGCCGAAACCCCCGAACTCAAGGGCTTTGAATTGAACACCTGGACCGGCGTGTTCGTACCGGCCGGCACGCCGCCCGATGTGGTGCAGCGCCTGAACCAGGAACTGAACGCCGTCCTGCAACTGGACGAGGTGAAAAAGCGCCTGGCCGAAGGCGGTGCGATTCCCGGCCAGGGGTCCCCCGAGGCGTTCGCCGTGTTCCTGAGGAAAGAGAAAGACGTATACGCGCACATCGTCAAAAGCGCCAACATCCAGCAGGAGTAGACGCCATGAGCCACGCCGTGCAGGGGCCCGTGTTGCCCGAGATCCGCGAGATCCAGGAAGAAATGGTGGCGCTGCGCCACCGCATCCATGCCAACCCGGAGCTGGCCTACGAGGAAATCGCCACTGGCGATCTGGTGGCCGAGCGCCTGACCGCCTGGGGCTTCGAGGTGCATCGCGGCCTGGGCGTGACCGGCGTGGTGGGAACGCTGCGGCTGGGTTCGGGCACGCGCCGCCTGGGCCTGCGCGCCGACATGGACGCCCTGCCCATCCACGAGACGACCGGCCTGCCCTATGCCAGCGCCCATCCCGGCAAAATGCACGCCTGCGGCCACGACGGCCACACGGCCACCCTGCTGGCCGCGGCCCGCGCGCTGGCGCTGCGCGGGAACTTTGACGGCACGCTGCACCTGATTTTCCAGCCGGCCGAGGAAGGCCACGGCGGCGCGCAGAAAATGATCGCCGACGGCCTGTTCGAGCGCTTTCCGTGCGACGCGGTATACAGCTTTCACAACGAGCCCGGCTACCCCGCTGGCCACTTCGGCTTTCGCGCCGGCG
Source organism: Achromobacter sp. ASV32 (assembly GCF_016428805.1). Lineage (GTDB taxonomy): Bacteria > Pseudomonadota > Gammaproteobacteria > Burkholderiales > Burkholderiaceae_B > Achromobacter. The sequence continues at coordinate 20,457 of NZ_JAELTJ010000011.1, forward strand.
CCATGTACAGCTCGTCTGACACGGTGGTGTTGACGGTCAGCGGCGTGGGCGGGCACGGCGCCATGCCGCACGTGGCGGTGGACCCGGTGGTGGCCGCGGCCAGCATCGTGCTGGCCTTGCAGACCATCGTCTCGCGCGAGATCGACCCCAATGACATGGCCGTGGTGACCATCGGCGCGATCCACGGCGGCGATGCGCCCAACGTGATTCCCAAGAGCGTCGAGCTGCGCCTGACCGTGAGGGCGCGCAAGCCCGGCACCCGGGCGCTGCTGCGCGAACGCATCACCGCAATCGCCACCGCGCAGGCCGCGGTGCATCGCGCCACCGTGACGGTGGACTACCGCTGGCGTTATCCGCCGGTGGTGAACGATGCCGGGGCCACCGAGTTCGCGGCCGCCGTGGCGCGCGAGTGGCTGGGCGAGCAACTGGTGATTCCCGACCTGGAGCCGCTGCAGGCCAGCGATGACTTTGCCTTCATGCTGGAAGCCGTGCCGGGCAGTTATTTCATCGTCGGCAACGGCGAGGGCGAAGGCGGCTGCATGGTGCACAACCCCGACTACGACTTCAACGACGCCATTCTTCCGGTCACGGCCAGCTATTGGGTCAAGCTGGCCGAGGCATTCCTGGCCGCAGACGCGCGCTGAGCGCCGCTGGCCGTCCTTTCCTTGAATCGCATGACTGTTATTGACGACCAGGGCTCTGCCAGCGCGGCGCCGTTCGACACACCGCGCGCCACAGACACGCCTTTCGATGCCACCACGGGTTACTGGCAGGAGATCGTTGCCGCCGAGGCGCTGACGCTGCCGGCCGAACCGCCCTACTCCCGGGCCTATCCGGCCCGGCTGCCCGACGGACGCTATCTGGTGCTGCCGCTGCGCGGCGTGCCGGCGGACCCGCAACGCTGCGTGGCCTCGCTGATCGCCAACCATGCCAGCCTGGACGTGGTGGAGACGCTGGCGGGCTTCATGGCCGAGCGGGCGCGCGTCTTCAATGCCGAGGTCGTGGTGGGCCTGCCGACGCTGGGGCTGGCATTCGCGCCGCTGGTGGCGCGCGGGCTGGGTTTTACGCGTTACGTGCCGTTCGGCTATTCGCGCAAGTATTGGTATGACGAAAGCCTGGCGGTGCCGGTGCGGTCGTTGACCACGCCGGACGCCGGCAAGCTGCTGTACGTGGACCCCAACCTGGCGGGCGCGCTGCGCGGCCGCCGCGTGCTGGTGGTGGATGACGCGGTCAGCACCGGCCAGACAATGGCGTCGGCCCTGACGCTGTTGCAGCGTTGCCAGGCGCAGGTCGCCGGCATCGTCGTGGCGATGTGCCAGGGCGATCGCTGGCGCACGCGCTTGGTGGATGCGCACGGCGCGCCGATCCCGCTGGCCTGCGCGTTTGAATCGCCGCGCATGCAGCGCGTGGCGGGCGGCTGGGCGCCGGAAGCCGGCATTTGACGCCAGCGCGCCGGCGCCGCGGCGCGCGCGTCAGGCCTCGGGCACCCCGGGCCGCGGCTTGACCGGCCAGAACAGCGTTGCCGGCCGCTGCCAGATGCGCCGGCGCACGCCCAGCGCCAGCGCCTGGCGGTCGCCGCGGCGCAGGTTGCGCGAGCGCAGCGCGACGTTGAAGGCCAGCGCAAAACTCACGCCCACGTTCAGGATGCCGGTCAGCGCTGTGCCGGCCACGGCCATCCAGAAGGCGTGCGTGTGCACCACGTCCCAACCCAGCGCGCCGATGGCCGAGCCGATCTGGCCGGCCGAGAGCGTCACGTGGCGCACCTCGACGTGCGGGCCGAAGAAGCTGACGATGGCCGGTCCCAAACCCAGCATCAGGCCCAGTGAGACGTTGCCGGCGATGCCCGAGATATTGCGTTGCCAGAAGCCCGCCCAGCGGGCTGCGCCGCGCTCGCCGAACAGGTGGCGCACGCGCCGGTCGTAGGCCATCACGTCATGCACGCGGTGCAGCGCGAACCAGTTGTCGGCCCAGCCGGCGATCAGGCTGGATAGCCACAGCAGCACGCCGGTGGCGGCGGCATAGATGGGGGTGGGGCCCCAGGCCGAGAACGAGTCCAGCGTCGCCTGCGCCTTCTGCGCGTCGATCAGCGGCCGGTTCAGTCCGTGCTGGGCGACCCATTGCACCGCCCAGGCCAGCGGCAACACCACCGCCAGGTTGCCCAGGATGGCTGCCGCGTTCGAGCGGATCATGGCCAGGGTGTCGTCCAGGAAGGCCTCGCGGCCTTCGGGGGTGTTGGCCTCGTCCAGCCGGTGCGCCAGCGCCGGGCCGGTCATGGCGGGCTGCTTGGTGGCCAGGGTGAAGTGGGCGAAGTGGATCGCCAGAAAGCCGCCGGCGTAGTTCAGCGAGGCCAGCAGCCCTTCGATGAATTTGTCCAGGTGCAGCGAGACGATGAAGAACTTCAGGTAGACCGTCAGCACCATCACCAGGCCGCCGCCGGCCGAGGCCTTGAGCATGGTCAGGTATTCGGTGGTGTCGCGGGCGATGTAGTGTTCGCCGGTTTCGGCGGTGCGCTCCATGACGCGCCGCGCCAACTGCGCGAACGACGAGGCCGCCAGGTGGCGGATGCTGCTGCGGGCCTGGGTCGAGCGGATGAGTTCGGCGGCCAGGTGCACGTACTTGTGGCGCTGGGTGGGATCGACCCACACGCTCAACAGCAGCTCGATACGGGCCAGGCGCAGCTTCATGCGTTCGATCTGGAACACCACTTCGACCGAGACGCCGTTCTGTTCCAGCTCGGCATAGACGTGCTGCGAGGCGGCGCGGCAATGGTCGAGCAGCGCGCGAAACACGTTCAGCCGCCTGCCGAAGACATCGCGCGGCGTGTCTGGCGGGCTATCGCAGAGTTCGGCCGCGGCGGCCGCCAGCGGAAAGAAAGGGCTTTCCTGTACCCGGCCGGGCAGGCGCGAGCGGATGTCCTGGCTGAGGCCCGTGGCCCGGACCTGGCTGGCCAGCACCTGGATGCTGCTGGTGAGCGCGGCCTGCAGGTAGGCAGGCGGCGGCTCGGGGGCGGCCGGATCGGCGCGCGTCACGCCGTCGCCGTGGCGCAGCAGCCGGCGCATGCGCGCCAGCGTGTCATCGTCCAGCGACTCGATCCAGGAGGCGTCGTGAGCCTTGCGGAAGATCAGCGAGAACAGGCCGAACAGGTCGCTGCGGTTGGGCGGGGGCGGCAGCAGACGGGCCTGCGCCCGTTCCCAGAATTCGCCCCAGAAGCCGGGGTGCGAGGCCACGCCGGTGTCGCACAGCAGCGAGGTGGGGTCATTGTCGGCAAGCAGCGAACGCAGCGTGGCCGCTACCGACGTGGCCAGCGCGGGGTTGCGCTCCAGTACCTGCAGGACGTAGCGCAGGCGCGCATGCTGGGGGTGGCCGCCCTCTTCAGCGGTTTCACGCCCGGAGCGGTCGATCCAGCGGCACAGGTTCACCATCCAGAGGTTGCGCTGCGCCAGCGGCGCGTCGGGATTGGCGCTCGCCAGGATCACGTCCAACTGCGGTCCGGCATGCCGCGACGCGCGCCATTTACGCCAAAGGGAAGTCAGCATGGTCGGGTCTCGCGTTGGGGCCTGTTGATATGAATATGGAAAGGAGCCTGGCGCAGGCCCTAGAGGGATACGGGCTCTCGGCGCAGCGAGAAACCCTGCGCTTCATTCATGGCCAGGTAGCTGACGTTGCGCGATACCAGCGGCGGCTTGTCGCCGGTGTGCAAGGTTCGCAACTCGTCCAGCACCATCTTGTCGGCCAGGGTCATGCGATCGATCATGCGCAGGTATTGCATCCAGCTTTCCACCAGGAAGACTTCGCGCCAGACGCCCTCGCGCTCAAGGTCGCGGAACAGTTGCCACTGCTGCGCGCCGTTGCGCAGCCGCACCTGGCGCATCGGCCCGGCCACGCGGATCAGCTCGGACAGTTGTTCCTTGGCGATCAGGTATTCCACGGCCACCAGCACCGCGCCATGCTGCGTGTTGAAACCAGCGGCCGACAGCGCCGGTTCGGTGCTGTCGGCGCGGGCCAGTGATTGGGTATCGACCTGTTCGGGCAGGCGCGAACGGTACAGCAGCGCGACAGTGATGCCCAGCATGATGCCGGCAGAGGACAAGGCGCCGGATACGCCCATGGTGCCGGCAAAATGGCCCCACATGAACGAGCCGGCCGCCAGGCCGCCGAAGATCGCCGTCTGGTACAGCGCCAGCGAGCGGGCCTTGACCCAGTCGGGCACCAGCATCTGCACCGTGGTGTTGTAGGTGGCCAGCACGCCGATCCAGCAGCCGCCGGACAACAGCAGCGCGGGAAACGCGACCCACAGATTGGTTGTCAGGCCCAGCGCCAGCAGGCAGGCCGCGAGCAACCCCGCGGCGGCGCTGACCAGGCCGCTGGCGCCCCAGGCGGCCTGCAGCCGGCGGACCACGGCGCTGCCCAGGATGGCGCCCACGCCCAGCGCGCCCAGCATGTAGCCATACAGCAGCGCGTTGCCATTCTCGTGGTCGTAGGCCAGCAACGGCAGCAGCGCCCACAGGGCGCTGGCCGACAGGCCGAAGGCGAAGGCGCGCAACATCACCACCCGCGTCACGGTGGAGTGCTGGGTATAGCGCAGGGCGGCGACCACGCCTTCGAACAGGCGCTCGGGCGGCAGCCGCCGCGCCGGGATGTCGCGGCGCCAGCGCCAGATGGCCCAGATCAGCCCGCCGTAGCAGACGCAGTTCAACAGGAACACGGTGGGCGCGCCGGTGGCGCCCAGCAGCAGGCCGCCGATGGCCGGACCCACCGCGCGCGCCACGTTGAAGTTCACGCTGTTCAGCAGCACCGCGCTGCCGACGTGGGCGCGCGGCACCTGTTCGCCCACCGCGGCCTGCCAGGCGGGCGTGACGATGGCGCTGCCGATGGCGATGCAGAACACCGAGATGATCAGGGTGATGGGGTGCAGCAGCCCGGCAAAGGCCAGGATGGTGATGAAGATGCCGCCGGCCAGCTCCAGCAGCATGCCGGTCAGCATGACCTTGCGGCGGTCGTAGTTGTCGGCCAGCACCCCGGTCAGGATGGACAGCGCCACCAGGGGGAAGGTCGCGGCCACCTGGATCATGGCAACCATCAACGGGCTGCTCTGCTCGGTGGTGATCACCCAGGCCGCGGCGACCGATTGCGCCCAGGTGCCGAGGTTGGCAAACAGGTTGGCGATCCAGATGATGCGGAACGCGGGGAAGGACAAGGGGGAAAGCGTGCTGACCCGCAGAACGGGTTGGGGGGCGGCCGCCTCGGGCGGGGCGGCGGCCAGGTCGCTATTGGCCGAGACGGGCTGGAGCATGAAGGCCTCTGGAAACCCCGGGAACGGCGGGCGGGGGCCGTCCAATGGTACGCCGAATAGGGGACCGGGTTAAGACGAGGCGAAGCGCGAATGGGCGCGGGCGCGACGCCGCGCGCCTGGCGGCGTCATGGCGTCGGTCCGGGCGACGGCGGTCGGGTCCAGGCGGAGGCGGCCGGCTGAGGGGGGCCGGTCAGGGCTTGGCCGAAGCGGCCGGCTGGGGCGGCGGGTAGGCCTGGTTCAGGTACTGCACGATCAGCGGCACCTGGTCGGCCGGAATCGGGGCGCCGTAGGTGCCAACCATTTTCTTGACCTCGGCGTCCCAGAAGCCCAGCGGCATGGGCGGCTGCGACGACAGGTAGTCGACCGAGTGGCACATCAGGCACAGGGCGGCGCTTTGGGCGCCGGGGCCGGTGCCGGGATGCAGCGTGGCGGTTTCCGGGGGCAACTGGATGTCCAGGGCGCTGGCGGGGGCACAGGCCGTGGCGGTGGCCAGCGCGAAGGTCAGGCCGGCCAGGCGGGCGCGGCATTGATGACGGGCGGAGAAGGTCATGGCGGGCTCCTTACGCGGCGTCGATGCGCACGGTTTCGACCACGTTGCGCATGTACCCGGACGGGTTCCACAGCGGGTCCAGGGGTTGGGTGTCGCCGGCCGTATTGGTGGCGCGGACCTGCAGGGCGTAGGCACCGGCCTGCTTGGGCGTGAAGTCGGCGTGCCATTCGCGGAACGAATAGCGGCCCAGGTCCTGGCCCAGCGTGGCGGCGTGCCAGGTCTTGCCGCCGTCGGCCGAGAACTGCACGTCGCGGATGCCGCGGCCGCCGTCGAACGCAATGCCGCGCACCTTGACGGGCTTGCCCTTGGCCACGCGGGCGCCGTCGGCCAGGCTGGTGATGAAACTGCGCACGTTGTAGCGGCCGATGGGGCGCGTCTTGTCGGGGGCCTTGCCCGCCGGCGTGCAGGCGCAGTCGTTGTCGGGAATGCGATAGGCCTTCTGCATCCAGAAGCCGTCGAAGTCCGTGTCCAGTACCTTGATGTCGGCCAGGTGCTTGACCCAGTAGGTGCCGTAATAGCCGGGCACCACCAGCCGCACGGGGTAGCCGTTGAGCATGGGCAGGTCGGCGCCGTTCATGGCGTAGGCGAGCATGACCTCGCCATCCAGGGCATGGGCCGCGTCCAGCGCCTTGATGAATTCCGGGGTGCCGGGCAGCACGGCGCGGTCCAGCCCCTGGAAGGTGACCTGGCGGGCGCCGGCCTGGATGCCTGCCTTTTCGAGGATGCGCTTCAGGGGGATGCCCACCCAGCGGGCGTTGCCCATGGCGCCGTTGCCCAGCTGGCCGCCGCCCACGCGGGGCTCGAAGAAGCCGCGGCTGTTGCCCGAGCACTGGGTGACCGCCACCAGCTCGACCGGTGCGCCGAATTGTTGCTTCAGGTCGGCCAGCGAGAGCTCCAGCGGCGTACCGACCAGGCCGCCCACGCGCAGCCGGTAGGTATTGGGGTCGATCTGGGTGGGGATGTTGCCCAGGTGGTAGCGCACGAAGAAGGCATCGTTGGGCGTGATGACGCCATCGTTGAAGACGGCAAAAGGCGTTTCCAGCTGCGGCGGGCGCGAGGTCTGGCGGATCAGTGGGCGCTTCTGGGGATACGCGATCAGATCGCGTTCACCGTTGGCGAAAGGCAGCGTGACGGTGGCCGGGGCGGCCAGGCTGGTCAGGGCATGGCCGGCCAGCGTGCCGGCCGCGCCCACCGTGCAGGCCTGGCGCAGGAAGCGCCGGCGTCCTTCCGGATCGAATGTGCTCATGCTTGTCTCCTCGGTGTTTTCTAGTACCCTGCCCCTCGCGGCGCGGTCGGATCAGGCTACGCCTGGCTGGCTGACTGCTGCGTTAATTGTTGCAACGCTTTGCATTGGCCGTTCCAATATCCGCTATTTCCGCACAATCGACGCGCGCCTTTCACGATGAGACTGACTTTCAACCGATCCGCCTTTGCCGCCCTGGTCGCCGTCACGGTCATCGAGGCGTTGATCGCCACCCTGGGCAAGCCCTACCCGCTGTTGCGCGGCTTCGTGGGCGATGTGGTGGCGGTGGGCTGGGCGTACCTGGTGTACCGCAGCTTCATCCGCGCGGGCGTGCTGCCGCTGGCGGTGGCCGCTTTGCTGACGGGTTATGCGGTGGAATTCGGCCAGTACCTGGCACGGTATTTCGGCTTGCGGATCGAGCAGCCGGTGCTGCGCGTCATTCTGGGCAGCGTGCCCGATTGGTGGGACGTGCTGGCCTACACCGTGGGGTTTTTCCTGGTGCTGCTGCTGGCTGCGATGAAGGCGCACTGGGGCCGGCGCACCGGCCCGTCAGTGACGGCCTGAGTCGGGTCTGACGCCGACTCAATAACCTGCTTGCCCGACCGGGGTGGCGTTGCGCCCCGGCGCAGCCTGGTCCGTGGACGCGGCCAGCGGCTGCAGCCGCGCCTTGCGAAACGGCGCGAAGCATTCCGACCACGACTTGGGGAGCAAGGGGGTGGCGTGGCGCACGGCATCGCGGCCGGCGTAATGGGCCAGCAATTGCTGGCCGATGGGAGCGTCTCCGAGGGGATGGCGGGTGGTCATGGTATTTCCGTATTGCATTGAAAGTGTATTCATTGTACCAGCCTGCGCAAATCTTGCTCAAGCCCGGGCGGGACGCGCAAGTCCTTGATAGCAGAAGAACTGTCCCCGTTACCAGGCTCTCAGGCGGGAATACCCTAGGCGACTAAAACGGTAGACGGTATACAATGTTCATCATCGGCTTGGGACCGTGCCCGGCCGGCCCCTCCCCACTGGACCTGGAGCGCGTCATGGCAGAACTGATGAACCGAGATGAATTCCGTACCGCGTTGGAAAACGCGATCAAGGGCAAGAGCGCCAACGCGTCGCCCTTTTCCATCGCCTGGGCCGAAGGCAAGCTCAGTCGCCAGCACTTGCAGCGCTGGGCGGAAAACCACTATCACTACGTCGGTCCTTTCGCCGACTACCTGGGATACCTGTACGCCCGCACGCCCGATGCCTATACGGAAGCCAAGGATTTCCTCCTGGCCAACATGTACGAAGAGGAAATCGGCGGCGATCGCCACACGGACCTGCTGATCCGCTTTGCCGAAGCCTGCGGCACCACGCGCGAACGGGTGGTCAACCCGGACAACATGTCGCCCACCACCCGCGCGTTGCAAAGCTGGTGCTACGCCGTGGCCATGCGCGAAGACCCGATCGTGGCGGTGGCGGGCCTGGTGGTGGGGCTGGAATCGCAAGTGCCGTCCATCTATCGCAAGCAGACCCCGACGCTGCGCGAGAAATACGGCTTTACCGATGAAGAGGTGGAATTCTTCGACCTGCACATCGTGTCCGACGAAATCCACGGCGAACGCGGCTACCAGATCGTGCTGGAGCACGCCAATACGGTGGACCTGCAACAGCGCTGCCTGAAGATCTGCGAGATCGGCGCGCAGATGCGGCTGCTGTACACGACCGCGCTCTACACCGACTACGTGCAGCAGGAAATCGCGCTGCCCGAGCTGGGCCTGGCCGCTTGATGCGCCTGGCCGTGGCGGCGCCCGCGCAGGTTGCGCGGGGGCTGCCATGGCCGCTGACACGGATATCCCGAGCCATGCCCACTGTCGTATTCCACAAAGGCGGCCAGACCTACACCGGCGTGGTGCAGGACAACACCAATCTGGTCGTGCGCGCCGGCATCCGGCAATTTCCCTTTCCGCACCTGCGCTACGAGTGCGGCATGGGCAAGTGCGCCAAATGCGCCTGCCGCGTGCTGGCGGGGGGCGAGCATCTGCCGCCCGTGAACTGGAAAGAAAAAAAGCAGCTGGGCGATCGCATCGATGACGGCTACCGGCTGGTCTGCCAGCTGTGGATCGGCAACGACGTTGAATTGGCGCAGGATGCGGAAGGCTAGGGCCTGTCAACACGAAAAGGAGCCCCGCATGAAGCCAGGCGACGCGCCATACGTGATCCTGACCAGCAAGCCTGGCGTGTTCCGCACCGAGGCGGGCGAGCAGGCCGAGATCATCGAAACCTACGACTACCGTTGTGGCGGCCGGACGCGTGCGGTGTTCAGTATCGCGCGGCTCTCCGGGCCGACGCGGCTGACCGTCACCGAAGAGACGCCGCCTTACGTGGTCAACCGCGTGCCGTCGAAATTCCTGGATCACTTTGCCTCGATCGAGGCCGCGCGCCGCGAACTGGACCACCTGACGCGGTTCGGCAGCAGCGACACCACTTTGACGCGACGCGCCCATCGCGTTGCCGCGGAGTAATGAGCAGCATGGTCAAGATCACCTTTCTATCGAACGGCGGCAAGGTCGCCAGCGCGCCGGAAAACAGCAATCTGCTGCGCGTGTCGCTCAAGGAGCAGGGCGGCATTCCGTTCAAGTGCGGCGGCGGCCTGTGCGGCACCTGCAAGTGCCGCATCGAGCAGGGGCTGGAGCACACCGACGCCATCAAGCCCAAGGAACGCAAGCATCTGCGGCCCGAGGACTTCGAGGCCGGCTACCGCATGGCGTGCCAGACGTTCGTGCTGGGCGACGTGGCGGTGTCGTGGGTGGTGCAGAACGGCAAGGGCGTGGTGGTGGATGCGGCCGGCCAGGCCGTGTCGGCGGCGCCCGTGGGCGGTTGACCGCCCCGCTCGGGTGATCTGGCCACCCTGGGGGCCACGGGCTCACACAGCGCGCCCGCAGGCCGCGCTACGGCCATGATCGTTCAGGCAGCCGATGAATGCGCCTGGCGGGTCTCGGTGTAGGCCTTGGCGGCGTTGTGCACGTGCTGGCTGGCCAGCAGCGCGGCCAGGTCGCCGTTGCCGGCGATGACGGCGTTCAGGATCTGCGAGTGCTCGTCCCAGTTCTGCTTGGCGCGGTGCATGTTGCTGGGCGCGAACAGCAGGGCGGTGCGGTCGCGCAAGGAGCGCATCAGATCGGTCAGCACCACATTGCCGCCGATGGTGGCCAGCATTTCGTGGAACTGGGAATTCAGTGCCAGGAACTTGTCCAGCTGTTCGCTGCGCGCGGCCTCGGTGCCTGCGCGCAGGAAGGCCTGCAGGCGTTCCACGGTTTTCTCGTCGCGGCGTTGCGCTGCCAGCTTGGCGTTCAGGCCCTCCAGCGTGGCGCGCACTTCGACCATGTCGTAGGCCACCGCGTCGGACAGCACCGACACCGATGCGCCGCGGCGCGGCTCGATGGTGACCAGGCCTTCGGCGGCCAGCGCGCGCAGCGCCTCGCGCACCGGAATGCGCGACACGCCCATCTCTTCCGACAAGCGCCCTTCGACCAGCCGGTCGCCGGGGGTGAATTCGCCGCTCAGGATGCGCTCGCGCAGCTTGTCGCGGATAACCGCGAACAACTGCGGATGCTGCTCGCCGATCTTGAGCGGGGCAGAAGGCTGCGTGTCTACGGCTTGCGGGCTGACGGGCGTGGTTGTCATGGCGAGCAGGTCTGGTGGAATGGATACAGTCTTCATTGTATTACCGGGGTGGGCCGGGGCGATGCGCGCGCCTGCCGTCAGCCCAGCCACAACGCTTTGGCGATGACGCCCAGCGCGCCCAGGGCGCAGGCGGCCAGCAGCACGCCGCGCACGGCGCGCGGGGGCAGCCGCGAGCGCAAGCGGCCGGAAACGGCAAAGCCGGCCAGCAGGAACGGCGCCAGGCTGAGCGCCAGTGTGGCGTGATAGCCGGTGTAGCGCTCGGCCCATGCCAGCATGGCCAGGGAAAAGATCGATCCAAGGAACAGGACCATGCCCAGGGTGGCGCGCAACCGCGCCGGTTCGGCGTGTTGCAGCACCAGGGCGATGGGCGGGGCGCCCACCGAGGTCATGGTGCCCATGATGCCCGAGGCCACCCCGGCGCCGGAGACCCGCCCGGGGGTGGCGGCAAAGCGCAGGCCGGCAAGGCTCAGCGCGACCGCCGCCAGGATCAGCGCGGCGAACAGCAAGCCCAGGGCCTGGGCCGAGAAGCGGGCCATGGCATAGATGGCGATCAACGTGCCGGCGGTGCGCCCGCTCAGGGCGTAGGCCACGGCGGGCCAGTCGATCGCGGCGCGTTCGCGCAGCGCGGTCAGCAAGGAGATGAAGCCGCCCAGGGTCAGGAGCGGTCCGGGCGCCAGCTGGGGGAAAAACAGCGCCGCCACCGGCGCGGCAAACATGGCGAAGCCGATGCCGCCCACGCCCTGGGCCAGCGCGGCGCCGAACACCACGGCGGCCATGGCGCCGTAATGCCAGAAATCAGGAAAGAAAGCAGGCATCGTATTGCGCCTATTTATGTATACGGTAGTCTATTTGATTTTTACCCATGCACCGCAACGGGGCATGCCGCACGCTTTAGTGCCCTGATTTTGCTGAGATATTCAAGAAATTTTCAGAATTATCGCTTTCCCTAGGCGCTGCATATTTCGATTGGTATGGCGCATAACGAAATATAGTATACCGAAGTGGCGAATCAACAGCCACGTCGACAAGGGGAATAGCGCATGCAATCGGACGTCGTGCTCAACGCCGCGCACTGGGTCTATCTGGCCAGCGTGGCCGCCATCATCCTGACGATGATCCTGCGGGCCAATGTGGTGGTGCCATCGGTGATCGGCACCTTCCTGGTAGTGCTGGCCATCACGGGCAATCCGATCAGCGGGCTGATCGGCATCTTCTCGGCCAGCTTCGTGGCGGCCAAGGAACTCTTCAATATCTTCCTGGTAATCACCTTCATGACGGCGCTGCTCAATGCGCTCAAGACGCTGCAGGCGGACGTGCGCATGGTGCAGCCTTTCCGGCGGGTGATGCGGGGCGGGCATTCGTCATTCATCATCCTGGCGCTCTGTACCTACGTGATCTCGCTGTTCTTCTGGCCCACGCCGGCGGTGCCGCTGGTGTCGGCGATCCTGCTGCCCGCCGCCATCGCGGCCGGCCTGCCGCCGCTGGCGGGCGCCATGGCGATCGCCATCGCCGGCCAGGGCATGGCGCTGTCGTCGGACTACGTGATCGGGGTGGCGCCGGGCATCAGCGCCAAGGCGGCGGGCGCGGCCGTCAGCGCCGCGGTGGTGGCCGACCGCGCGCTGGTGTTGTCGCTGATCACCGGCGCGGTGGCGCTGACCGCCGCTTATCTATTGATCCGCAAGCACATCGTGGCGGCCGACCCGGCGCTGCTGCCGGCCTGGCAGGCGCGGGCGCAGGACGGCAGCCTGGCCGAGATCGAGCAGTCGGGCTCGTTCGACAAGGCCGAGCTGGCGCGCGGCACCATGGGCGCCAACCCTGCGCTGCCGCGCGGGCCGGGCCTGGACGAGGCCGAACGGCGCCGCGTGCGCTGGTCGCGCGTGTTCGCGGTGGTGACGCCCCTGGCATTTCTGGGCGTGATCGCCGTGATGGTGGTGCCGCGGGTGTTTCCCGGCCTGCCGGCCTTGCGCGGCGGCGACGCGGCCGCGCTGGTGGGCGGGGTGGCGTTCGTGGTGATGATGCTTGTGACGCTGGCGGCCGAAGGGCCGCGCAAGATGCTGGACGTCTGTCCCGAACACGTCACCGACGGCTTCGTGTTTGCCTTCAAGGCCATGGGCTCGGTGCTGCCGATCGCGGGCTTCTTTTTCGTGGGCGCCAACGAAACCGCCGCCCAGATCCTGGGCCTGCCCCAGGCGCAGGCGCCAGGTCTGCTGTTCGAGGTGATTTCGGCCGCGCAGCACCTGATTCCCGAGAACCATTTCCTGGTGGCCTTTGGCGTGCTGCTGGTGGGCATGATCACCGGCATCGACGGCTCGGGCTTCGCGGGCCTGCCGTTGACCGGCACGCTGTCCGGCGCATTGGGTCCGGTGGTGGGCGTGGACCCGGCCACGCTGGCGGCGGTGGGCCAGATGGGCGCCGTCTGGACCGGCGGCGGCACGCTGATTGCCTGGTCTTCGCTGATCGCGGTGGCCGGCTTTGCGCGGGTCCACGTGCTATCGCTGGTGCGGGCGCTGCTGCTGCCGGTGCTGCTGGCGCTGTTCGTCTCAACCATCTGCGCCGTGCTGATCTGGCAATGAACTGGGGAAAACGGCGCTGGCGATCCGCCGCGTCCTCGGGTTTACGCGGATCGAATCAATTAGATTAAAGTATACAATGTTCAGAAATTACCTCAGACGGCCGATTTCCGGGCAACCTGGCCAGCCCGGCAAAGGAAGGAGTTCCGTGGACGATCTTTCGCAGCAGGAGTTTCGCAATTACATCGGCGGCGAATGGCTGCCCTGCGCCTCGGGCGCCACGGCGCCCAACGTCAATCCGGCCGATACCGCGGACGTGGTGGGGCGGTTCCCGCTGTCGGATGCCGTGGACGGCGCGCGAGCGGTGGATGCGGCGCAGTCGGCGTTTGCCGCCTGGCGCGACATGCCGATCTCCAAGCGCGCGGCCATCCTGTTTCGCGCCGCCCAGCATCTGGAAGACCACGCCGACGGCGTGGCCCGCGAACTGACCCGCGAAGAGGGCAAGAGCCTGGCGCTGGCCCGCGACGAGGTGCTGCGGTCGGCGCAGACGATCCGCTTCTATGCCGTGGAAGGGCAGTCGTTCACCGGCGAGACCTTCGTCAACGACGATCCGGACATGGTGGTCTACAGCCAGCGCGAGCCGCTGGGCGTGGTCACGGTGATCTCGCCGTGGAATTTCCCGATCTCGATCCCCGCGCGCAAAATCGCGCCCGCGCTGATCAGCGGCAACACGGTGGTGTTCAAGCCGTCTTCGGATGCGCCGCTGTCCGGTTACCGCCTGGTCGAGGCCTTCGTCCAGGCCGGCCTGCCGCCGGGGGTGTTGAATCTGGTGATCGGGCCGGCCTCCAAGGTGGGGCAGGCCATCACCGCCGCACCGGCAGTGCGGGCGATTTCGTTCACCGGGTCCACTGCCGCGGGCGAGCAGATCCATCGCGGCGCCGGCCTGACCACGCGCACGCAGATGGAACTGGGCGGCAAGAATCCGCTGATCGTGCTGGCCGACGCCGACCTGGAGCGCGCGGTGGACCTGGCGGTCAAGGGCGGCTTTTCGCTGTCGGGCCAGGCCTGCACCGGCACCAGCCGTCTGCTGGTCGACCGCAAGGTGCTGCCGGCCTTTACCGACAAGCTGCTGGCGCGGATGAAAGCGCTGACCATCGGCAACGGCCTGGACGGCAATTTCGACCTGGGCCCGCTGGCCACTCGCAAGCAGCTCGACACCGTGCTCAGCTATGTCGCGCTGGGCAAGCAGGAAGCCACCCACCTGACCGGCGGCGAACGGCTGGCAGGCGCGGCGTTTGATCGCGGCTATTACGTGACGCCGGCGCTGTTCACCGATGTGACGCAGCAGATGCGGATCGCGCGCGAGGAGATCTTCGGCCCGGTGCTGGCGCTGATCGCAGTGGACGGCTACGACGAAGCCATTGCCTGCGCCAATGACACCGAATACGGCCTGTCGGCGGCCATCGCCACCACCGATGCGCGCTACGCCCACCGGTTCGCCCGCGACATCCAGGCCGGCACCGTCAAGATCAACCGCACCACCACCGGCAACCTCATCAACGCGCCGTTCGGCGGCCTGAAAAGCTCCAGCACGTCCACGTTCCGCGAGTCGGGCCGCGTCGGGCTGGAGTTCTACACGCAGATCAAGACCGTCTACCGCGCCGGCTGACGGCCAACCTGGAAAAGCAGACATGAAACAGATCTATCGCCTGGAACTGGAAGAAGCGCGCGCCATGGTGCGCGCGGCCATCGCCCGATCGGAACAGATCGGCGTGCTGGAATCGGTGTGCATCGTCGATGACGGCGGCTACCCCATCGCGCTGGAGCGCATGAACGGCGCCCGCATCACCGGCCCGCAGATCGCCTGGAACAAGGCGTTCACGGCGGCCGGGCACAAGCGGTCGACGCACCTGTTCACCACGCCGCCCAATGGCCCCGCGCTGCCGGGCAACGAGGCCTTCGGTATCCAGTGGAGCTTCGAGGGCAAGTTCGCCGCGTTCGTGGGCGGCTTTCCCATCGTGGTGAACGACGAGGTGATCGGCGGGGTCGGCCTGAGCGGCGGCAACGGCGAACAGGACACCCAGGCAGGCCTGGCCGCGCTGACGGCGCTGGCCGAGCTGCTGGAGCCGCACGGCCTGAAAGTGCTGGTGCAGGCGGACATCAAGAAATAGGCGACAGCCGGCAGGAAGCGTCATGGCATACCGCGTGTATATCCTGGAAACCGAACAGACCTTCGTGGTCGAGGAAGGCGAATCCGTGCTGGACGCGGCCACCCGCGCCGCGGTCAAGCTGCCGCACGAGTGCACGTTCGGCGGCTGCGGTACCTGCCGCGTCAAGCTGGCGGCGGGCACGGTGGCCTACGACGAGTTTCCGATGGCGCTGACGCCCGAGGAGGCGGAGCAGGGCTATGCGCTGGCCTGTCAGGCGCGGCCGTGCAGCGACCTGAGCCTGAGCGTGCCCGACCGGCGCGCGTTCGCCGAACCGCGGCGCCTGGCCGCTCGCGTGCACCGCATCGCGCCGCTGTGCGACGACGTGATCCACCTGACGCTGGCCTTGCCATCCGACGCGCCGCTGGATTACGTGCCGGGCCAGTACATGAATGTCGTGCTGCCGGACGGCGAAACGCGCAGCTTCTCGATGGCATCGCCGCCCGCCGGCAACCTGGTCGACTTCCATGTGCGCCGCATTCCCGGCGGCCGCTACACCGACCGCTGGCTGGGCCAGGCACAGGCAGGCGCCGCGCTGGATATCGAAGCGCCGCTGGGTGTGTTCAGCTACCACGAACAGGATTGGCGCCCCATGATCATGATGGCCACCGGCACCGGCATCGCGCCGATCAAGGCCATCCTGGAATCCCTGCTGGACAACGACGATTGCCCGCCGGTGACGCTGTACTGGGGCATGCGCACCGAAGCGGACCTGTATCTGCGCGAGGTCATCGATAGCTGGGCCGGCCGGCTGTACGAATTCAACTTCGTGCCGGTGCTGTCGCGCGCCGATGCCGGTTGGCGGGGACGCCGCGGCCACGTGCAGCAGGCGGTGCTGCAAGACCATGCCGACCTGTCGGAACACGCCATCTACCTGTGCGGCGCGCCGGGCATGATCAGCGAGGCCACGACGCTGGTGGCCGCGCGCGGCGCCAGCCTGGACCACGTCTACGCCGACAGCTTCACGTTCCAGCACGCGCCCGTGGCGGCGGATCAGGGCTGACGGCGGCCGCCGCGCGGATCAAGCCGCCTTCGCCCGCTCTTGCCGGAACACCAGCACCGGCAGTTTGGTGCGCGCCAGCACGCGCTGGGTTTCGCTGCCAAGCAGAAAGCCGGTCATGCCGTGGCGCCCGTGCGACCCCATCACGATCAGGTCGCAGTGGTGCTCCTGCGAGGCCGCCACGATGGCTTCATGCGGGTGGTCGTTGACGGCGACAGCCGTGTTGCAGGGCACCAGGGCGTGGCGCGCCTCCATCTCCAGGCCCTCCAGATAGGCCGTCGCATTCCTGCGTGCCTGGTCGGTGGGGGGCGCCTGGTGCGCGCCCAGCATTTCCGCCTGGTAGACCAGCAGGTGGTCTTCGGGAATGGCGCGCAGGATCGTGATCGAAGCGCCCATTTCCTTGGCGAAAACGAGCGCTTGCCTGAAGGCCGACTCGGACGTCAGGGAGCCGTCCACGGCAATGAGCAGGTGCCTGTACATGTTGCTTCTCCTTTGAGAAAAGGAATGTCCAGCAACGGCGAATCCAGTATAGGCCCGCGTCCGGCCGCAATCCAGTACTGCGTTGGGAGGAGGGGAAATAGCCGGGCGCCCGCCAGGCAGGCACCCCGCCCGGGCGCCTGCTACGCGATCCGGCGCAGCGTTTCGCCGGCTCCTGCCAGCCCGCGCGGCAGGGCTTCGATCAGGCTGCGGGTGTACGGGTGGCGGGCCTCGCGCCACAGGGTGGCGTTGGGGCCTTCTTCGACGATGCGGCCCGCATGCATCACCAGCACCCGGTCGGCCAGGTAGTGCACCACCGACAGATCATGTGAAATGAACAGGTACGACAAGCCGAACTCGGCCTTCAGGTCCACCAGCAGGTTCAGGATCTGCGCCTGCACCGATACGTCCAGCGCCGACACCGGTTCATCGCAGATGACCAGCGCCGGACGCAGCACCAGCGCGCGGGCGATGCCGATGCGTTGGCGCTGCCCCCCGGAGAACTCGCTGGGATAGCGCGTCAGCGCGGCTTGCGGCAGGCCGACCGCGTCCAGGATATGGGCGATGCGACGGCGGCGTTCGTGGCGGTCATCCACATGATGGATGCACAGCGCGGCCTGCAGGATGTCGTTGACCGAATGGCGCGGATTGAGCGAGGCGTAGGGATCCTGGAAGATCATCTGCACGCTCTGGCGGTAGGCCGCCAGATCACGCTTGGCCAACCGGGCGGCATCCGCCCCGCGCAGCAGGATGCTGCCCGACGACGGTGCCAGCAGCCGCACCAGCGTGCGGGACAGGGTCGACTTGCCGCAACCCGACTCGCCTACCAGGCCCAGCGTCTCGCCGCGCGCGATCTGGAACGACACGCCGTCCACGGCGGCCTTGAGGCCCTGGCGGGTCGGATAGTCCACCCGCAGGTCACGCACCTGCAGCAACGGGTGGGCGTCCGGCGCGGCCGGGTCATTGGCGGCCGCCACGCGCGGTGGCGTCACCAATCCGAAAACCGGCCGCCCCGACGCCGGGTCCAGCCGGGTGCGGATTTCCGGCAGCCGCCGCTGGCGGTAATGGGTGGCATCGTCCAGCCGCAGCGACGCGCCCAGCAGGCCGCGGGTATACGGGTGGCGCGGCTGCGACAGCAATACGGACGCCAGGCCTTCTTCGACTTTCTCGCCGGCCACCATCACGGCGACGCGGTCGGCCCAGTCGCCCACCACGGCCAGGTCATGGGTGATCAGCAGCAGCCCCATGCCCAGCTCGGCGCGCAGATCGTCCAACAGGCGCAGGATCTGCGCCTGCACTGTGACGTCCAACGCGGTGGTGGGCTCGTCGGCCACCAGCAACGCCGGCTCGCACGCGATGGCCGCGGCGATCATGGCCCGCTGGCGCTGGCCGCCCGACAGCAGATGCGGGTAGTCGTCGACGCGGCGCTGCGGCTCTGGCACTCGCACCAGGTCCAGCAGCTCGATGGCGCGCTGGCGCGCGGCGCGGGCCGTGGCGCCGCGATGCAGCCGCAGGGCCTCGCCGATCTGTTCGCCCAGCGTCAGCACCGGGTTCAGGCTGGTCATGGGTTCCTGGAAGATCATGGCGATGCGGTCGCCGCGCAGGGCGCAGCGTTGACGCTCGGGCAGCGCCAGCAGGTCGCGTCCCTCGAACAGGATATGGCCGCTGGCGCGGGCATGGCGCGGCAGCAGGCCCAAAAGCGCCAGCGCGGTGGTGGATTTGCCGCAGCCGGACTCGCCCACCAGCGCCAGCGTCTCGCCGGCGCGGATCCGCAGGTCCAGGCCGCTGACGGCCTGGTGGCCGGGGAAGGCCACGTTCAGCCCTTGGATGTCGATCAGCGTGCTCATAGGGAATGGGAGGAAAGGTCAGCGCGCGGGGGCGGGCGCCGCGGCCATGTGGCGCCGCAGTTTGGGATTGAGGGCATCGTTGATGGCATCGCTGAGCAGGTTCAGCGCCAGCACGGCGGCCATGATGGTCAGGCCGGGCAGGGCGGTCATGTACCAGGCGGTACGCAGGGCCTCGCGGCCGGCGCCCACCATGCTGCCCCAGCTGACCACATTGGGATCGCCCAGTCCCAGGAATGACAGTCCGGCTTCGGACAGGATGGCGTTGGCCACCAGCACGGCGGTGGTGACGATGATGGGCGGCAAGGCGTTGGGCAGGATCTCGCGGAAAATGATGCGGGCGTGGCCGGCGCCCAGCGCCTGCGCGGCGCGCACGAACTCGCGTTCGCGCAGCGCGATGAATTCGCCGCGCGTCAGGCGGGCGATGCCGGTCCAGGACGTCACGCCCAGCGCGAAGATGATCGTCGATAGCGACGGCCCCAGGATCGCCACCAGCACGATGGCCAGGAGAAACGACGGCACCGTCTGGAACAGCTCGGTCACGCGCATCAGCACGGCGTCGGTGCGCGCACCGGCATAGCCGGCAAACGCGCCGACCAGCAGACCGATGCCCAGCGCGATGGCCGCCGACGCGCCGCCCACCAGCAGCGAGACGCGGGCCCCGTGGAACAGGCCGGCCAGGATGTCACGGCCCATCAGGTCGGTGCCGGCGGGAAACCCGGCGTCGCTGCCCGGCCAGGTGAAGGGCGCGCCCACCATCTCCAGCGGGTCGCCCGGGTACAGCCAGCCGGCCGTGGCGGCGGCTGCCAGCAGGGTCAGCAGGATCGCCGCGCCGATGGCAGCGGACGGCGCGCGCAACAGGCGCAGCGCGGCGTGCAGGGCGGATTTCATGCTTTCCTCACGCGGGGGTCGAGCAGGCCGTAGGTGGCATCCACGGCGATATTCATGATCGCCACCAATGCTGCGCTCATCAGCAGGATGCCCAGCAGCAGATTGACGTCGCGGCTGGCGATGGCCTCGAACGACAACTGGCCCAGGCCGGGCCAGGCAAACACCGTTTCCACCACGATGCTGCCGCCCAGCAGCGCGCTGCTCTGCAGGCCCAGCATGGTGACCACGGGCAGGATGGCGTTGCGCAGCGCATGGCGCCAGATCACCCGGGCCTCGCCGTTGCCGCGGGCGCGGGCGGTGCGGATGTAGTCCTCCTGCAGCGTTTCGATCATGGACGCGCGCGACAGGCGGGCATAGATGGCGACGTAGTAGATCGCCACCGTGGCCACCGGCAGCGCCAGGTGGCGTGCATAGTCCAGCCACAGCGCCCAGCCCTGGTAGGCCGCACCCACGTCGCGGATGCCGCCGACCGGCAGCCAATCCAGATGCACGCCGAATCCCACGATCAGCATCAGCGCGGTCCAGAACATGGGCGCCGAATAGCCGGCGGTGGCCAGGGCCGACAGCAGCGTGTCCAGGAGGCCGTGCGGCCGGCGGGCGGCCAGCACCCCCAGCAGCACGCCCAGCAGCACCGACAGCGCCAGGCCCGTCCCGATCAACGCCAGCGTCGCCGGCAGGCGGCCGAAGATCAGCGTGGCTACCGGCTCGCCGTAGCGAAACGAATAGCCCAGGTCCAGCGACGCCAGGCTTTTCAGGTAATAGCCCAGCTGCGCCAGCACGCTCTGGTCCAGCCCGTAGGCCAGCCGCAGCTCGGCCACGTGGGCCGGGGTGATGCCGCTGTTCTCGGCGGCGATCACGTCCACCAGGTCGCCGGGCACCAGTTTCAGCAGAAAGAAGTTCGCCACCGCGGTGGCCCCCACCACGAACAGGATCTGCAGCAGGTAACGGACGGGGCGGGGCAGGCGCGGGAACATGTCTGGTCGATCCTGCGGCGTTCAGGCCTTGCCGAGCCAGACGTTGGCGAAGTTGTTGCGCGAGTGGGACGAGGCGTCGGTCACGTTGCGCAGTTGCTTGTCCCAGACGCCGAACCAACGGAACTCGAACAGGCCGATCAGCGGCAGGTCGCGCTGGGCCAGCCGTTGCACCTCGTTGTACTGTTCGATGCGCTTTTGCGGGTCGGTCTCGACCTGGGCGGCCTCGATGGCGCGGTCCATCTCGGGGTTGTTGTAGCCCGAGACGTTGTACCAAGGGGTACCGCGTGCTTCGGCGCGGCTCCAGTAGCGCGTTTCCACGCCCAGTTGCGGGTCGATCAGCACGGTGCCCCACGAACTGATCAGCTGGAAGTTGTAGTCGGTGAAGACGTTGCGGGTCCAGGTGGCCAGGTCCAGGCCGCGCAGCGTCACGTCGATGCCGATCTTACGCAGCGCCTGGCGCACGAATTCGCCGGTGCGGCGGTAGTCGTCGCCGAACGGAATGTAGTCGTGGGTCAGCGCAAAGCGCCAGCCGCCGGCGCCGCGCGGATAACCGGCTTCATCCAGCAGCTTCTCGGCCAGGGCCGGGTCGTAGGCGTACTGCTGCACATTGGGGTTGTGATAAGGCTTGACGAGCGAGGGCACCGGACTGACGAAAGGCTCGGCATAGCCGTTCCAGACGGTCTTGACCAGCGCCTGCTTGTTGACGGCGTGGGCGATGGCCTGGCGCACCTTCAGGTTGGACAGGATCGGATCGCGCAGATTGGCTTCCAGCCACAGCCAGGCGGCAAAGCCGTTGTAGCCGGCCGTGTCCACCGCCAGCTTGGGCAGCTTGGACAGGCGGGTGGCGTCGGTGAAGGCCACCGGGTTGCGCTCGCCGTACGAGACGGCGCCGGTTTCCAGCGCGGTGGCGCGGCCGGACACGTCGGGCACGATCTTCCAGACGATGCGGTCCAGGAAGGGGCGTTCGGGCTGCCAGTAATGCGCGTTGCGTTCGAGCACGATGTAGTTGCCGCGGTTCCATTCCTTGAAGACGAACGGCCCCGTGCCCACCGGCTTGTTGTTGTAGGGGTTGTTCTGGATGTCGGTGCCCTCGAACAGGTGGCGCGGCAGGATGGGCGCACCCAGCGAGTCGATGGCGTTCAGCGCCACGGGCGTGGGTTGCGACAGATGCAGGATCACGGTGTGGTCGTCCGGCGTGTCGACCTGCTGCAGGTACTGGAACACGCGGCGCGCGCTGGGCGCGTGCTTGAGCCAGACCTGCTCGGCCGACCATTTGACGTCTGCCGACGTGAACGGCTTGCCGTCGTGCCACAGTACGCCCTGGCGCAGCTTGAAGGTAATGGTCTTGCCGTCTTCCGATACGCTCCAGCTTTCGGCCAGCACCGGCCGCGGCTTCAGGTCGGGGCCATATTCCACCAGGCCGTCGAAGATCTTGCTGGCTACCGCGCCGGTAGGCGTGGACGAATTCAGGTAGAAGGCCAGCGTGGGCGGCTCGGGGTGCACCACCGCGTTCAGCACGCCGCCGCGGGTGGCGCCTTGCAGCGTGTTCGGCAGGCTCTGCGTGTCGGCGTGGGCCGGCGCGAAGATCACGTTGGGAAACAGCGCGCCGGTGCCCATCAGCGCGCCGGCGCTGAGCAGCCAGCGGCGCAAGGGGTTGACGGCATCGTGCGGCGTGTCGTCATGGGACGCCGGGGGCAAAGGCTGGGTCATGCGGATTCCTTCGGTCGAGATGGGTGTGGCCGGGTCAGGCGGCCAGGCTGGTCAAGGGGGGCAGGTCGTCGGGAGCCACACGCAGCAACGTGGCCAGCAGCTCGCGCCGCCAGGCGTCATACAGCGCCACATGGCCGCGGGTGTCCAGGCCGGTGGCGCGCAGGTTCAATTGCCAGGAATCGCGCAGGTAAGGGCCCAGGATGCGCTGCACGTCTTCGTCGGCCTGGATCAGGCTGTCGGTCCATTCTCGGCGCTCGGACTCGCTGGCGCCGGCCAGCTTGCGCAGCCACCACTGGGTGATACGGATGCGGTGCGCCTCTTCGTCGGGCAGGATGCGGTTTTCGCCGAATTCGCGGTGGCCGAAGTCCAGCACGCGGGCGGTGCGCCGGTTCACGAACAGGCGTGCCAGGATGTAGTGCTCGTAATGGAACTGCCAGGCCAGGAAGTTCTGCCAGTTGCGCAGCGCAAAGCCGCCGACCAGATCCCAGGCATCGCGCACGCCCTGTTCCACGTCGGGCAGCGGATCGCGGCCCAGCAGCACTGCCGCGCGCCCGCGTGAAAACTCGGCATGCGCGGCATCGTCGCCCAGCTGGCGCGCCAGCGCGAACTGGAATTCCGTGTCGTCGCGGAACAGGCCGCTGATCGCCTGCGCCGCCACCTGTGTGATGAACAGGTCATGCACCGTGTTCCAGACGGCGTACTCGCCGGCGGCGCGGCGTTCGTCGGCGTTGGCCAGATCGCGCGGCGGTTCGATGCGCGCGGCGGGGACGGTGGGGGCCACCACCAGGCGGATCTCGTCGAACAGCCGCGCTTCCAATGCGCCGTTGTAGTCCAGGGCCAGGGGCAAATCCAGTTCAGGCATGAATGCGGTGGGCGGCAAGGCGCGGGTCGAGGAAAAGCTCGACTCTAAGCAAGCGCGAAAGCCTGCCGCAAACACTCTTTGGTGATTTCGATATGCCGCGTCGGACCACGCTAACAGGTAGGAACGGGCGCGGCGGCGCCATATACCGATTTCAAATATCCCCATGAGAAATCCGTCCTTCCGCACGCCTGCCCGCGCCGATAGGCTGCATGTTTTCACCCCGCTGCCCCGTCCCATGCCGCAAGCCGCACATTCCTCCCTCCCGCCGGAAAACGACGAGGCGCCCCGCGTGGTGCCGGCCGCCCGCATCGATAGCGACGCCCAGGCCATCGAGACGGCCCACGCGCTGGCCACGGACTTCGCGCAAGGCGCGGCGCAACGCGATCTGGCGCGCAGCCTGCCGTGGCGCGAGATCGAGCGCTATACCGCCAGCGGCCTGGGCGGCATCACCGTGCCGCGTGAATTCGGCGGCCCCCAGGTGTCGCACGTGACGCTGGCCGAGGTGTTCCGCATCATCAGCGCGGCCGATCCCTCGCTGGGCCAGATTCCACAGAACCACTTCGGCTCGCTGAACCTGTTGCGCCAGGTGGGCACGCCGCAGCAGAAGCGGCGCTATTACGAGGGCGTGCTGGCCGGCCGCCGGCTGGGCAACGCCGGCCCCGAGCGCCATACCCGCCATGCGCGTGACGTGCAGGCGCGTCTGGTGCCCGATGGCGATGGCTACCGCCTGTCGGGGCGCAAGTTCTATTCGACCGGCGCGCTGTATGCGCACTGGATTCCCACCAAGGCGCTCGATACCGAGGGCCGCCTGGTGACCGTGCTGCTGGATCGCGGCGCGGCTGGCCTGACGGTGGTGGACGACTGGTCCAGCTTCGGCCAGCGCACCACGGCCAGCGGCACCGTGCTGATCGACAACGTGCGCGTTGAAGCCGATGCGGTGCTGCCGGCCTGGACCGTGCAGGAGCAACCCACGCTGCAAGGGCCATTCGCCCAATTGATGCAGGCGGCGATCGATGCCGGCATCGCAGAGGCGGCGCTGAACGACACGGTGACGTTCCTGCGCGAGCGCGCCCGGCCCTGGGCCGAAGCCGGCGTTGAACGGGCAACGCAGGACCCGTATGTGATCGGCGACGTGGGCCGCCTGTTCATCGACCTGCACGCCGCCCAGGCAGTGCTGCTGGAAGCCGCCGCGCACCTGGACGAGGCCACGCCGCGCACGCTGGACGCCGACGACGTGGCTGCCGCGTCGATCGCGGTGGCGCGGGCCAAGGCGCTGACCACCGAGATCGCGCTGGCTGCCAGCGAGACGCTGTTCGAACTGTCGGGCGCGCGCTCGTCGCTGGCGGAATTCAACCTGGACCGTCATTGGCGCAATGCCCGCACCCACACCTTGCACGATCCGGTGCGCTGGAAGTACCACGCGGTGGGCAATTACCTGCTGAACGGCCGCCGCCCCAACCGCCATTCCTGGATCTGAGTCATGAGCAATACGTCTGTTTCGACCCTGGCGCCGCAGCGCGCCGCGATCATCGGCAGCGACGCGCAGGCGCTGGACGTGGCCCGCGAGCTGGCCGCCGGCTTTGCGCTGCAAGCCGCGCAGCGCGACCGCGAGCGGCGCCTGCCGTTGCCGGAGCTGGAACGCTACTCGCAATCCGGCCTGTGGGGCATTACCGTGCCGCGCGAATACGGCGGCGCTGGCGTGTCGCGCGTGACCTTGGCCGAGGTGACGGCGATCATCTCGGGCGCCGACGGCTCGCTGGGCCAGATTCCGCAGAACCATTACTACGCGCTGGAGGTGCTGCGCGTGAACGGCAATGCCGACCAGAAGCGCCGCTTCTATGCACGCGCGCTGGCGGGCGAGCGTTTTGGCAACGCGCTGGCCGAGATCGGCACCCGCACCGCCGCGGAACGCCGCACGCGCCTGTCGCCGGACGGGCAGGGCGGCTGGCGCATCAATGGCAGCAAGTTCTATTGCACGGGCGCCCTCTATGCGCAGTGGATTCCCACCGCGACCGTTGGCGAAGATGCGATCCAGCGGCTGGCCTTCGTGCGCCGGGACAGCCCGGGCGTGGAAGTGATCGACGACTGGTCGGGTTTCGGCCAGCGGGTCACGGGCAGCGGCACGGTGCTGTTCAAGGATGTGGCCGTGTCCGCCGAGGACGTGCTCGTGCTGGCAGACCCCGCGGCGCCGCCCAACACGATCAAGCCGCTGGCGCAGATCATCCACGCGGCGATTGACCTGGGCATCGGCCAGGCGGCGTTGGCGGATGCGCTGGATTTCGTGCGCAACCGCTCGCGCCCCTGGGTCGACGCGGGCGTCGAGCGGGCTGCCGACGATCCGCTGACCATCAGCGAGTTCGGCCGCCTGTCGATCCGCCTGGACGCGGCCCGCGCGCTGGTGGCCCGCGCCGGCCGCGTGCTTGACGTGGCGACGGCGGACCCCCAACCAGACCGGGTGGCCGCCGCCGCGATCGCGGTGGCCGAAGCCCGCGCGCTGACCACCGAGTCGGCGCTGGCCGCGGGCACCAAGCTGTTCGAGCTGGCCGGTACCCAGGCCACGCTGGACCACCTGAACCTGGACCGCCACTGGCGCAACGCGCGTACCCATACCCTGCACGACCCGGTGCGCTGGAAGCGCCACGCGGTCGGCAATTACTACCTGAACGACGCCGCACCCGGCCGAGTCGGCACCACCTGAATCTCTCGAAAAGCGGCACGCCATGGCGAAAAAGCAAATCCTCCTGAACGCGTTCAATATGAACTGCGTGGGTCATATCAACCACGGCCTGTGGACCCATCCGCGCGATACGTCGACGCAGTACAAGACGCTGGACTACTGGACGGACCTGGCGCGGCTGCTGGAGCGCGGCCTGTTCGACGGCCTGTTCCTGGCGGACATCGTGGGGGTGTACGACGTGTACCAGGACTCGGCGGACCTGACGCTGCGCGAGTCGATCCAGTTGCCGGTGAACGACCCGCTGCTGACGGTGTCGGCCATGGCGGCGGCCACGCGCCACCTGGGTTTCGGGGTGACGGTGAACCTGACATACGAGGCGCCGTATCTGCTGGCGCGGCGTTTTTCGACGCTGGACCATCTGACGAACGGACGCATCGGCTGGAACATCGTGACGGGCTATCTGGAAAGCGCGGCACGCGCCATGGGGCTATCGGAGCAGATTGCGCACGACGAACGCTATGACCGCGCGGACGAGTTCCTGGAGGTGGCCTACAAGCTGTGGGAAGGCAGCTGGGACGACAAGGCGGTGCGCGCGGACCGCGCGGCCCGGGTCTACGCGGACCCGGAGGCGGTGCGGCGGATAGACCACGAGGGCCGGTACTACAAGGTGCAGGGTTACCACTTGTCGGAACCCTCACGCCAGCGCACGCCGGTGCTGTACCAGGCCGGCTCGTCGGGCCGGGGCCAGGCGTTCGCAGCGCGCCACGCGGAATGCGTATTCGTGTCGAGCCAGACCAAGGAGGGTCTGCGCAAGCTGGTGGCCAGCGTCCGCGAGTCGGTCGCCAAGGAGGGCCGCGACCCAGGCGACATCAAGTTCTTCATGGGCGTGACGGCGGTGGTGGGCCGGACGGAAGCCGAGGCCAGGGAGAAACACGCCGAATACCTGCGCTATGCGAATCCAGAGGCGGGGCTGGCGCACTATGCCAGTTCAACGGGGATAGATTTCTCGCGATACCAGAAGGACGAGCCGATACGCTATGTGAAGAACAATGCAATCGAGTCGGCGGTGAAGAACCTGACGGTGGCGCGCACGGACAGAACGGTGAACGATCTGCTGGCGGACATGGCGCTGGGCGGTCGCTATCCGGCGCTGGTGGGCAGCGCGGGGCAGGTGGCCGAGGAACTGGCGTCTTGGGTGCAAGAGACGGATATCGACGGCTTCAATCTGGCGCGTACGGTGACGCCTGAGTGCTATTCGGATTTTGTTGATCTGGTGGTGCCTGAGTTGCAGGAGCGAGGGGTTTATAAGACGGCTTATGTTGATGGGACGCTCAGGGAGAAGTTGTTTGGGGTGGGGCGTAGTCGGTTGCCTTTGGAGCATGTGGCGGGGGAGTATCGGAGGGTGCTGGTTTAGTGAATTTGCAATAGTCTGCATCGTTCGGTCGTTCTTCGTAGGTCGCCCGTCGTGCAGGGCTTCGTGGCAGCGGGCGCCCACGATTGCGGTCCGGCGCGCGGGCGCCGGACTCCCCCGTCGTCATCTTCGTTGTCGCCTTCGGCGCCTGCCTTCAGATTCCCTCGGGCGCATCGAGGTTGCCCGCTGCCACGAAGCCCTGCACGACGGGCTACGCGTGTCTGGGTTCGCTGCGTCGCTAGACCTGTGGTCAGGGAATGGAATCTACAGGGTCGCCAAGCCGCGGCCGCGCGGGCGGCCACGTTTGGCATTTGCGTTGTTGATTTTGGTGCGGGTGCGCTTCGCGCTGATAGGGAGCGGTTTTCTAGTGGGTCCGCAGTCAGGGGGAGGGGCGGTGATAGGCGGCGCGGCAGGCCCGGGCTTGCGCATGCTGACCGTCTCGCGCGCCGCCCATCCGGCGCTCAATAGCGGCGTGAAACGCTATTGCATCCGCGCCCACACGCGAGAGCGGCATCGGCGTACGTAAGACACCGCGTAAGCCTCGTAAGGCCGCCCGCGCGGCCGGCACGAGGCGGGCACCGCACCCTCCTCCAACCCCCCCCGATCGTGACCAAAATGCCAAGCACACTGACCGCCCCAGCGTCCGTCGCTAAACCTCATCAAGAGCGCGTGGCGGGGTGGGTGTGGGGTGGGCGGGGCGTTAGATGCGCCCGAGGGAATCGGAAGGCAGTCGCCGGAGGCGACAACGACGATGACGAAGGGGAAGTCCGGAGCGAAGGCTCCGGACCGCAATCGTAGCCCCGCCCACCCCACACCCACCCCGCCACGCGCGGCTTAAGAACTCAACCTCACGCACAACCACCCCGCTCTAAAACCTAAGGAAATATCGACATATTTCCAATAGTCCATCATTTCCAAAAACACCAAGCCACAACACATAACCTCATACCGACTAAGTATTTTTCCGGTCCTGCCCACGATGCCAGAATCAACCATCAACTCTGCATCCCGGAAAAACAAGATGTCGTTCACCAGAACCCTGCTAGCCACCTCCGCAGTCGCCCTTGCTTTGACGACTGCCGCCCACGCAGACACGCAGGCAAAGAAAACCGTCACCGTCGGCATCTCCGTCGGCACGACTGAAAAGATCTTCGACGTCGTCAAGCAAGTCGCCGCCCGCCAAGGCCTGGAAATCAAGTTGGTCAAATTCAACGACTACCAGCTCCCCAATGCTGCCCTGAACGCCGGTGACCTCGACGCCAATGCATTCCAGCACAAGCCGTTCCTGGACAACCAGATCAAGGCGCGTGGCTTTGACATCGTGCCGGTCGGGTTGACCGTTACCGCGCCGCTGGGGTTTTACTCGCGCAAGATCAAGTCGCTCAACGACCTGCCTGAAGGGGCGTCCGTCGGGATTCAGAACGACCCTTCCAACGGCAACCGCGCATTGCGCCTGTTGGCCGCTTATAAGCTCATTACGCTCAAGCCCGAAGCCGAGAAGAACAACAACGCCACGCCGCTGGACGTCGTATCCAACCCGCGCAAGCTCAAGCTGGTGGCATTGGATGCGGCGCAGTTGCCGCGGTCGCTCGATGACCTGACCGCCGCGTCCATCAACAACGACTACGCCACGCAGGCCGGGCTGGTGCCTGCGCGCGATGCCATTGGGCGCGAGGCGGCGGATGGGCCTTATGCCAACGTGATTGCCGTGCGCACCAAAGACAGGGATCAACCGTGGGTCAAACAGCTGGTGTCTGCCTACCAGTCGCCCGAGGTGCGGACCTTTATCGAAAGCGAATTCAAGGGATCGCTGATTCCCGCGTTCTGAGCCAGCCTGGCGCCGCTCCGAATCACTCAATGCAAACCGGCCATCTGACATGAGCATTCTTACGCTGGCGGGCAGCCCGTCGCAGCGCTCCCGCTCCTCCGCCCTGCTGCGCCACGCCGCGCAGCTGCTGCGCACGCGGGGGCTGGGGATTATCGAACTGGGTCTGCGCGACATTCCCGCCGAAGACCTGGTGGAAGGGCACTACACGGGGGCCGCGGCCACTGCGTTGCGGGCCCGGGTGGCCACGGCGGATGCCGTGTTGATCTCCACACCGGTCTACAAGGCATCGTTCTCCGGGGGCTTGAAGGCCGTGCTGGATCTGCTGGACGAGAAGGCGTTGGCGGGCAAGGTGGTGTTGCCGATTGCCACCGGCGGCAGTCCGGCGCATCTGCTGGCGCTGGAGTACGGGCTCAAGCCGGTGTTGTCGGCGTTGGGCGCGCGGCACATCCTGGCTGGGGTCTATGCCACCGACAAGCAGGTGCACATCGGCGACGCCGGCGCGATCCAGATCGATGCCGACGTGCTGGCGCGGCTGGAGGACTCGGTCGAGCGGCTGGCCGAGCAGGTGGCGCCGCGTGGCGCCGTTGTCAATGAAGCATTCGACCTGGGCCGGCTCGCGCTTGCGGGCGGCTTCAGCGTCTGAACCGGAGGTTTTTCATGCGCAGCTTGATCCGGGTGTCCCGTCTTTCCGTGTTCCGCTGGCTGGCAGCGCTGCTGTGCGCGTCGCTGCTGTTGCCCGGCGCGCAGGCGCAGGACGCCAAGACGCTGCGCATCGGGTTCCAGAAGTACGGCACCCTGACCATCGTGCGGGCGCTGGGTGACCTGGACAAGCGCCTGGCGGCGCAGGGCATCACGGTGAAGTGGACGGAGTTTCCGGCTGGCCCGCAGTTGCTGGAAGGGCTGAACGTGGGGTCGATCGATTTCGGCACGGTGGGCGAGGCGCCGCCGGTGTTCGCGCAGGCGGCGGGCGCCGCGCTGGTATACGTGGGCAACGAACCGCCGTCGCCGACCAGCGAGGCCATCCTGGTACCCAAGGATTCGCCGATCCAGCGCGTGGCGGACCTGAAGGGCAAGAAGGTCGCGCTGAACAAGGGTTCCAACGTGCACTACCTGCTGGTCAAGCAGCTGGAGCGCGCGGGCGTGACCTATGGCGATGTCAACGTCGTCTATCTGACGCCGGCCGATGCGCGGGCGGCGTTCGAGCGCGGCGCGGTGGATGCCTGGGTGATCTGGGATCCATTCCAGGCCGCGGCCGAAAAACAGTTGGGCGCGCGGGTGCTGGCCGATGGCACCGGCGTGGTCCAGAACTACCAGTTCTTCCTGGCCGCGCGCGGCTATGAAAAGGCCCATCCGGAAGTCATCCGCACCGTGCTGGATGAAGTGCGCAAGGGCGACCTGTGGGCGCGCGATCACCGCGCCGACGCCGTGGCCTTGCTGCAGCCGGTGCTGGGACTGGACAAGGCGGTTGTCGAACTGGCGGCCGAGCGGCTGGCCTACGGCGTGCAGCCGATCACGCGGGAAGTGCTGCAAGCGCAGCAGCAGGTGGCCGATGCGTTCTACGCGCTCAAGCTCATTCCCAAACCGCTCAATGTGTTCGACGCCGCGCCGTCGGACCTGAAATAGACAAGGCAGGCATTCATGGACGTTTTCTGGTTCATCCCCACGCATGGCGATTCGCGTTACCTGGGCACCAGCCAGGGGGCGCGCGCGGCCAGCTACGACTACTTCCGCCAGGTGGCGGTGGCCGCGGACACGCTGGGCTATGACGGCGTGCTGCTGCCCACCGGCCGGTCCTGCGAGGACGCGTGGGTGGTGGCCTCCAGCCTCATCGGCGCCACGCGCCGCCTGAAGTTCCTGGTGGCGATCCGGCCGGGCGTCAGTTCGCCGCAGTTTTCGGCGCGCATGGCCGCCACGTTCGACCGCCTGTCCGAAGGGCGGCTGCTGGTCAACGTGGTGACCGGCGGCGATCCGGGCGAGCTGGAAGGCGACGGCGTGTTCGTCAGCCACGAC
Organism: Achromobacter sp. ASV32; assembly: GCF_016428805.1. Taxonomy (GTDB): domain Bacteria; phylum Pseudomonadota; class Gammaproteobacteria; order Burkholderiales; family Burkholderiaceae_B; genus Achromobacter. The sequence continues at coordinate 51,601 of NZ_JAELTJ010000011.1, forward strand.
CAGCGCTACGCCATCACGGCGGACTATCTGCGCATCTGGCGCGGCATTCTGGAAAACAGCCACGAGGCCGAGGGCTACAGCTTTGAAGGTGAACAGCTGGTGTCCAAGGGCGGCAAGGTGATCTATCCGCCGGTGCAGAAACCCTATCCGCCGCTGTACTTCGGCGGCTCGTCCGAGGCCGCGCACGAGCTGGCGGCCGAGCAGCTGGATGTCTACCTGACCTGGGGCGAGGCGCCCGGGGCCGTGGCCGCGAAGATCGCGGACGTGCGGGCTCGGGCCGCCAGGCATGGCCGCACGGTGCGCTTCGGCATCCGGCTGCACGTGATCGTGCGTCAAACCGAGGAAGCGGCCTGGGCCGCGGCCGACGCGCTGATCAGCCATCTCAGCGAAGACGCCGTGCGCGCCGCGCAGGCGGCGTTTTCCAGGATGGATTCGGAAGGCCAGCGCCGGATGGCGGCACTGCATGGCGGCAAGCTCAATGATGAGCAGGGCGGCCGCAAGCACCTGGAGATTTCGCCCAATCTGTGGGCCGGCGTGGGACTGGTGCGCGGCGGGGCCGGCACGGCCCTGGTGGGCGACCCCCGGACCGTGGCGGCCCGCATCCAGGAGTACGCCGACCTGGGCATCGAGACCTTCATCTTCTCGGGCTATCCGCACCTGGAAGAGTCGTACCGCTTTGCCGAGCTGGTGTTTCCGCTCTTGCCTGGCAAGGGCGGCAAGCAGGTCGGCAACTCCGTGCTGACGGGGCCGTTCGGCGAGGTTATGGCCACCGAACTGGTGCCCAAGGCGTCGGCCAGCTGATGCGTGCCGCCCGCCGCTCCGGCAGCTGGCGCAGGGCTTTCGCGCCCTGGCTGGTTCCCGCCCTGATCCTGCTCGCGTGGCAACTGGCCGCGCAGGCCGGCTGGCTGTCGTCGCGGATTCTGCCCGCGCCGTCGGCCGTGGCCGCGGCGGCCTGGTCGCTGGCGGTGTCGGGCGAACTCTGGCAGCACGTTCGCATCAGCGCCTTGCGGGCGCTGTGGGGGCTGCTGTTGGGCGGTGGGCTGGGCCTGGCCCTGGGCCTGCTCAACGGCTCCTCGCGCACCGCCGAGACGCTGCTGGACACGACCTTGCAGATGATCCGCAACATCCCGGTGCTGGCACTGATCCCGCTGATCATCCTGTGGTTCGGTATCGAAGAAACCGCCAAGCTGGTACTGCTGTCGCTGGGCGTGTTCTTTCCCGTCTACCTGAATACCTTTCATGGCATCCGCTCGGTAGACCCGGCGTTGATCGAGATGGGGCGTTCGTACGGCCTGGCCGGCTGGCGCCTGTATCGCGACGTGATCCTGCCGGGCGCGTTGCCGTCGATCCTGGTGGGTCTGCGTTTCGCGCTGGGGCTGGTGTGGGTGATTCTGATCGTCACGGAGACCATCTCCGCGCAGTCGGGCATCGGCTACATGACCATGAACGCACGCGAATTCCTGCAGACCGACGTGGTGCTGCTGGGCATCCTGCTCTACGCCCTGCTGGGCAAGGTCGCCGACACGCTGGCGCGCGGGCTGGAGCGGCGCCTGCTGCGCTGGAACCCGGCCTACCGGCCCGCCTGAACGCTATCCATAACGAGATCCCATGGCCAAGAACCCCGCATACCAAGACGTGACCCCGGCGCCCAGCGCGGGCGCCGCGCCGGCGCGCACGGCCGATGCCGCCCGTGCCGTCCAGACCCTGGCGGCGCAGCTGGCCGCCACCGCGGTTGAACGCGACCGCGTCGGCGGCCACGCCGCCGCCGAGCGCGAGCGGATCCGCGCCAGCGGCCTGCTGCGCCTGTCGGTGCCTGCTCAATACGGTGGCTCGGGCGCGCTCTGGTCCACTGTGCTGGCCGCCGTGCGCACGCTGGCCGAGGCCGACAGCGCCCTGGCGCACGTGTTCGGCTTTCATCACCTGCAGGTGGCCGGCGTGCTGCTGTACGGCACGCCCGAGCAACATGAGTATTTCCTGCGGCCCACGGTGGAGCGCAACCTGTTCTGGGGCAACGCGCTCAATCCGCTGGACCGACGGGTGATCGCGCGCGCCGAGCTGGACGGCTACCGCATCGACGGCGTGAAGAATTTCAGTTCCGGGTCGGTGGGGTCGGACGTGCTGACCTTCACCGCGTGGCACAAGACCTCGGACACCGCGCTGATCGCCGCGCTGCCCACGCGCGCCGAAGGCATCACCGTCAACCCCGACTGGGACGCCTTCGGCCAGCGCCAGACCGACAGCGGCACCGTGCGCTTTGACCACGTGCGGCTGGAGCCGATTCAGGTGCTTCAAGGGCCGGGCGTGACCCCTACGCCGCGCGCCACGCTGCGGTCGCAGGTGGCGCAGCTCGTCATGACCAATCTTTATCTGGGCATTGCCCGCGGCGCCTTGCAGGAAGCGCGCCGCTATGTGCGCGACGACGCGCGGCCATGGTTCGCCGCGGGCGTGCAGCGCCATGCCGACGATCCGTATGTGCAGGAGCGCTTTGGCGAATTCTGGCTGCGGGTGCAGGCCGCGCAGGCGCTGGCCGACCTGGCCGGGCAGAAGTTGGACGCGGCGTTGGCGCGCGGGCCGTCGTTGACCGCGGACGAGCGTGGCGACGTGGCGGTGGCCGGGGCCCAGGCCAAGGTGCTGGCGCATCGCGCCGCGCTGGAAGTCGGCAATGGCCTGTTCGACGTCACCGGTGCGTCGTCGACCGCGGCGCGCTATGGCTACGACCGTTTCTGGCGCAACGCCCGCGTGCACACCCTGCACGACCCAGTGGCCTACAAGATCCGCGACCTGGGCCGCTATGCCTTGCTGGACCAGATTCCCGAGCCGACCGCCTACTCCTGACCCGCATGACTTCCCTTCTTCTTCCCAGATGACCGATATTTCTTCCCTTTCCGCCGTTGCCGCGGTGCCGCAGCCCCTCATCCGCCTGGATGGGGTGAGCAAGTCGTTCGCCACGCGGGCCGGCCGCTTTGACGCCGTGCGCAACGTGTCGCTGTCGATCCGCGCCGGCGACACCTTTGGCATCATCGGCAAGAGCGGCGCGGGTAAGTCCACCCTGCTGCGCCTGATCAATCTGCTGGAACGTCCCGATGAAGGCACGGTGCGGGTCGCCGGCACCGAGCTCACGGCGCTGGTCAAGCGCGACCTGCGCGCCGCGCGTCAGAACATCGGCATGATCTTCCAGCAGTTCAACCTGCTGCAGAACGAAACGGTTTTCGAGAATGTGGCCTTTGCGCTGCGCGTGCATGGCGGGCGCGGCCGCGAACAGATCGCGGCGCGGGTGCGCGAATGCCTGGATATCGTCGGGCTGACCGACAAGACCGCCAGCTACCCGGCGCAGTTGTCCGGCGGCCAGAAGCAACGCGTGGCCATCGCCCGCGCCCTGGCCAGCGAGCCGGCGGTGCTGCTGTGCGACGAACCGACCTCGGCACTGGACCCCGAAACCACCCGTTCGGTGCTGAGCGTGCTGCGCGACATCAACAAGCGTCTGGGCGTGACCATCGTGATCGTCACGCACGAACTGGCGGTGGTGCGCGCGCTTTGCCGCCACGTGGCGGTGATGGAAAACGGCGAAGTGCTTGAACAGGCCGAGATCTCGGGCGCCGGCGTGCACCTGTCGTCGGCGCTGGGCCGCGAACTCATCCGCGAGGCCACCCACCCCTACGAAGAGGTTGCATAGATGCTCGACACCTTTGTGCAGTTGCTGCCCGAACTGGGCGTGGCGGTCGGCCAGACCTTCCTGATGCTGGGCATCGCGCTGGCCGCGTCGATCCTGCTGGGCGGGCCGCTGGGCGTGCTGGTGTTCCTGACCGGGCCCGGCCAGTCGCTGGATCGCCCGGTGGCGCATCGCCTGCTGAGCTGGACGGTCAATACCGTGCGCTCGTTCCCGTTCATCATCCTGCTGGTGGCGCTGGTGCCGTTCACGCGGGTCATCGCCGGCACCTCCATCGGTCCGGTGGCGGCGGCGGTGCCGCTGTCGTTCGCCGCGATTCCGTATTTCGCCCGCCTGGTCGAACAGTGCCTGCGCGAAGTGCCGCGCGGCGTCATCGAGGCGGCGCACGCGGCGGGCGCGTCCGAACTGCAGATCGTGCGCCGCGTGCTGCTGGTCGAGGCCCGCTCGGGCCTGGTGCTGGCGCTGACCGTGCTGGCCGTCAGCTTCCTGTCCTATTCCGCGGTGGCGGGCGTGGTGGGCGGCGGCGGTATCGGCGACCTGGCCATCCGCTATGGCTATTACCGTTTCCAGACCGACGTGATGGTGCTCACCGTGGCGCTGCTCGTGGTGCTGGTGCAGATCATCCAGTTCGCCGGCAATACCGTCGCGCGACGCATCGACAAACGCTGACCCGAGAGGCAAGACCATGTCCGTCACCCGCAATCTCCTGAGCCTGGCGCTGGCCGCCGCCGCGCTGTCACTGTCCGCGGGCGCGCAAGCCGCCGATCCCGCCAAAAAGGAAATCGTCTTCGGCGCCACGGCCGGCCCCTACAGCGACCAGATCAAGCTGGGCATCAAGCCCATCCTGGAAAAGCAGGGCTACACCGTGCGCATCGTCGAATTCAACGACTACGTGCAGCCCAATTTCGCGCTGGCGCAGGGCGCGCTGGACGCCAACGCGTTCCAGCACATCGTGTACCTGAAGAACTTCGCCGCCAAGAACAAGCTGGAACTGTCCGAACTGGTCAAGGTGCCCACCGCGCCCATCGCCATCTACAGCCGCAAGTACAAGAGCGTGGAGGCGGCGCCGGAAGGCGTGAGCGTGGCGGTGCCCAACGACCCGACCAACCAGGCGCGCGCGCTGGTGGTGCTGCAGGAACTGGGCTGGATCAAGCTGCGCGAGGGCTACGACCCGCTGCAGGTGTCCGAGAAGGACGTGGCCGTGAACACCAGGAAGATCAAGCTGATCCCGCTGGAAGCCGCGCAACTGCCGCGTTCGCTGGAAGACACCGACTATTCGTTCGTGAACGGCAACTTCGCGCTGGCCTCGGGCTTGAAGCTGACCGAGGCGCTGGCGCTGGAGAAGACCACGCCGACCTACCAGAACCTGGTGGCGGTGCGCACGGCCGACCTGGACAAGCCCTACGTCAAGGACATCGCCGCCGCTTACGCATCGCCCGAGTTCCTGGCCGTGACCGAAAAGTCGTTCGCCGGTTTCGTCAAGACCGACTATCAGCAGAAGCTGGCCGCGGTCCGCTGACGCGCGCCGCACTGGGAGGCTCCGGCCATGTTCATCAACCCCAACGAGTTCGAGCTGCTGCAGCACCTGGACGTGCCGGGGCGGATCGAGCCGGACACGCCGCCCGCAGAACCGCCGGGTCAGGCCGCGCTGCGCGTGACCCTGCGCCGCCTGTCCAAGTGCTATGGCGAGCGCGTGGTGCTGGACGGGCTGGACCTGGAGTTCGCGCCCGGCGAGTTCGTGGCCGTGGTGGGGCAGAGCGGCTGCGGCAAGAGCACGCTGCTGCGTCTGTTGGCCGGTCTGGAGACGGCCAGCGGCGAGCAGGGCGGCCTGCCGGTGCGTTCGCCCGTGCTGTTCGACAACTTTCCGCAGTGGTCGGCCGATAGCCGGGTGCGGATGATGTTCCAGGATGCGCGGCTGCTGCCCTGGAAGCGCGTGCTGCAGAACGTGGCGCTGGGCCTGCCGGGCCACGCCCAGGCGCAGGCCGCCGCCGTCTTGCGCCAGGTGGGCCTGGGCGACCGCGGCGGCGACTGGCCCGCGCAGCTGTCCGGCGGCCAGCGCCAGCGCGTGGCGTTGGCCCGGGCGCTGGTGCACCGGCCGGGCCTGTTGCTGCTGGACGAGCCGCTGGGCGCGCTGGATGCGCTGACGCGCATCGGCATGCAGCAACTGATTGAAGACATCTGGCGGCGCGACGGTTTCACGGCGGTGCTGGTCACGCACGATGTCGGTGAGGCCGTGGCGTTGGCCGACCGCATCCTGGTCATCGAGGACGGCCGGGTGGCTTTGGACGAGCGCGTGGAACTCGCCCGGCCCCGCGCGCGCGGCTCGGCCGCGTTTGCGGCGCTGGAGGCGCGGGTGCTGCGCGTCGTGATGAAACAGGAAACACCGGAAGAAGGGGACAGGCCCCTGGCCCCGGTCATACAGATCCGGCACCTGCGGCTGGCGGTATAGCGCCGTCCAGCCCGGGCCGCCACCGCGGTTCCATGCGCCGGCGCCGGTAAAGCGCAGGCGCCTGTCACCGGTTTTTTCTATTACTTAGGAGCAGGACCATGAGCATTCAATCCATCAACGCCCGCAACCAGTTCCGCGGCAAGATCAAGGAAATCATCCTGGGCCCGGTGGTCTCGGAGGTCGACGTGGACACCCCCGCCGGCATCGTCACGTCGGTCATCACCACCCGTTCCGTCAAGGAACTGGACCTGCAGGTGGGCACCGAAGTGCTGGCTTTCGTCAAGGCCACCGAGGTCTCGGTCGCCAAGTTGTAAGCGACCCCTGCCCGAAATTGGCGCTTGTCCGGCGCCGGTTTCGGGATATATTGTCTACGCGGTATCCGGCGGTTCCATCCTGCTTGTAGCTGTTGCGTTGCGAACATGGAGAACGGGAAATGCGTCGACTGCAAGCGTGGTTCATCGGCTGCCTGTGTCTGGGCCTGGCCGTCTGCCTGCCCGCCATGGCGCAGGCCAAGCTCGACAAGGGGCAGCTCGACCAGCTGCTGGCGCCCGTGGCGCTGTATCCCGATGCCCTCCTGTCCCAGGTCCTCATGGGGGCCACCTACCCCGGCGACATCGCCGCCGCGGCCCAGTGGTCCGCAGCGCACACCGACGTGTCGGGCGATGCGGCCGTCAAGGCGGTTGAGCCTGAATCCTGGGATCCCAGCGTCAAGTCCCTGGTGGCGTTCCCCTCGGTCATGGACCTGATGGGCCGCCAGCCGGCGTGGGTGAAATCGGTGGGCGATGCCTTCCTGGCGCAGCCGGACGACGTGATGGATTCCGTGCAGCGGCTGCGGGCCCAGGCCCGCCAGGCCGGCAACCTGAAGAGCACGCCGCAGCAGAAGGTGACGTCCAGCGACACCGGCGGCAAGACCGTGGTGGTGATCGAGCCGGCCGATCCGCAGGTGATCTACGTGCCCAGCTACAACCCCACCGTGGTCTACGGCGCATGGCCCTATCCCGCCTATCCCCCCGCCTACTATCCGCCACCGCCGGGGTCCGTGTTCGCCACTTCGCTGGTAGCCGGCATCGGCTTCGGCCTGGGCGTTGCCGCCGTGGATTCCCTCTGGGGCGGCTTTAACTGGGGCCACCATGACGTGGACATCAACGTCAACCGGTACAACAACATCAACGTGAACCAGCGCATCAACGCGGCCAACGTGAGCGGCAACCGCGTGGCGTGGCAGCACAACCCCGCCAACCGCGGCAGCGCACCCTACGCCGACCCGGCCAGCCGCCAGAAGTTCGACAGCCAGCGCCAGGCCGGTCTGCAGAACCGGCCTGGCGCCAGCCGCCCGCCACCCGCGCCCGGTTCGCGCGAGGCCGCGCGCGACCGCGCCGCGCAATCCTTCCAGGGCCGCACCGGCCAGTCCATCCCGGGTCATGCCGAGCCGCGCGGTGGCGACCGCCTGGGGCAAGGCGGCGCCGGCACCCGGACCCCGGGCGCCGGACGCGAGCCCTCGGCGGACCGCCACGCGCCGGGCACAGACCGGCGTGCGCCTTCGGCCGACCATCGCGCCTCTTCGGCGGATCGTGATGCGGCAGCCCAGCGTCAGCGCGCGGATGCCGCCGCGGCGCGCGACCGTTCACGCGCCAATAACGGCAACAACGCCCTGCGCGACGCCGGCAACGGCGACCGCATGCGCCAGCAGGCGCAACGCGGCGAACGGGCGGCTCCCGCCGCGCGCGGCGGCGACGGCGTCCGCGCGGGCGGCGGTGGACGAGCCGGCGGCGGGGGGGGCGGGCATATCGGTGGCGGCGGTGGCGGTGGCCATTTCGGCGGCCGGAGGTAGGCACCATGAACAGCGGAGTCTCCATGATGAATGCGCTTGCCCGTAAATCCTGCCGCGGCATCCGCCTGGCCGGTGCCGCCGCGCTGCTGGCGCTGGCGGGCCTGGCCGCGCCCGCCGCGGCGCAACAGGTGTATCCCACGCCGCAGGCCGCGGCCGACGCGTTCGGCGACGCCCTGGCCACCAGCGACCACGATGCCATTGCCAAGGTGCTGGGGCCGGATTACCGGCAGATCGTGCCGGGCGGCGTGGCGCAGGACGATGTCTACCGTTTCCTGGCCGCCTGGGCCCGCAAGCACGAAGTCGTGGCCGATGGCGACCGGCGCGCCTGGCTGGCCGTGGGCGATTCCGGGTGGACCATGGCGGTGCCGATCGTGCGCGTGGCGCAGGGTTGGCGGTTCGATCCTGTCGCGGGCAAGGCGGAAATCCGCCGCCGCACCATCGGCCGCAATGAACTGAACACCATCGACACCTTGCGCGAGCTGCAGGCGGCGCAGGCCCGTTACCGGGACGGCGTGGGCCAGGGCCGGTACGCGGACCGGCTGGTCAGCCGGCCAGGCGCCACCGACGGCCTGTACTGGCCCGAGCTGCCGGGCTATCCCGCGCAGGCCTTTGGCCCCGACGCGCTGGCGATGGGGCCGGACGTGCCGGTGGCGGATGCGTATTTCGGCTACCGCTACAAGGTATTGCCGGCGCGCGAGGGCGGCGGTTACTGGATTCTCGCCTGGCCCGCCCGCTACGGTCAGACGGGCATCGGCAGTTTCGTTATTGGTGCGCAGGGCGGGGTGCGCGAAGCAGACCTGGGCGCCAACACCGCCAGCCGCGCGGCCAGGCTTCAGGGCACCGACGTGTCATTCGGCACCTTCCGCGATGTCGGCCCGCAATCCGCTGTCGCGAAATGATTTTTCCGATTGTTGCGAACCTGTCTCGGCCGGCCTTGTTGCGGTGTCGCAACAGGGCCGGGGCTTTGCCCGGAGCGCGCCGGCTTACGTTTTTGCTTACGGTTTTTTGACAGGCGGCTATGCCAAAATGGCGGGCATTGGGATCGGCTCCCGATCCCCTTTTGTCGGACCTGGAAATTGAATCCCTTGCATTTTGTCCGCTGCGCCATTCTCGGCGCAGGGATGGCGCTCAGCGCCGCCGCGGTGTCTGCCCCCATCTTTGTCCTGAACTCCCTGGACGCCAACGTCAGCATCGTCGACCCCGCCACCTACACGGAAGTGCGGCGCGTGCCCACGGGCAAGGAACCGCATCACCTGTATCTCACGCCTGACAAGAAGTCCCTGATGGTGGCCAATGCCACGGGCGACTCGATCACGCTGATGGACCCCAACACCGGCGAGGTGCAGCGCACCCTGACCGGTATCGTCGATCCCTACCAGCTGCAGTTCTCGCCGGACATGAAGTGGTTCGTCACGGCCGCCAACCGCCTGGACCACATCGACATCTACGCCTGGAAGCCGCTGGAAAAAGGCTTTGACCTGAAACTGGTCAAGCGCATTCCCGCCGGCAAGACGCCCAGCCACATCATGATCGACGCCAAGAGCACCACGGCGTACGTCACGCTGCAAGACAGCGACCAGCTCATCGCCATCGACCTGGCCACGCAGACGCCCAAATGGACCGTCTCCACCGGCAAGACGCCGGCCGACGTGTTCCTGACCCCCGACCAGAAGACGCTGCTGGTGGCCCTGACCGGCGATTCCTACGTCGAGGCCTACGACGTCAGCAACGGTCCGGCCAAGCTGATTTCCCGCATCAAGACCGCCGCCGGCGCGCACGCCTTCCGCGCGCAGGGCGACAAGCGCCACCTGTTCGTCAGCAACCGCACCGCCAACTCCATCAGCCGCATCGACCTGCAGACGCTGGCCGTGGTCGATACCTTCCCCGTGCCGGGCGGCCCGGATTGCATGGACGTGCTGGCCGACGGCAAGACGCTGCTGGTCACTTCGCGCTGGGCGCGCAAGCTCACCGTGGTCGACCTGGACCAGAAAAAGGTCGTCAAGCAGGTCAACGTGGGCAAGTCGCCGCACGGGGTCTGGACGCTGAACCATGCGCCAACCCGCTAAACGCCTTGCCGCCGCCGTCTGCCTGGTCATGACGGCCTCGGCCGCCACCGCGGCCCCGGCGGTGTGCGACAAGCCCGTCTACCTGACCTTCGACACCGGCCACATGGGCGTGGCGCCGCTGATCGCCGACGTGCTGGCGCGCCATCACGTCAAGGTCACGTTCTTCCTGGCCAACGAGCGCACGCTCACCGATGGCAGCAGCCTGGACGACCAATGGGCGCCCTGGTGGAAGGCGCGCGCCGCCGAAGGCCATGCGTTCGGCTCGCACACCTACGACCACGTCTACTGGCAGGGCGACCTGCCCGACGGCAAATTCCGCGTCAAGCCCAGCGCCGGCCCGGATACGGGCAAGCGCCAGACCTGGACGGCCGAGCAGTACTGCGCCGAAATCACCCGGTCGGCCACCCGCTTCAAGCAGATGACGGGCAAGACCATGCTGCCGCTGTACCGCGCGCCGGGCGGCAAAACCTCGCCGGCCCTCTTGCGCGCCGCCAAGGCCTGCGGCTACGAGCACGTGGGCTGGGCGCCGGCGGGCTTCCTGGGCGACGAACTGCCCAGCGACAAATACCCTAATGCCAAGCTGCTGGACCAGGCGCTGCGCACCATCAAGCCGGGCGACATTCTGCTGGCGCACCTGGGCATCTGGTCGCGCCAGGACCCGTGGGCCCCCGCCGTGCTCGAGCCGCTGATTGAAGGCCTGCAGCGCAAGGGCTATTGTTTTGCCACTTTGGATACGCATCCCGCTTACCGCGACTGGATCGCTACGCATCACTGATCATGGATACGCTTAGTCAATGGTTCGGGAACTGCCAGCAATGGCTGTTCGAAACCCTGGTGCAGCCCGCGCTGTTCCACCTGGGCCTGAGCAATTTCATCGAAGACGGCTACGACGCCACCATGTGGCTGCTGGTGGGCTTGGTGCAGGTGGCCGTGCTGCTGCTGATCTTCGGCCCGCTGCAACGCCTGCGTCCGGTTGAAGCGGTCACCGACCGCCAGCAGATCGGCATCGACGTGCTCTATACGCTGATCCACCGCCTGGGTGTGTTCCGCCTGGCGTTGTTCTTCACCATCGACCCGTTCTGGGACAGCATCTTCGGGCAGCTGCACATCTGGGGCTTCGCGCCGTTCCAGCTGGACCAGTATTGGCCCGGCGTCACCGATAACGCCTGGGTCAGCCTGGTCATCTACCTGCTGCTGTTCGATCTGGTCGATTACCTGTATCACCGGGCGCAACACCGCTACCGCTGGCTCTGGGCGCTGCACGCGGTGCACCACAGCCAACGCCAGATGACCATCTGGAGCGATGACCGCAATCACCTGCTGGATGACATGCTGCGCGACGTGCTCGTGGTGTTCGTGTCGCAACTGGTGGGCGTGCCGCCCGCGCAGTTCGTGGCGATCGTGGCCATTACGCAGTTGGCGCAGAGCTTTTCGCACGCCAACCTGCGCATGCATTTCGGTGCCATCGGCGAGCGCCTGCTGGTCAGCCCGCGCTTTCACCGCCATCATCACTCCATCGCCTACGATGCGTCCACGCCGGGGCCGGCGGGCGGCTACAACTTCGCCGCGCTGTTCCCGATCTGGGACGTGTTGTTCCGCTCTGCACGCTTTGGCGTGGGTTACGGCCCCACCGGTATCCACGACCAGCAGCCCGAACTGGGCGGCCGCGACTACGGGCGCGGCTTCTGGGCGCAGCAGTGGCTGGGGTTGAAACGCATGGTGGGCCGTGACCGCGAGCCCACGGTCAGCGCGCCGCCCCGTCCGCCGGGTGCGGCCGAGGGCGCGTAGGGTCCTCGCTATCCGCGGCTCGCGACAGACGCCGCGCATGAAAAAACCGGGCAAGGGCCCGGTTTTTTCATGTGCATTCACGGTGCCTGGCGGCTTGGCGATGCGTTGCCGGCAGGGGCGGCCATCGGGCACGCCGCGTACGGCGGCCCGCGCTCAGCCGGTTGTTTCGCGCTTGATCTCGTCGTGGCGGCGTTCCATTTCCTGGCGCAGCTCGCGGCGCAGGCGGGCGGCCTCGAAACGCTGCTTTTCCTCCAGGTTGCGCGGTTCCAGCGGCGGCACCGCGGTGGGCGCGCCGGCATCGTCCACCGCCACCATCGTGAAATAGCAGCTGTTGGTGTGACGCACCAGCTTCTTGCGGATGTCCTCGGTGACGACCTTGATGCCGATTTCCATCGAGGTGCGGCCGGTGTAGTTCACCGCCGCCAGGAAGGTCACCAGCTCGCCGACGTGGATCGGCTCGCGGAACACGACCTGGTCGACCGACAGCGTCACGACGTACTGGCCCGCGTACCGGCTGGCACAGGCGTAGGCGACCTGGTCCAGGTATTTGAGAATGGTGCCGCCGTGCACATTGCCTGAGAAATTCGCCATATCGGGCGTCATCAGGATGGTCATCGACAGTTGGTGGCTAAAGGCGTCGTCCATGGCGGGCGTTCTACTCAACGATAAAACGCCTATGGTAGTGGCGAATGCCTGTCATATCGCCGTCTTCAGCACGTTTGCTAGGGTTTCTTGGCGGCAGGCGTGGCCCGGGGCGTTCCGGCCGGGGGCGTGCCGGCTGCGGGGGCCGTCGCGGCTGGCGCGGCCGGTGCCGGCGAAGCGGCGGACGTCGCCGCTGGCGCCGGTTCCGCTTGCGGTTGCGGTTCCGGCGCCGGTTCGTCGCGCACGGCCGCGGGGGGCGTCCACAGCCCGTCCAGCAGCGCCGCTGCGGGGGCATAGGCGCGCAGCAGCACGGTCACCGGCCCCGTGGCCGCTACTGGCAGCCAGTTGGCCTGCGCGCCAGGCTCGGGCGCGGCATGGCTGATGATCACATCCAGCGAGCCATCGGCGTTGTATTGCAGCGGATCACGGTCGCCCAGGGCGTAGCGGTCCAGTGGATTGGCCACCGGCATGCCCTGGCTGTCATAGGCCGCCAGCGACCACATTGCGCGGGCGGGGGGTAACTGGCCGCTGGCGAAATGCAGGGTATAGCGATGCGCGCCTTCCAGCGGGCGTCCCTGGCTATCGGCAGCCAGCAGCAGCACGGCCAGGTCTTCGGGCAGGCCCGCGCCGGGCTGGGCCTGGGCCGACAGGGCGCGGCGCAGATAGGCGTTGCCGTAGACGCCGGCGCTGGCGGTTTCACGCTGCCAGCCGTTGACGCCGCCCAGCGTGATGCCGGCGGCGGCCTGCATCCGGTCGCGGGCGGCGCGCAGGCCGCGGCGCAGGCCCTGTTTGACCGGGTGGTCCTGCTTGTCGAAATCGAACGGCCGGCCGGGAATCAGCCCCACCCGGCGCAGCTTGGCCAGCACCGGCTGGTCGGTGGCATGCGGCGGGTTCTTGCGCAGCAGCTCGGCGGCATAGGTGAAGAAGGCGTCGGTCGGCATCGACTCGACCTGTTCGCGCACGGAAATCTTCAGATCCAGGGACGGGTCCGCCTTGACCCGCTGCGACTGCGGCGGCAGGTTCCACTGGGCCAGCGGCGTCACGGTGAAGCCGTCCTGCAAGGCGTTGACGGCCGGATAGTCGGCGGGGCTGTCGGCCTGGATCAGGTTCTTGGCCCAGACGTAGGCGGTGGGGGCGTCGATGCGCGGCATGCCGGATGGCAGCGTGCCCGTCCAGCCCGGCGGCACGATGGCGGTATTGCCGCGCGCCGTGCCGGTGCTGCGCTTGCCCAGGGTGGCAAAGGCCTCGTTCCACATGTCCAGCAGGGTCAGGGTGTACAGCCGGCCGTGGCTGTCGGGGGCGGACAGGACCACGGGGCCGGCCGTCAGGTCCAGCCAGGCGGTGCTGCGCAGCATGTCCGGGTTGGCCCACGGCGTGGCCGCGCCGGGCCGCGGCAGGGCGCGCTGGTGCAGAAAGGTGTTGGCGGGCGCGCCTTGGGCGCCTTGCGACGGATGGGTGAACTGGCGCCGCGTCAGGTCCATGGTGACCAGCGGGTAGAAGTACAGATAGCCTTCCATCGCCGCGTCATGGGCCGCTTCGGTGGCGGCGGCGGCCGGTGACAGTGCGGGCGCGGCCAGGGCCGGGGTGGCGCCAAGGGCCAGGGCCGTCAAGGACAGAACCAGGGGCGGAACCACGCAGGACCGCGCCGACAGCGACAGGGATAGGGCCAGGGGGGCAAAGCGGCGCATCGGCGCTCCAACAGGCGTGCGGGGGACAGGCGGAAAAGGCGGGCCGGAACCCGCCGCCGGCAATGGTAGCAGCCCCGCGACCATCCAAAATCTGCGAAAACCCCTGGTTTGGCCGCCAAATCCACCGGGAAAGCCCGTCCCCCTGACGGATGGCGTCCGGCCCGCGCTGCGCCTATACTTGCTTGCATATCCTTGGAATTCGTAGGGCTTTTCTTCGGATCGGTCCGAGAGTTCCCCCTTTCACCCGGAGAGGAGTGTTTCATGGTCAACATGAACCGCCGCCAGTTCTTCAAGGTGACCGGTACGACGCTGGCGGGCTCGAGCCTGGCCTTGCTGGGGGTAGCCCCCGGCACGGCGATGGCTGAAGTCCGTCAGTACAAGCTTGCGCGCATGACGGAAACGCGCAACACCTGTCCCTACTGTTCGGTCGCCTGTGGTCTCTTGATGTACGGCTTGGGCGATGGCGCCAAGAATGCCCGCGCCAGCATCATGCACATCGAAGGCGACCCCGACCACCCCGTGAACCGCGGGACCCTCTGTCCCAAGGGCGCGGCCCTGATCGACTTCATCCACAGCCCCAACCGCCTGAAATATCCGGAATACCGGGCGCCCGGTTCGGACAAGTGGGTGCGGATGTCGTGGGACGACGCCCTGACGCGCATCACCAAGCTCATGAAAGCCGACCGCGACGCGAACTTCGTCGAGAAGACCGCGGACGGCAAGACAGTCAACCGGTGGCTGACCACCGGCATGCTGGCCGCCTCGGCAAGCAGTAACGAGGTGGGCTACATCACGCACAAGACCGTGCGCAGCATGGGGATGTTGGCGTTCGACAATCAAGCCCGTGTCTGACATGGCCCGACGGTGGCAGGTCTTGCCCCGACGTTTGGCCGTGGAGCGATGACGAACCATTGGGTCGACATCAAGAACGCGGACGTAGTACTGATCATGGGCGGCAATGCCGCCGAGGCCCACCCGTGCGGGTTCAAATGGGTCACGGAAGCGAAAGCCCATAACAAGGCCAAGCTGATCGTCGTGGATCCGCGCTTTACGCGCTCGGCATCCGTGGCGGACTTCTACGCGCCCATACGCACCGGCACCGACATCATTTTCCTGGGCGGCGTCATCAAGTACCTGTTGGATCACGACAAGATCCAGCACGAGTACGTGCGCAACTACACCGACTTTTCCTACATCGTGCGCGAGGACTTCACGTTCGACGCGGGCCTGTACTCCGGCTACAACGCCGAGAAGCGCAGCTACGACAAGTCAAGCTGGGACTACGAGCGCGGCGATGACGGCTTCGTCAAGACCGATCCGACGCTGCAGCATCCGCGCTCGGTCTACCAGCTCTTGAAGAAGCACTATTCGCGCTACACCGAAGAGATGGTCGAGCGCGTCTGCGGCACGCCCAAGGACAAGTTCCTGAAGGTGTGCGACATGCTGGCGTCCACCGCCACCAAAGACCGCGCCGCCACCATCCTGTACGCGTTGGGCTGGACCCAGCACTCCATCGGGTCGCAGATCATCCGCACCGGGGCGATGGTGCAGCTGCTCCTGGGCAACATCGGCATCGCCGGCGGCGGTATGAACGCGCTGCGCGGGCACTCGAACATCCAGGGCCTGACCGACCTGGGCCTGATGTCGAACCTGCTGCCCGGCTACATGACCTTGCCCAACGAGCCCGAACAGGACTATGGCAAGTACATCGAGGCGCGTGCGCTCAAGCCCCTGCGGCCCAATCAGCTGAGCTACTGGCAGAACTACAGCAAGTTCCACGTGAGCCTGATGAAGGCCTGGTGGGGCAAGGCCGCGACCGCCGAGAACAACTGGGCGTTCGACTACCTGCCCAAGCTGGACAAGCTCTACGACATGCTGCAGGTCTACGAGCTCATGGTCCAGGGCAAGATGAACGGCTACCTGGCGCAGGGTTTCAACCCGCTGGCGGCCGCGCCCAACAAGGCCAAGCTGAACCAGGGCTTCGCCAAGCTGAAGTTCCTGGTCATCATGGATCCGCTGGTCACCGAGACCTCGGAATTCTGGCGCAATGCGGGCGAGGCCAACGACGTCGATCCCTCGCAGATCCAGACCGAAGTCTTCCGCCTGCCCACCACCTGTTTCGCCGAGGAAGACGGCGCGCTGGTCAATTCCGGGCGCTGGCTGCAATGGCACTGGAAGGGCGCCGAGCCGCCGGGCGAGGCCAAGAGCGACATCGAGATCATGTCGCTGATCTTCACGCGCCTGCGCAAGATGTACCAGGACGAAGGCGGCAAGTACCCGGATCCCATCGTCAACCTGTCCTGGCCGTATGCCAATCCGCAAAGCCCCACCGCGGAAGAGCTGGCCAAGGAATACTCGGGCAAGGCGCTGGTGGACCTGGCCGACCCCAAGGACGCAACCAAGATCACGCGCAAGGGCGGCGAGCAGCTGGCCGGTTTTGCCGAGTTGCGCGATGACGGCTCCACGGCCAGCGGCTGCTGGATCTTCGCCGGTGCCTGGGGCCCTGGCGGCAACCTGATGGCGCGCCGCGACAACAGCGACCCCACCGGCATCGGCCAGACCCTGAACTGGGCCTGGGCGTGGCCGGCCAACCGCCGCATCCTGTACAACCGCGCTTCGTGCGATGTGTCGGGCAAGCCGTTCAACCCGCGCCGCAGCCTGATCTCGTGGAACGGCAAGGCCTGGGTCGGGGCCGACATCCCCGACTTCAAGGGCGACGAGAACCCCGACGGCGGCATGGGCCCGTTCATCATGAACCCCGAGGGCGTGGCGCGCTTTTTCGCGCGGGCGGGCATGGCCGAAGGGCCGTTCCCCGAACACTACGAGCCCTTCGAGACGCCGCTGGGCTACAACCCGCTGTATCCGAAGGCCAAGGGCGTCACCAACAATCCGGCGGCACGCGTGTTCAAGGACGACCTGGCGGCCATGGGCACGGTGGACAAGTTCCCATACGTGGCCACGACCTACCGGCTGACCGAGCACTTCCACTACTGGACCAAGAACGTCCGCATCAACGCGATCCTGCAACCCGAGCAGTTCGTCGAGATCGGCGAAGTCATGGCCAAGGAACTGGGCATCGCCAACGGTTCGCGCGTGAAGGTCTCGTCCAACCGCGGCTACATCAAGGCGGTGGCGCTGGTCACCAAGCGCCTGCGGCCCCTGACCATCGAAGGCAAGACCGTGCACCACGTGGGCATCCCTATCCATTGGGGCTTCGTGGGCCTGGCCAAGCCGGGCTTCCTCACCAACACCCTGACGCCATTCGTGGGCGACGGCAATTCCCAGACTCCGGAATTCAAGTCGTTCCTGGTGCAGGTCGAGAAGGCATAGGTGACCGACATGTCCATGCAATCCCTAGACATCAAACGGCGCTCGGCCACCACCACACCGCCGCCGGGCATCCGCGAGCCCATCACGGGCTCGGTGGCCAAGCTGATCGACGTGTCCAAGTGCATCGGGTGCAAGGCTTGCCAAAGCGCCTGTATGGAATGGAACGACCTGCGCGACGAGATCGGCACCAACGTCGGCGTGTACGACAATCCGGCCGACCTGACCGAGCATTCCTGGACCGTCATGCGCTTCTCTGAATACGAGAATCCGCAGGGCGACCTGGAATGGCTGATCCGCAAGGACGGCTGCATGCACTGCGAGGATCCGGGCTGCCTGAAGGCCTGTCCGTCGCCGGGCGCCATCATCCAGTACAACAACGGCATCGTTGATTTCCACGAAGAGAACTGCATCGGTTGCGGCTATTGCATCACCGGCTGTCCGTTCAATGTGCCGCGCATCTCCAAGAAGGATCACAAGGCCTACAAGTGCACCCTGTGTTCCGACCGCGTGGCCGTCGGCCAGGAGCCGGCCTGCGTCAAGGCCTGTCCCACCGGCGCCATCGTGTTCGGCACCAAGGACGACATGAAGCAGCACGCGGCCGAGCGCATCGAGGACCTGAAGTCGCGCGGGTTTGACCAGGCCGGCCTGTACGACCCGCAAGGCGTGGGCGGCACCCACGTCATGTACGTGCTGCATCACGCCGACCAGCCCGGCCTGTACCACGGGCTGCCAAAGGACCCGCACATCAGCCCGATGGTGTCGCTGTGGAAGGGCATCACCAAGCCGCTCGGCGTGGCCGTCATGGCGCTGACGGCGCTGGCGGGCTTCTTCCACTACGCCCGCGTTGGCCGCAACGAGGTCAGCGAGGAAGACGAACGCCGCGCCGAAGAGGAGGTGCGCCATGAGTGAAGACCACCGTCACCGCCGCATCAAGCGCTATTCGCCGGGCGAGCGCACCAACCACTGGATCATCGCCCTGACGTTCATCCTGTTGGCACTGTCCGGATTGGCGCTGTTTCATCCGTCGATGTTCTGGCTCACCAACCTGTTTGGCGGCGGTCCCTGGACGCGCATCCTGCATCCGTTCATCGGGCTGGTGATGTTTGTCTGTTTCGTCGTGTTCGCAGGCCACATGTGGCGCCATAACCTGCTGACCAAGGCCGACCGCCAATGGCTGCGGCAGCTGGACGATGTGCTGGACAACCGCGAAGAGAAGTTGCCCGAGGTCGGCAAGTACAACGCCGGCCAGAAGCTGCTGTTCTATGTACTGATCCTGTGCATGCTGGGTTTGTTCGTCAGCGGTATCGTGATCTGGCGCGAGTTCTTTGCCTTCTATTTCCCGATCTGGGTCGTACGCGCCGCGTCGGTGCTGCATGCCGTTTGTGCATTGGTGCTGATTTGCGCGATCATTGTGCATATTTATGCGGCGATCTGGGTCAAGGGCTCCCTGACGGCAATGCTGCGGGGTTACGTGACCGCGGGCTGGGCGTGGAAACACCACCGCGCCTGGTTCCGGGAACAGGTGGGCAAAGGCAAGTAAGCCGCCCGGCCGGTTTCAACGGGTCTGACCGCACGGCTGCCTCCCCTTGGCGGGGTGGCAGCCGTGTTTGTTTATCTGGAGACGACAATTGCAGCGAATTCTTCCGCGCGGCGAGATCGAAGCGCTAGACCACAACACCATTGTCCGTGTCCAGTTGCCGGCGCGCGAATCGGTATTCGCGACGCGCGCGGCGCGCCTGCGGCAGCTGGCGGCGGATAGCCCGGTTGCCGACTATCTGCTGCTGATGGCGCGGCTGGTCGAGGCCCAGCATCGCGCGCTGAAAGACTGCGCCGCCCCGCCCGCGACACCCGACCGCATCGACCTGGCCCAGACCCACGGCATGCCGCCGCTGCAAGCGGTGGGCTGGCCGCGCGATCGCCTCTGGCGCGACATCCTGCGCCAGCTGGTCGACGACGTGGCGGGCAGCCCGGACGTGCCCGCGGAAGCCCTGGAAGTCTGTTCCTCGCTGCGCCGCGCGCTGGACGAAGACACCGAGTCGCTCGAAGACCTGGCCGAGGCGGTGCTGTCCGAGCAGCACAACGGGGTGGACGGCGCCGCGGCGCCCTTCGTGATGGCGGCGCTGCAGGTCTATTGGACCGATCTGGCCAGCCGCTTTGATGAAAAGCAGCTTCCGGTGGCATCACCCTTCGGCGTCTGCCCGGTATGCGCCAGCCTGCCGGTGGCCAGCGTGGTGCGGGTGGGCGGCCAGTTCGAAGGCTACCGCTACCTGTGCTGCAGCCTGTGCGCGACCCAATGGCACATGGTGCGCGTCAAGTGCACGCACTGCGAAGATGTCGAGTCCGTGGCCTACCAGGCCATCGACGGCCGTTCGCCCGCCATCAAGGCCGAAACCTGCGACCGCTGTCACACCTATCGCAAGATCTTCTACCAGGACAAGGACCTGCACGTCGAACCGGTGGCCGACGATCTGGCCAGCCTGATGCTGGACGTGCTGGTGGGCGAGGCCGGCTATTCCCGGGCCAGCGGCAATCCGCTGCTGTGGCACGGCGCCGACGAGGATTGACCATGGCCGAGTTTGCTGCCGCGGCCGACATACCGGCGTTGGACCGCCTGCTCAATGCCCCCGCGCTGGCCGCGGCCCTGGAAATCCACGGCCGCACGCTGGCCGTGGCGGCCTTGCGCCGTCACCTGGACGCCCTGCGCGGGCGCGCGCTGGCGGGCGAACTGCCGCGCGCCGAGCTGGCCGAGGACGTCGTCGCCGCGGCGGTGTCCGCGGCCCTGGCGGCGGCCGCCGCGCCACGCCTGCGGGCCGTCTACAACCTGACCGGCACCGTGCTGCACACCAACCTGGGCCGCGCCTTGCTGCCCGACGAGGCGGTGGATTCGGTGTTGCGCGCGCTGCGTTCACCGGCCAACCTGGAATTCGACCTGGACACGGGCGGGCGCGGCGATCGCGACGACCTGATCGACGATCTGCTGTGCGAGCTGACCGGCGCCGAGGCCGCTACGGTGGTCAACAACAATGCGGCAGCCGTGTTGCTGATGCTGAATGCGCTGGGGGATCGCCGCGAAGTCGTGGTGTCGCGCGGCGAGCTGGTCGAGATCGGCGGCGCTTTCCGCATTCCTGACATCATGAAGCGGGCCGGCGCCAAGCTCGTGGAAGTCGGCACCACCAACCGCACCCATGCGGCCGACTACGAAAACGCCATCGGCCCGCGCACCGCGATGCTGATGAAGGTGCATTGCAGCAACTACGCGGTCACCGGTTTCACCAAGAGCGTCAGCGTGGCCGAGGTGGCGGCGCTGGCACATGCGCGCGGGGTGCCGGCCACCGTGGACCTGGGCAGCGGCACGCTGGTGGACCTGACCCAGTTCGGCCTGCCGCGCGAAGACACCGTGCGCGAGACCATTGCCGCGGGCGCGGACCTGGTGACATTCAGCGGCGACAAGCTGTTGGGCGGGCCGCAGGCGGGCTTGCTGGTCGGGCGCGCCGACCTGATCCGCAAGATCAAGAAAAATCCGCTCAAGCGCGCGCTGCGCGTGGGCAAGCTGACGCTGGCCGCGCTGGAGCCGGTGCTGGCGCTGTACCGCGCGCCGGAATTTCTGGCGCAGCGTCTGACCACGCTGCGGCTATTGACCCGCCCGCAGCGCGAGATCCAGCCGCAGGCCGAGCGCCTGCGCGGCGTGCTCGCGCAGGCCGTGGGCGTTCACTACGAAGTGCAGGCCGTGCCGATGTTCAGCCAGATCGGCAGCGGTGCCTTGCCGGTGGACCAGTTGCCCAGCTTCGGCCTGGCGGTGCGTTACGCCGGCAGCGGCCGTCCGGGGCGGCACCTGGATCGTCTGGAAACGCGGCTGCGGGGCCTGCCGGTGCCGGTGATCGGGCGCATCGCGGATGACGCGTTGTGGCTGGACCTGCGCTGCCTGGAGGCCCGCGACGAAGCGGCGTTCACCGCGCAACTGGCGGAGCCGCTGGCATGATCGTCGGCACCGCCGGCCATATCGACCATGGCAAGACCACGCTGGTGCGCGCCTTGACGGGCGTGGACACCGACCGCCTGAAGGAAGAGAAGGCGCGCGGCATTTCCATTGAACTGGGTTACGCCTACACGCCGCTGGCCAATGGCGACGTGCTGGGATTCATCGACGTGCCGGGCCACGAAAAACTCGTGCACACGATGGCGGCCGGGGCCAGCGGCATCGATTTCGGCCTGCTGGTGGTGGCGGCCGACGATGGCGTCATGCCGCAGACACGCGAACATCTGGCGATCCTGATGCTGCTGGGCGTGGCGCGCGGCGCGGTGGCGCTGACCAAGATCGACCGCGCCGACGCGGCCCGGCTGGCCGCCGTGCGCGCCGAGATCACGGCGCTGGCGGCGGACACGTTCCTGCAAGGCGCGCCGGTGTTCGAGGTCTGCGCGGCGCGTGTCGAGGACGCCGGCACGGCGACCCTGAAACGCTATCTGGACGACACGGCGCAGGCGTTGGGGGCGCGCGATCGCCAGGGCCTGTTCCGGCTGGCGGTGGACCGGGTGTTCACGCTGGCGGGGCACGGCACGGTGGTGACGGGCACGGCGCATGGCGGCCAGGCGCGCGCCGGCGATGACGGCGCCGATCTGCGGCTGATGCCCGCGGGCACGCGGGTGCGGGTGCGCAGCATCCATGCGCAGAACCAGCCCAGCGAAACCGGGTCGGCCGGCCAACGCTGCGCGCTGAACCTGGCGGGCATCGACAAGAACGCGATCACGCGCGGCGACTGGATCGCGGATGCGCGCTGCTTTCTGCCGTCGCGCCACGTGGACGTGGCGATGACGCTGCTGGCGTCGGCCGATGCGCCGCTGCGGGCCTGGACGCCGCTGCATGTGCATGTGGGCGCGGCGCGGCACATGGCGCACGCGGTGCCGCTGTCGGCGGAGTCGCTGGCGCCCGGGCAATCGGGCTGGGTGCAACTGGTGTTCGACGAACCGGTATGCGCGATGCCGGGCGACCGCTACATCGTGCGCAACGCGCAGGCGACGCGCACGGTGGGCGGCGGCAGGGTGCTGGATCCGAATGCGCCGGACCGCAAGCGCCGCGCGGCGCCGCGGCTGCAGTGGCTGGGCGCCGTGGCCGAGATGCTGGACGGAGGCGGGCTGCACCCGTTGCTGGAGCAGGCGCCATTGGGCCTGGACGAGGCCGCGTTGCAGCGCTTGACCGGCACGCCGGTGAGCGAGCTGGCCGCGCCGCACGGCGCGTGCTGGATCGCGCCCAGAACGCCGCAAGGCGCGCGTACGCTGATTCAGTCGACGCACTGGGAGGCGTTGCGCGCCAAGGTGGAGCAGGCGCTGGCGGCCTTTCACCAGGGATCGCCGGATGAGCCGGGGCCGGACAGTTCACGCTTGCGCCGGATGGCCCTGCCGGCGGCGCCGGAGTCGTTGTGGCAAGGTCTGCTGGACAATCTGCAGCAGCACGGCCGGCTGGTGCGCAATGGGCCGTGGCTGCATCTGCCGGGCCATACGGCGGTGCTGGCCGAGGGCGAGGCGCAATTGGCGCAGCGGCTGCTGCCGCTGTTGGCGGCGGGCGCCTACGACCCGCCGTGGGTGCGCGACATGGCGCGCCTGCTGGCCGAACCCGAGGAGCGGGTGCGGCAGGTGCTGCGCAAGCTGTTGCGGCGCGGCGAGGTGGCGCAGGTGGTGAAGGATCTGTTCTATGACCGCGAACGGGTGGCCGAATTGAAGGCGCTGGCGGTGGAATTGGCGGGCGCGCCGGCGGGATTGAATGCGGCGGCGTTCCGGGATGCGACGGGGCTGGGACGGAAGCGGGCGATTCAGATCCTGGAGTTTTTTGATCGGACGGGCGTGACGCGGCGGGTGCGGGATGCGCATGTGCTGCGGGTATCATAGGCGGGTCGCTGCGGAAGGCATTCGTGTCCGGTGGCACGGCCGGGCTTCAAACCCGGTTGGGGGCGTCAGACGTTCCCAGGTAGGTTCGACTCCTGCTGCCTTCCGCCATTCTTTTGCTGATGTTGCGGTGTTGTTGCTGGCGGTTGGTTGCGTTCTTCTGCCGCCGTGGCGTTGCCGGGCCTGGGGTGGCGGGCCTCCGATTGCGGTCCGGAGCCTTCGCTCCGGACTTCCCCCTTCTCATCCTCGTACGCCTTCGGCTCCCTTCGGATTCCGTCGGGCGCAATCTAAACGGCCCGCCACCCCAGGCCCGGCAACGCCACAGCTCATGTCGGATTGGGGGGCGCGATGCGGATCTGCAAGTGTGCGACGTGTTCGTTGTGGGGATTGGCGGAAGGTTTTTTATTTTGGCGGGGGCGGCGCTTTGCGCCGCCTTTTGTTTGGGCGGGCGGTTTGGGTTGGGTGGGGTCTATTGGTTACGCGCGCAGCATTTTGGTGACGACGCTGGTGACGTTGGCGGCGTTCCAGTCCAGGGCGCCCAGGTGCCAGTAGCGGACGGTGCCGCCGCGGTCGATGAGGTAGTTGGCGGGCAGGCCGACGGCGTCCCATTTTTTGGAGGCGGTGCTGTTGCGGTCGTGCAGGACGGTGCCGGCGACGGGCCATTTGGCCAGGAAGGTGGTGACCTTGGCCAGGGCCTCGCCGACGTTGACGGCGACCAGGCGCAGGCCTTCTTCGCGATGGCGGCGTGCCATGGCGGACATGAGGGGGATTTCGTCGCGGCAGGGGTCGCACCAGGTGGCCCAGAAGCTGACGATGACGACGTTGCCGCGCCAGGCGGCGAGTTTGTGTTCACGGCCCGACAGGTCGGGCAGAACGAGGGGCGGAGTGGGGGGGGGCCAGGGCGCCCAGTCGGGGCCGGTGGCGGTCTTCAGGGCGCTGTCGCTGGCGGCGCGGGCCCAGGGAGGCAGGGCGGCGAGCGACAGGCCGGTTTGCAGAAGCTGGCGGCGGCTGATCATGGCGCGCGGGCGGGTCAGATGGACAGGGGCTTGGCGGTCAGTTGGTAGCTGAAGTTGTCGGGGTCCAGGCTGTCCAGGCGGCCGTCGGCGGTTTCGCCGTTGGGGTACATCAGGAACGGCACGGGGCCGTGGGCGGTGCCGGGCAGGACGACGTCGTGGCCGTGGTTGTAGGCCACCCAGTTCATTTCCCAGGCGCCGAACAGCATGACGCGCGCGGCGCGGACCTTGGCGTCGGTCAGGGGCAGGTCGCCCGGCGGTTCTTCGAGCATGACCTTGCGCACGTCGGCGGGGTCGACGGGCACCCAGCCGTAGCCGTCGGCGTAGAACTCGGCGCGGCAATGCTGGGCCTTCGTGACGTCGTCCGCCTTGCCCAGGCTCTTGTAGCCGAGCTCGGAGCTGGCCACGCGCAGGCCGTAGGCGTCGCGGGCAGGGATGCCGGAGGCGCGGGCCAGGGCGACGAAGAGCGCGTTGATGTCGGCGCATTTGCCGTTCAGATCGTTGGCAGTGAGCATGTAACGCACGTCGCCCACGCCGCAGCCGCGCGTTGCCGCGGTGCGGCAGGTGTTTTCCACGACCCATTCGTAGATGGCGCGGGCGCGGGCCACGTCGCCGTGATGGCCGCGGGTGATCTGGTCGGCGGTGGTCTTGACGATGCCGTCGGTGGGCAGCAGCGCCGTGGGCTTGAGGAATTCGCGCAGGGTGGCGGCGCTTTCGCGGGGTGTGCCGGCGGGCGGCGGCTGGGTCAGGTCGACGCGCCGGTTGCGGGTCTGGAAGCGGCTGGTTACGGTGACGTCGCGCGGCGCCTGCGCGTCGGGCCATTGCACCGCCAGCATCTGCACGTCGTAGCCCGGGGCTTGCACCAGTTGTGCGGTGCCGCCGCCGCTGACCTGCCAGGTGCTTTGCGCGCCGCGCTGGTAGGCGGTGTCGGTGGCGTAGGGCACCGGAATCCAGATGCGGGTCTGGGCGCCGGGGTCTTTTACGCTGATGCGGCTGGTCAGTTCGAAGGCGCGCCAGCCGGCGGTGACGGGGGCTTGCTGCGCGCGGGCCGCCAGCGGCAGGGCGGCCTGGGTGGCGCACAGGGCGCCCGAGAAACGGAGAAAGTGTCGGCGATCCATGGAGCCCTCACACACGGTGAAGTTTGGCTATCGGTGCGCCCGGTGGCGGGCGGGCCGTCCGTTGCTGCGTGCTGCCGGATCATCATAGGGCCATTTCAGGGGGCGATGCTATCCTTTTCCCATCCCCAATGGAGAGACTGACATGACCCAGGATGCTGCGTCCGCGGCGGTGCCGCGCTTGACTTCCCTGTCCCATGGCGGCGGCTGTGGCTGCAAGATCGCGCCCGGCGTGCTGTCGCAACTGCTGGCCCGCTTCGGGCCGGCCGCCAGCTACCCGAACCTGCTGGTGGGCACCGAGACGGCCGATGATGCGGCGGTCTACCGGCTCAACGACGAGCAGGCCCTGATCGCGACCACCGACTTCTTCATGCCGATCGTGGACGATCCGTTCGATTTCGGCCGCATCGCGGCCACCAACGCGCTGTCGGATGTGTACGCGATGGGCGGCACGCCGATCATGGCGCTGGCGATCGTGGGCATGCCGATCAACGTGCTGCCGCACAGCGTCATCGCAGACATCCTGCGCGGCGGCGAGTCGGTGTGCGCCGACGCCGGTATTCCGGTGGCCGGCGGCCACAGCATCGATTCGGTCGAGCCGATCTACGGGCTGGCGGCGATGGGGCTGGTGCACCCGGGCCGCATCAAGCGCAATGCCGACGCGCGCGCCGGCGACGTGCTGATCCTGGGCAAGGGGCTGGGCGTGGGCATCCTGTCGGCGGCCTTGAAGAAGAACCGGCTGGATGCGGCCGGCTACCGCGTGATGATCGAGACGACGACCCGCCTGAACCGGCCAGGCGCGGCGCTGGCTGCGCTGGACGGTGTGCATGCGATCACGGATGTCACCGGTTTCGGCTTGCTGGGCCACGCGCTGGAAATGGCCCGTGGCGCGCAATTGACCGCGCAACTGCACCGCGAGGCGCTGCCGTGGCTGCCGGGGGTGCAGGCGTTTGCCGCCGATGGCGTGGTGACGGGGGCGTCGGGCCGCAACTGGGCATCCTACGGCGAGTCCGTGCGCCTGGGGGCGGGCGTGACCGATACCGAGCGCGCGCTGCTGACCGATCCGCAGACGTCCGGCGGCCTGCTGGTGGCCTGCGCGCCGGACACGGCGCAGGCGGTGCTGGATCTGTTCCACCGCCAGGGCTTTGACGACGCCGCGGTGGTCGGCGAAATGCTGCCGGGCGAGGCGCTGGTGCAGGTCGACTAGCGGGCCCAGGGCTTGGCGCCCGGTGCCCCGCGCTAGGGCCGGTCGGGCCGGGGCGGCGCCTGGTTCTGCACCTGGTAGTTGATCTGCCATTGCAGTAGCGGGCCATAGGCCTGCAACCGCGCTTGCTCGGCCTGCTGGCCGGGCGAGGCGGCCTGTTCGGGGGCCAGCGCCAGGCCCGTGCCGCCGGCCCACGGCAGGATGCGCCCCGGGTGGTCCTTGCGGTAGGCGCCGTCACGTGTGATCAGCAGGCGCGGGTTGTTATAGCCAAAGCACCATTGCGGATCGGGGTTCGCGGCCAGCAGGTCGCAGCCGCTGCGAAAGTATGGCGTCTCGGGCAGGCTCAGCTGGTACAGCGTGGGCAGGATGTCCTTGTGGCTGCCGGGGCGCGACGGATCATAGGTCGATTGGCCGCGATAGCCCTGCGGCACGTACAGGTAGAAGGGCACGGCGCGCGCCAGGACGGCGTCGGTGTCGGCCTGGTAGTCCACGCCCAGAATGTTGTGGTCGCCCGTTACCGCGACGATGGTGTTGGCGCCGTTGGCCGAGGCTTTCAGGCCCGTCAGGAAACGGCCCAGCTGGTCGTTGGCGTAGCGCAGCGTGTCAAAGGCGTCGTCCAGCCCCGACCAGGATTCGTAGTACGGCAGCCGCATCACGTCATCCAATGCCATGCCGCCGCGCTGCCCGCCGGCGGGCACCAGGAACGGCGGGTGATGGGTGGTGGACAAGGCGACGATGAACAGCGGCTGGCCGTCGCGATCGGCCTGCGCCAGCCGCTCGGCGATATAGCGGAACATGTATTCGTCGGGCACGCCCCAGGCGCCGGGCTGGGCGTCGGGATAGCGTGATTTCAGCGCCACCTGGTCGATGAATTCCCGCGCACCCAGATGGGTGGCGAAGCTGCCCAGATTGCGCCAGGTGGCCGTGCCCGAGGTCACGAACAGCACCCGGTAGCCGCGCGCCAGGAACGGTGTGAAGGCATTGCTGGCGTAGGTGCCGCTGGCCGCCGACGACTGGCTGATGGCCGGCACCGGGCTGCGCACGAGCAGGCGGCTGAGCGAGTCGATGGTGCCGTTGCCTTCGGACAGGAAGCGGTCAAAGCGCCAGTCCTGTTCCCAGTGCGGCCGCAGCGCGCCCAGCAGGTCGCGTCCGGGGCCGTCATACATGTTCATGTGATGCCCCATGCTTTCCATCACCTGCAGCACGACGTGGGGCGGACGGGCCTTGGCCGCCGGGTTGGCGCCCGTGCTGGCCATGAAGGGCTTCAGCCCCTGGCCGGGCCGGCCCAGGAAGCGCTGGTAGAGCTGTTCGCCTTCCTGCGCCGAGACGGGCGTGAAGCGCTTGTCGTTGCCGCGCTCGTCCAGCGCCCAGAAGAACGCCGAGAGGCCATTGGGCGCGATGTCGTTCAACAGCCGCAGCGACGAGATGCTGGTGTCGTCCTTGTTCAGCGGGAAGGTGCCGAGCGATCCGCGGCACGCCAGCACGGTCACGCCGATGATCAGCAGCAGCCGCAGCGCGCTGGGCGCCAGGGCGCGCCGGGCCAGGCGCGCGCGCAGGACGCTGGCGCCCCAGCGGCGTCCAAGCCAGAATGTCGCGCCCAGCACGGCCACCAGCAGCGCCAGCGCCCGCAGCACCGGGTAGCCATGCCACAGCGTGACCAGGATGGCGTGGGTGTCGTCATCCATCAGGCCGAAGACGAAAATATCGATCGACCGCGAAAACGTAGCGTAGTAGCAGACGCTCACCACCGTGGTGGCGGCGAACAGGGTGGCCAGCGCGGCGCCCAGGTAGGGCAGGCTGCGCAGCCATCGTGCGTACAGCGCCTTGCGGGCGGGCAGCAGCAGGGCCGTCAACAGCAGCACCGAGAACGCGATGGCGGACACCTTGATGTCGAACAGCAGGCCGATGCCCAGTGTGCGGCTGATGTCCTGCGGCAGCGCGGAATAGGCAGTGGGCGGCGCATAGGCGTACAGCAGGTAGCCGCGTCCGGCGCCTTGCGCCAGCACCGAGACCAGCCAGGGCGCCAACAGGATCAGGAAGGAACGCTGGAAGTTCAGAAACCAGTCTTGCCACGCGGTGGCGGATCGGAAAAGCTTCATGGCGCCTTGTGGGGTTGCGGGGTGGGCGCGCCGGATTCGGCGGCAACAGGTCTGCAGGCCTGCCGCTGGGGGGCGGCGGGCGCAGGATTCCATCGCAAGAAGGCAGAGCTCGGACCCGTGCTTGCTACGCAGGCCGCAATCTACAGGAGGGGGGGCGGAAATGTATGAAGGTTTGTATAGATCTTGTACCGCGCGCTTGCGGCCCCATCAGTGCGGCGTCAGGGCCTGGGCCGTGGCCGCCGCCTGCTGCACCAGCCAACGGGTCACGATCTCGGCGTCGGGGGTGCTGCGGCGGGCGTTGCGCACCAGCCAGTAGGCGTGGTCGGTGGCGTCTGCCGGCTGTGCGCCCACCGTGGCCAGCCGCTGGTCGGCCAGCATCGGCGCGATCAGGGCCAGCCGCCCCAGGGCGATGCCATGGCCGGCCAGCGCGGCGTGCACGATCTGGTCGTACTGGTTGAACCGGAGCATGCCCTTGGGCCGCACGCGGCCCAGGCCGCGGGCATTGAGCCATTCGGACCATTGCAGCCAGGGGCGGGTGGGGTCGTCGAATTCCAGCAGCACGTGACGCTGCAGCTCGCGGGCGTCCAGGGCACGCGCCTTGAGCGAGGGGTG
>NZ_JAELTJ010000120.1 GCF_016428805.1 Achromobacter sp. ASV32
ATAAAGAGCCATGTCAAAACATCTCAATTTATCGCGATGCTTGGCGGCCACGGTCATGATCGCGGCAGTCCCTTTAATTCATGGTTGCGCGGCGGTTTCTGCGCTTGGCGCGGTGGCGGGAATTACCGGCACCGCACTCGACGCGGCAGGCCTGAAAAAGGACCCGAATGCACCCACCGATGTGAAATTGGCGATCCACGCCGGAGAAAATTTAAATGCGAGCAGCGGTCAACCTGCGGCTGTCGTTACGAAAGCATACTATTTGAAGAATGCCGAGGCATTTCAGCGCGCACCGCTCACGCAATTAGTTGATACTGAGCAGGAAAAGGCGGCACTGGGCGACAGTCTCATCGCGTCGCGCGAGATCACCCTGACGCCCGGCCAGCGTTTCGAAAACATCGAAAAAGTGCCCAAGGGCGCCGCGTATATCGCCGTCGCCGCCTTGTTTTACGCACCAGCGCCGCAACGCTGGAAATATGTATTTGAAGTCAAAGCGGTCGAAGACAGCGGCATCGTCCTGGGCGCACACGCCTGCGCCCTGACGGTTGCCACCGGCAAGATCGTGCTGCCACCGGGCATGCCCGCATTCGACCCGTCCAGGCTCGGGTCGGTGCGCTGCCCCGACTGAATCCGGCCGCAACCCACGTCGTAATCAGACGCCCTCTGTATATAGCCATAGACAAGAGCCAGCCAACGTGAGTTATTCAGCAAAAGTATTATGGGGTGAGGGGCTGTTCCTGCGGCCCCAGCATTTTCAACGCCAGGATGCCTACCATGAGGCCCGCCTGGCGGAAATGAGTCGGGCGCTGCATCCCTATTCCTGGGGGCTGCGCACGGTGCGCTTCGATGCCGCGGCGCTGGCCAATGGCATGTTGCGCGCCACCGAACTGTCGGCGATTTTTCCCGACGGCGAAATCTACAACGCGCCCCATAGCGACGACCTGCCGCCCGCCGTGGCGCTGGACGGCCTGGATGGCGCCAGCGAGGCGGTGTTCTACCTGGCGCTGCATCCGATGAAGGACATCGGCGGCAATTACCGCGATGCGCAGCAGTCGCAGGGCTTTGACGCCCGCTACGCGCACCAGGACAGCCCCGCCCCCGACCTGTACACCAATGCCAGCACCGCCGAGCTCGCGTTCCTGCGCAAGAACGTGCGTCTGCTGTCCGAGCACGAACCGCGCGACGCCCTGCTGACCATTCCGGTGGCGCGCGTGCGCCGCAACGCCAGCGCGGGCTACGAGCTGGACACCAGTTTCATCGCCCCCAGCCTGACCGTGCAGGCCTGCGGCGCACTGTTCGAGCAGCTGCGCCGCCTGCTGGACGCGTTGCAGGCCAAGGTCAACGCGCTGTACGGCTTTCATCGCGAGCCCAACAAGAACATCATTGAGTTCCGCTCGGGCGACGTGGCCTCGTTCTGGCTGCTGCACACGGCCAACGAGGCCTATTCAGCGCTATCGCACCTGTTCCATAACCCGCAGTTGCACCCCGAGCGCCTGTTCCAGGAAATGCTGCGGCTGGCCGGTGCGCTGATGACGTTCTCCAAGGTGCATACGCTGGCGGACCTGCCTGCGTATCGCCACGACCAGCCGGGCGCGGCCTTCGCGCAGCTGGACGAGATCCTGCGCGACCTGCTCGAAACCGTCATTTCGACCCGCTACTTCTCGATCGTGCTGGAAGAACTGCGCCCGTCGTTCCACGTTGGCCGGCTCGATTCCGACAAGCTCGACGAGACCACGGCGCTGTACCTTGCCGTATCGGCCGCCACGCCCGCCAGCGAATTGGCCGAGACCGTGCCGCTGCGCTTCAAGGTCGGCGCCCCTGACGACGTCGAAAAGCTGGTGCTGTCGGCCATGCCCGGCGTGCAACTGGCCTACACGCCGCAGGTGCCCCCGGCCGTGCCCGTCAAGCCGGGCGCCTGCTACTTCACGCTGCAGACGCGCGGCTCGCTGTACGACCGCATGCTGCAGGCCCGCAGCATTGCCATCTACGCGCCGTCCGGCATACCCGAACTGAAACTGGACCTGATCGCCGTCACCCGCTGACCGGCACCCACCGCAAGAGCCCGCCATGACCGCCGACTCGCCCTCGTTGATGCCCGGAGCCACGCTCCCTGCCCGCGCCGCCGATTTCTACGGCTCGCGTCCCGCCAAATCGCTGCTGGACCTGCTGTACGACGGCTTCCTGATGCTGTTCCTGCTCAAGAGCGGACAAGAACCCGCCAGCGCCGCGTCGTTCTCGGCGCGGGTACAGCAGTTCCTGGCCGACTTCGAACGCAGCGCCAAGAAGCTCGATATCCCGGCCGAAGACGTCTACGCCACCAAGTACGCGTTCTGCGCAGCCGTGGATGAAACCGTGCTCAATTCCGGCTTTTCCATCCGCGACGCCTGGATGCTGCAACCGCTGCAGCTGACCCTGTTCGGCGAGCAACTGGCCGGCGAGAACTTCTTTTCCCGCCTGGAAGACCTGCGCGCGCAGGGCGCACCACGCCTGCAATCGCTGGAAGTGTTCTACATGTGCCTGCTGCTGGGCTTTCAGGGCAAGTACATGATCGAGGGCCAGGAAAAGCTGGGCTACCTGACCGCGCGCCTGGGCGACGAGATCGCGCTGCTGCGCGGCAAGCGGGCCGGCTTTGCGCCGCACTGGCCGCTGCCGGACAAGATCGCCCATACGCTCAAGCGCGACGTGCCGCTCTGGAGCATCGGCGCCCTGTTCGCCCTGCTGGGCCTGTTGGCCTATCTGGGCATGGGCCACTTCCTGAACGGCGACATGCAGACCGCCATGGCCCCGTACCACGACATCGTCAAGCTGGGGCCGCGCGCCGCGCACCTGACCATTTCGCTGCCCTGAAGGTTCACGTTCCGCCACACGCCATGACCGACCGTTCTTCCACGCCTTCGGGCTACAGCAGCCTGGGCGTTGCCGCCCTGTCCCAGAATGCGCGCCTGCTGCAAGCGCAGACGCCGCTGGGCGACGCGCTGACCGTCGAACGCCTGCACCTGCGCGAAGGCGTCTCGGAACTGTTCGCCCTGACACTCGATTGCCTGGCCTCGTCCGCCGAACTGGACGTGGAACCCCTCCTGGGCAAGGAAATCAGCGTCAGCCTGTTGCTGGCCGACGGCACCTGGCGCCGCTGGCACGCCGTGGTGGAAGGCGTGGACGCGCTGGGTGCCGACGGCGGCCTGGCGCGCTACCGCCTGCACGCCGCGCCCTGGCTGGCCACGCTGCGGCTGCGGCGTGACAGCTTCGTGTTCCAGGACAAGTCGGTCACCGACATCCTGACCGAAGTGTTTGCCGACTACCCGCTGGCTTCTTTCGCCTTCGAGATCACCGAGCCGCCCGCGCCGCGCCCCGTGCGCACGCAGTACCGCGAGACCGACCTGGACTTCGTGCTGCGGCTGATGGCCGAAGCCGGCCTGAGCTTCCGCTTCGACCACCAGCAAGGCGATCAGCAGGCCGGCGGTGGCGGCGCACAGCACCGGCTGGTGGTGTTCGACACCCGCGCCGCGCGCCCCGACAACCCCGCCGCGACCCTGCGCTTTCACCGCAGCGACGCCACCGAATCCGAGGACAGCGTCACGCGCTTCGGCGCGGCCCGCCAGGTGCGCCCGAACGCGGTGACGCGCCTGGCCTGGAACGACCGCACGCTGCTGGCCCATGGCGCCCACGCGGCCTCCGACCTGGACGCCGGCGCCCTGCCCGCGCTGGAAGACTACGACTACGACGGCCATGGCCGCCACACGGGCGACGACTCGGCCGAACAACAGGCCGCCCGCAGCCTGCAGGCGTTCGAAGCGCGCATGCTGCGTTTTGACGGCGGCGGCACGGCGCGCCAGATGATGCCGGGCCATACCTTCACGCTGACGCAGCACGACCGCTATGCCCAAGGTTCGGGCAGCGCCATGGACGAACTGGGCGGCAACCGCTACACCCTGCTGCACGTCGAGCACGTGGCCGCCAACAACCTGGGCAGCCAGGCCGCCCAGGTGCTGGGCGCGGCCGATCTTGAGCGCGGCGCCTACCGCAATAGCTTCAGCGCCCAGCCCGCAGCCGCCCCGCTGCTGCCCGCCTGGCGCGCCAAGCCCACCGCCCCCGAAGGCGCCACCGCCGTCGTCGTGACGGCCGAAGACGCGGCCATCACCACCGGCCGCGACCTGCGTGTGAAAGTGCAGTTTCCGTGGCAGCGCGGCGAACGCCCGCTGGCCGGCGGCCTGCGCCATCGCAGCCATGGCGACGACGCCGGCAACGCGCCGGGCGATGACAAGTCCGGCACCTGGTTGCGCGTGACCGGCGCGCAGGCCGGCCCCAACTGGGGCGCGCACCACCTGCCGCGCCAGGGCACCGAAGTGGTCGTGGAGTTCCTGGATGGCGACATCGACCAGCCCGTTATCGTGGCGCAGCTGTACAACGACACCGACCTGCCGCCCTGGACGGCGGGGGTGGATGGCGATGCCAATCATCCGGGCACGCTCAGCGGCTGGCACAGCCAGGCCCTGGATGGCAAGGGCCACAGCCAATGGCTGTTCGACGACACGGCCGGCCAGCTGCGTACGCGGCTGTCCAGTTCCGTTGCCGCGTCGCAATTGGGCCTGGGCTACCTGGTCAAGCAGGCGCCGGACGAGTCGTCGCGCGGACAATGGCGCGGCACGGGTTTCGAGTTGCGGTCCGACGCCTGGACCGTGGTGCGCTCGGGCCAGGGCATGCTGCTGTCGGCCAATGCCCGCGAAAGCGCCCGCTCGACCCAGGCCGATACGCAAGAGGCGCAGGCGCTGTTGCGCGGCGCGCAGAACGCGGCCCAACGCATCAACGACGCGGCCGCCCAGCGCCAGGCGCGTGCCCTGGCAGCCAACGAGCAGTTCGATCCGCTCCTGAAGGCGGTCGATCCCAAGGCCGATGGCCGCTACCCGGGCAGCGTGGGCGGCCAGCAGGCCGTCAAGGCCGGCGGCGGCGAACGCAACGGCACCGACCCGGTGGAACGCATCGATGGCGCCCGCCTGCTGATCGACGCGCCGTCCTCGCTGAATCTGTCCACTCCGGCCAGCGCCGTCCTGCATGCCAGCGAGAATCTGCACACCACCGCCCAGGCCGACGGCCAGGTCTCAGCGCGCCAGACCTTTGCCAGCGCCTCGGGGCGCTCGACCAGCCTGTTCGTGCAGGACGGCGGCCTGCGCGCCATCGCGGCCGACGCGCCGGTGTCCATACACGCCCATACCGACATGCTGGAAATGCTGGCCGGCCAGGACATCACTATCACGTCCACCACCGACAGCATCGAGATCCTGGCCAACACCCGCATCACCTTGCAGGCGGCCGGCGGCAGCATTGTCATGGATGGCGGTGACATCGTCTTCAAGGGCCCCGGCATGTTCTCCGTCAAGGGCGCCTCGCACAACCTGATCGGGCCAGCCAGCGATCCGGCCGCCCTGCCCGCGCTGCCGTCCAGCCAGGTCGGCGATCCGATGCTGGTCACGGCCGAACTGGTGCACCGGCCCGCCGCGACGAAGCTGGCGGCGACCGGGGCGGGCCAGGCGCTGAATGCGGCCGGCGCGTCAGATGCCGCGGCCAGTGCGGCCGCGGGCGGCGCCAGTGCCTCTCCGGGCGGCATCGGCTCGGCCTTGGCAGGCGGCGCCGCCAGCCTGTCCCGCGGCCTGTCGGCCGCCAGCGAGACGGCGTCCGGCATGATGGATGAGGCCAAATCCATGGCCAACGCCGCCTTCAAGCCGGTGCAGGACCTGGGCGCCATGGCCGGCAAGGCCATGAGCTCGGTGACCGAAGCCGGCTCCGGCCTGGCGCAGTCGGCCCTGGCGTCGACGCCATCCCTGATGGGCGGCGCCACACCGTCGCTGATCAGCGGCGCGCCGTCCATGGCGGGCGACGCTGCGCAGTCCCTGATGCGCGACGGCGCGGCCAGCCTGACCCAAGGCGCCTCCGGGGCGCTGGCCGATGCGATGCCGGCAGGGGTCTCCAAGGCGGCAGGCACAGCCACGCAAGCCACCCGGACGACCTCGCAAGCCGCCGATCTGAGCGCCAAGGCCGCCGGCGTGATGTCCGGCGGAACAACGGACGCGGGCGGCGCCTCGTCATCCGGCCTGGCGGCGACGGGCGGCGGCGTGGGCTCGGCCATCGGCCCCGTGATGACACAGGCGATGGGCGCCATGGGCGACCGCGGCGCCGCGCTGGGATCGGCGGTGAACTCGCTGCTGTCGATGCCCGACGTCAGCCAAAGCAACCTGCCCGCGGTGGCCGGCGCCATCCTCAGCACGCCCGGCCTGACCGAGTCGGCCGTGCCGTCGGTGGTGGGCGCCATCCTGCAATCGCCCAACATTTCCAGCGTCACGCTGCCCAAGGTGGCCGAGACGATCATGAACATCCCGGCGGTGGCCAATTCGCCTTACCCCGGGCTGGCCAAGCGGGTCATGGAAGCGGCCGGCATCACGCTGCCCAGCGGCGCGGCACGCCCCGTCGGCCAGGACGCCGGCCAGAATGCGGAAGGCTCGCCCAGCCCTGCGTCCACGCCGTCGCCTTACCAGGCACGCAGCGGCGCCAAACTGCAATACGTCAACCTGACCGAGCCGGACGAACGCTGGAACGACGGCCAGGCGCTCAACAGCCTGGACCGCCAGACCAACAAGCCCAAGATCCGCGTACGCTTTGACAAGGCCGGCCAGCACCGCTTCACCGTCAAGGTCAGCCCGCGCCCGGGCAATGCCGTGTATTCGGCGCGAGAGCTGAGCCGCCAGCCGTTGTACCGCGAGCCCAATCAGCGGTCGTACAGCTACGTGACCGACCCGGACGGCACCAAGATCGTCGATGACATCACCCTGCCCGCCGCGGGCCTGAACACCTACCTGTTCGAGGTCGTCAACGACAAGAATCAGATCATCTCCACCGAATTGGTGGAAACCGCCAGACGGCTGTACATCCAGGAAATCATGCTGCCCGGTCCCGAAACGCTGGCCCGCCCGCACGGCTTCCAGCCCACCGCCACCGAGTATGCACGCCACGGCGTGGACCTCGTGCAATTGCCGCCCGTCAGCGGGCGCGGTGAGGCCAATTCAGACGTCTTCACGGAGGATGGCGACGCGCGTCTGCGCCAACTGGCCCGCTCGGTCTATCCAAGGTCGCAGGGCCCGTCCCACGAGCCCTACACCATCGTGGTCTGCCACGTTGACCGGCTGGCCTCCATGCTGCCGGTGCAGCCCATCTATGTGCAGGCCGTGGCCGGCCCGGGCGCCGGCGACAAGCTGATCCAGTTCGTCGGCGCCGACGGCAATGTCAGCTTCCTGTGGTATCACATCGAGCCGAACACCGACTGGTTAGTGCAAGCCGTGTTCGAATACACCGACCCCGCCGCGGGCGTCAGGCAGATCCCCATCCCGCGCGACCGCCTGACCCCGGTGCCCTACGACGCCGCCGCGCCCAAGGAATGCAGCGCCCTCAATATCCGCATGGCCGGACTGTTGCCGATGCCGACCAACGGCAAGATCATCCTGCGCGTACGGCTGATGGAAAGCGCGGCGGCCGGCGTGGCCTTCTACAACAGCAACCTGCTATGCGTGGCCGCCATGTCGCCGTGGGAGCCGGTCACGATGGACTACCAGCAGCAGACGCTGGTGCATGAAATCGGCCACCTGATCGGCATGGTGCCCAGCGGGCCGGAGTGGGTGCAGGCGCATCCCGACGAAGCCGACATGGACGCCTCGAAACTGGACAAGGGACCCTACTTCTATTCGCAGTTCGGCAACCATTGCCACTTCGGCCTGCCCGCCAGCCAGGCCGACCCGGCCTACACGGGCTCGTGCGTGATGTTCGGCGGCGACTGCCTGAGCATCCGCTATTGCGCCAGTTGCGCCAAGGCCGTGCGCAAGGTGGACATGTCCCATGGCTGGCCCTCGTTCTAAGCCCGGGCGCCGCCTGGCGCCGGCCCTGGCGCTGCTGCTGGCGGCCGCATTGGCCGCCGCGCCCGTGGCAGCGCGCACCGTAGGCGGCCCGTCCGCTTCTTCATCCGTTACCCACCCCGCACCCATGACTACCGACTGGACCGACCCGCCCGCCTTCGCCACCGCACCCATCGGCACCGTACGCGACCACGCCTGCATTCCGCCCAACCATGGCAGCGACGATCAACTGAACATCGCCGCGCCCGTCCGCGTGCGGCCGCAAGCGTCCGGCGCGTTGGTGATTCCGGTCTGCGCCCAGGGCATCATTCCCGTGTCGCAGAACCAGAAGCTGCCGCGCTTCGTGGCAATCAACACTCAGACCAAGGCCGTGTACGAAGGCGTAGCCTACGAATACAAGCGGCCCTCCCCCCCGCCCGGGGTCGAAGTCGACACCATCCCGGGTTCGCGTCCGCCCAAGGGTATTCCGATCAGCCCTGGCATCAGCGTGGGCACGCAGTTCAGCACCGACCTGGCCGCGCAAGCCAAGCTGCCGAACGCGCCGGCTGTCTATGAGGTGTATATCGAGTCGAACGGCGTGCGCTCGAACACGGTGACGATCGAAGTGCAGGCCGCGAAGTAACCCGTTGCCGCAAGGGTTCGGGCCTGCTGTCGTGCTAGAACGTCAGGCCCATGGTCAAGGGGTTGGGCGTGCCCATGTTCGACAACGTATCCCTGCCCGCCTTGGCCAGCTTTTCCGTGAAGGTAGGCTGGCGCGTATCGTCGCCGTCGTCGATGTAGCGCGAACGGAACAGCCGCGCGTTGTTGGGCAGGCGCTGGATGGCCCATTCGTCATCGGGCGGATCGACCGGATCGTGCATGTAGGTGGCAAAGACCTGCATGGTCGACGGCCCCAGCCGTGGCTGCGGCGCCAGCTCCGACACTTCCATGCAGGCACGCTGATAGTCGGTCGGCCGGGAAATCGGCGACCCGCCATAGAACGTTTCGCGCCCGGCGGCGCGATGCATCAATTCCAGGCGCGCGAAGTCGATAGCCGCCTGGAATGCGCTGATGTACAGATAGCCCGGCGCCGATCCTTGCCGGGCCCGCTGCAGCAGGTCTCGCAGCCACACCACGTAGACCATGCGGTGCACGTATAGCTGTTTGGCCAGCTCCTTGTCGCCCTCCATGCCCTCGATGGCGTCCTTGGCGTGCGCCACCGCCAGCAGCTTGGCCGAGGGCGGGGCCAACT
The DNA here is from genome assembly GCF_016428805.1 of Achromobacter sp. ASV32. Classification (GTDB taxonomy): domain Bacteria; phylum Pseudomonadota; class Gammaproteobacteria; order Burkholderiales; family Burkholderiaceae_B; genus Achromobacter. The sequence continues at coordinate 9,127 of NZ_JAELTJ010000120.1, forward strand.
GCTGCTGATAGTTGCGCAGCACGTCGCGCACGGTAGCGGTGGCGGCGATATCGAAATCGGCGCCCAGCTCCTCGGCATTGGCGCGGGTCTTCTCCAGGCCGTCCAGCGGCACGCCGCTCAGCCGGGCAATACGCCACATTTCCTGCAAAGCGACCCGGCCGATGCCGGTGTCGCGTTGCTGGAACCCTGCCGGATAGCTGCCCGACACGTCCCGCCCCAGACCAGGATAGATGCGTTCCTGGCGGTCCGGCGGCGCCATCGGCGAATCCGTCATGGGCAACAGCTTGGCCCCGCCCAGCGTATGCACGCGCCAACGCAGTTCATGCGCGGAGATGAAATGCGCGGCCTTGCGGAGTACCCGCGGCAGCTCCTGGGCGTCGGCCGCCGTGTTGCGCAGAAAGCCGAACGAGATCGGCAGCTTGGACGCCACGAAGCCGACGAATGAATTGTCCCGGTAGCCGACCGCGTCATAGAAGCCGGCAAACACCATATTGAGGGGAATCTTGCGCTTGTCCTTCAATTCCCATTCGAGCTTGTTGCTGTTGGCGTCGCCGTCGCATTCCTTGCACAGCTCGTTCAGGAACGCGCGCGCCAGCGCCGCGCCCCAGTCGCAGCCGAATACCGAAACCTGGATTTCCTCGAGACGGATCTGCGACGATTCGACGAATTTCTTGAAAGATGACACGGCCTCGGAAATTCTGGGCGATACGCCGGAATTGATGGCCTCGAACATGAACTTGGAATCGCGCACGGGGTCAATCTGGTCGAGCACGGCGCGCGCGATATTTCCGGCGGCATCCTTGACGACCTTGACCCCCGTCTTGCCGGGGTTGCGCAGGGCCTCTCCGACATCCTTGCGCACCTTGCCCGGCAGCCCCTTGATCGTGTCGCTGACCGCATCGCCCACGCGCTTGCCCTTGAGGATATCCAGGCCGATACCCTTGACCGCATCCTTGGGGACGCCCTTGGCCGGGTCCACCGTCACGCTCTTGAGCATATCGCCCGCGATCGAACCGGCCTGGTCCTTGGCGAACTCGTAGGCGTTCACATTCATTTCCGTACCCAGGCCGGAGATGTAGATCGCCTTGCGCAACAGGGATCCCAACGGCGTAGGATCGATTCCCTTGTACAGCCTGCCGATATTCGAAGGCGGCAAGGTCTGGTCGTCGACACTCAGGCCGATGCCGTCGAAGAACACCATGATGTGCAGCTTTCCATGGCATTTGACGCCGTTCGCCGGCTCGCAAGCCAGCGCCTGCATCGCAGCCCGCTCCTCTTCGAGCGGTATTTCCTTCCAGTAGTCAGGAGTCGTCATCGGTTCGTCACCCAATCATTGCCCGGCAACTCGGGGTCTACATTGCTGAATTCCGATACCAGCGGAAGCGTGACATAGCGCACCGCCACCTTGCCCTGCGGATACAGGCGCAGTTCCAGCACCACGCTGCCCTCGGGGCGCGGGGGCTGGGGCAACGTCACCTGAAACGGATACTCGCCATCCGGGGTCGCTTCCGGGCCGGAAGCGTAGCGCCACGAGACTTTCAAGGGCGAGTCCGCCGTCTCCGGCTTGTAGCCGAATGTCTGGACGCTCGTGCCTCGAGCGGCATTGGCCCGGGCGTCCCAGGTGCGCCCGGGCATCAAGGAATAGACGATCTTGTACGGCGTGAAGTTGTAGGGATAGACGGACACCATTCCCGCAAGCGGGCTTGACTGCTGCTGCGCCGCCGCGCTGCGCGCCGTGTAGCCATAAACCGCCACCACGGCCCCCACCAGCAACAACGCACTCAGCGCGATCCGTGGCAGGCGCATGGCCCGGCTTAACTGCTTGCGACCCGAATCAGTCATTCCCGATATTCCCATTGCTCAGATTGATCATTCGCTTACCCAATTGCCGCTGTGCCACACGGATTCCGGCACGGCCGCGGGTTCCGGCATTTCGGCCCGGGTGGCGTAGCGCGCCTGCACCTTGTCCGGCGCCGTAAAGCGCAGCAGCAACACCGCGGCGTCACGCGGCCGCGGCACGCGCAACTGCGCCTGATTGGCATACGCTTCGGCGCTTGCCTCGCCCCACCGCACCTGCACCGGCTGGCTGCGGCTTTGCGCGGCGTAGGAACACATGCTCGACAACGGCCCGCTGCCGGTGCTGTTCCCCGGTGCACGCATCTTGCCGAAGTCTCCCCCCCACGCGTCTTCGATTCGGTAGACGATGTCGGTCGACGTGTCGTTGCGGGCTTCGCACAGCAGCACGGCCGGCATGATGGCGGCATAGGCCCAGCGGTAGGCCGGCGGCCCCAGGGCCGCCGCCACCACGGCCAGGGCCGCAACCAATACGCCCCAATAGACCAGGCGCCTGGACTTCATGCCACCCTCGCTTGCGCCGGCGCGGACACTGCCAACGGCTGATTCGCATAGCCGAGCGGCGCCGTGAACCCGCCAGGCCCGTCGGCCCGTGCCCATTCCTCTGCCAGCGCCGTGCGCTGCACGGGCGCCAGGCTTGCCAACGCAACGTCCAGGGCCACGCCGCGTTGCAGTTGCGCCTGGATCACCGGGCTCTGGTGCACCAGCGGGTGGATATCCAGGGCGTCCAGCGCGTAGCAGAACTGGCGCTCGAAACCGGACAAACCGTGCGCCGCGGCCACGCGCGACAAATGGCATGCCAGCGCATAGGGCGTGGGCCGGGCCCAGCGCGCCAACAGGCCCGGCATACGCTGGGTCAACGCATCGAGCAGCGGCCCCGGCCCGCACAGGAGCATGACGGCTTCGGTCTGGTCCGGCGTCAACGTCCACGGCGCGGCGGCCGCCGGTGCGTTGTGCCTGGCGCCGACAGGATCCAGCGTGCAGGCGCGCTGCCAAGGGTCGACCCAGGCCCACTGTTCGCCAGGCAGCAGCAGGCCCTGCAGCACATCGGGCCCCATCAGCGTCAGCATCGGTTCGGCAAGCCTCGGGTCATAGAAGCGCAACAGAAAATCCAAGCCGTCATCGGTCTTCGCATCCAGCCAGCGGGCCAACCGCTGGGCCGCCTGTTCAATCGGCTGTTCGGTCCACAGCCATGAGACGGCATGGTGGCGCTGGCCGATATCCCACAGCCACTCGGCCTGCACGGGCTCGGGCTGCGCCAGCATCGGGCCGAACGAGGCCGCCACGACTTCGTGGCGCCGCGCGTACAGCGAGGTGTCGCCCGGCTCGCGGAAATGCCGCGCCAACCCGGCGGGGACGGGCGAGGCGCAGTCGTCCAGCATGCCGGGTTCGACCAGGACGTACAGATGGCGGCCGGATGCGAGATCGCGCGCGCCGGCCAGGACCCGGGCGCGGAGCGCATCGGGATCCGTGTGGCGGATCAAGACGGCGGCGGCGGTCGTCATGTGCGGAACACCGCCGGAAGGGCCTGTTTCATGGCGTTTTTCAAACATTCGATGCAGACCTGGCCAGGCATGGCCGGGAACGTGTAAGGCAGACGATCGGGCCCCGCGAACTGCTTGTCGCCGGTCTTGACGTCGATGCGACCCGGCGCGGTGACGGTGATGTTGCCGCCTTCGAGCACGATGCTGGCGCCGGCCGCCGTGGCGATACGGATACGCTTGGGCGCGGCGCATTCCACCGCGGTCTGCGCGCTGCCAATGGTGATGTCCTTCTGCGCCTGCACCCGCAGGATGTCGTGCTGCGCCTGCACGTCGACGTTGCCCTTGGCCGAGATCAGGTCCAGCCCCGAGTCCGCCCCGCCCTGCTGCAGGCCGGCGACGATCCCCAGGCCCTGGCCGGTGTGCAGGCGCAGCGAACCCATGACCGCCAGGTTCTGGTCCTTGCCGGATGACCAATGCACGGCCTCGCCGGCGGTGTATTGCAGGTGCTGACCGGCGACCTGCGCCAGCCCGGCGCGCGCAGCCATCAGCACGACGGGATCGGTGGGGTGCGGCACTTTGCCTTGCGCGGCCTGCGTGTGCCTGGCCGCGGCATCGCCGCGGGCGCCGTCCAGGCTGTCGCCCGCGACCGTGCCCGAGACCGCGCGGTGCATGGCCGCCAGCGGCGCCTTCTCGCCATCCAGCACGCTGGCCTGCGGGCCCTTGGTGCCCAGCGCCGTGGCCAGCCGCAGGCCCTGGTGGGCGCCCACCACGCCGTCCAGCGAACGCGCCATCTGCTCGGTCTGGCTGGCCAGCGCCTGTACGCCCGCCGCATCGCCCACGGCGCTGGCGTTGCCGCCGGTGGCGCTGTAGGTGGTGAGCAGCACGCCCGCGCCGCCGCGCACGGCGCCATAGGCGTCCGTGCGCAGTTCGGCACCCACGCCGCGCAGGCCGCCGCGGTAGTTACCGGCCTGGTGGATGAGGTGGCCCAGGTTCAGTTCCGAGGCGTCCTGGCTGCTCTTGACCTGCATGCGCAGCTGGCCGTCGGTGTCGTCGAACACGATCTGGTTGTAGCCCGCGCCGCCGAATTCCTTGCTCTTGAAGCCGGTCAGCGCGGCTGCGTTGCGGTGGTTGTCTTCGCCCGCGGCCGCGCCGTGCCAAGCCGGCGCGTTGCCCGCGGCCAGATTGGCCTGGGCGCTGGGCGCGTTGTCACGCGCCGCGGCGTAGACCTGCGTATCGGCCGCACTGCCTGCGCGCCCGCCGGGTGTGGCGGGTGTGCCGCCTTCGCCGCGGCCGTTGTACAGCGCACCCACGACGATGGGCTGGTCGATGTCGTCGTCCAGAAAGCGCACCAGCACCTCTTGCCCGATGCGCGGCACGAAGCTGATGCCCATGCCGGCGCCCGACTGGCGCTGCGCCACGCGCACCCAGCGGCTGCTGGCCTCGCCGTCCTGGCTGCCCGCCTGCCAATGGAATCTGATGCGCACGTCGCCACGCTTGTTGCGCAGGATCTCGTCGCTTTGCCTGGGTTGCGTGCCGCCTTCGGCGTCGGTGACCACGGCGGTGTGCACGCCATGGACCGAGGGCGCGCCGCCCAGGCGGGCGCCGCGCGCTTCCGGCAAGGCGGGACGCCAGGGGCGGTCGCAGCGCACGGCTTCGAAGCGGTTGGCGTAGCCGACTTCGCGGGCCTTGGCGAGGACGGCGGGGTCGGGAGAGATCGAGGCCTCATCCCACGTCGAATCATCGCCGCGCAGGGTCTCTTGCGGCGCGGCAACAGCCTCGCCATCCAGCGTCAGATACGCATCCAGCCCACCCAGCCGCTGCGCCAGCGATGCGCGCGTTTCGGGCGGCAGGTTGTTGATGCCCACGTGCTCGATCCAGTCCAGCGCGAAGACCGGCTCGAATCCGGCTTCGTCCGTCGGCCCCAGCGACGACATGTCCTGCAGCGTGAAGCGCGTACCCGACCGGAACGTGCGCACCACGCCGCGCCCGGCGAAGGTCTCGGCACGGGCGCGCACGGCCTCGCGCGCCAGTTCCGCCTGGCGGCGGGCCTGGGCCTCGTTGGCAAAGCCGCCGTGGCCGGCAACGTCGTACCAGTCCAGCCCCGCCGCATCGTCCTGCCCGTTGGCCGTGTTGACCAGCGCCTGCGCGGCGACGGCGCGCTTGCCGCTGTCGTGCCAGCCCAGCACCGTGATGCTGTCGGGCGTGCGGCGGCGCTGGCGCACCAGGGCCTGCACGGTGTCGCGCGATTCCGTGGCGCTGGCGCGCTGGAACCGCACGCCGCCGCTGGACGATTCCGCGTCTTCGGCCAGCGTGCGGCTGTCGGCAAAGATCTGCACCACGTGGCGCGCCGGCACCTCGGCGTCTTCCAGCACCGTCCAGCCCAGGCCGGCTTCGGCCAACAGGCGGCTGATGAAGGCGTAGTCGGTTTCGCGATACTGCGTGGTGTAGGGGCGCGGCGCCAGGTCGGCCAGCGCCCCTTCGACGTCGGCCGCGATGCGGTAGACATAGCCTTCGTACGAGTCCAGCACGTGGCGCACGATGTCCAGCACCGGCTTGTTTTCAAACAGGCGGCTGGCACGCCGCTGCGTGGCCAGCCACAGCCAGGGCACCACCGTGAGCCGGTAGCGCGCCAGGCCCGCATCGCCGGCCAGGAGTTCAGCCTCGCGCACCACGCCGCTGCGGCCGCTGCGGCTGCCATCGGCGCGGGTAGTCCAGAGGGTAACGGGGCGCGAGATCATGTCCTGCAACGACAGGCTGGCGTCATCCGACAGGGCCACCACGCGCAGCTGCGCCACGTCCGACAACGCTTCGCGGCCGATCCAGCCTTCGACGTGCAGGGACGCCAGTGCCCCCTCGCCTTGCAGGCTGTAGAGGCGGGCCTCGGAATTGAACAGGCCGGCGATCGCGGTCGTATCCATTGCAGGGGAAAACCTCATTCAGCTGCGCTCAGGGCTCGGTGTGAGCTTGCGCATTGGGACATTCCGGAGCGGTGCCCCAGTGGCCCGCGCATACGCGCAGGCGGCATTGTTCACTTTCAAGAAACCCGAGCTTGCGGCATTGCGCCAATCGCGTGGACAGCGACGAGCCCGGCAGCTCGCGGATGAAGATGCCGTCGGTCTTGTAGACCTTGGTGCCAGGTGGCGACGCGGGCGGCAGACCGTAGGACATCAACGCCGCCAGCAGGGCCGCGTCGCTGTCGTTGCGTGGGGCGGCCTTGCCGCGCGCGGGTGCGGCGGCAGCCTTGGGCGCTCCCTTGGCCGTGGCTTGCGGGGCCGCGGCAGCGGTAGCCGCGGCCACGGTACCGTCGCGCGCACGGTCGGCGCGTTGCGGGACCGGGCCCGGCGCCTTGGCCGATGCCGCGGGCTTGTCGGGCGCGGCGGCCGTGACGGCCAGCGCGGCCAGTGGATTGGCGGGTTCACGCCAGTCCGCCTGCGCCTCGGGCTGGGTCAGTTGCGCCAGTGGATGGTCTTCGATGATGGTTGCGGCATTGGACGCAGGCCCTTCGGCATTGGCCCGCGCCGCCGCTTGCGCGGCGGCCGGCGGATTGACGGGGGCCGCCGACGATGCGGCCGGCGTGGCGCCGCCAGAAGCCGTAGCAGCCGGCGTCGCCGTGCCGGGCGTTGTGACACCGGACGCCGCCGCGCCGCGCGACGCATCGGCTTGCGCGCGCGCCACGACCACCGGCAACTGTGCGGTGTCATACACCGCCCACATGCCAGCGCCCGCGGCCCCCAGGAACAGCAGCAGCAACACCACCAGCGGCGTCCTGGAGCGTGTCTTGGGCGGCAGATGCTTGACCTCGGCGTCGGGCACGCGACCTTCGAGCGTGGCGAGAATGCGCGATGACTGCCGCTCATCCGGCGTGGATGGGCGCCCGGCGAGCAAACTGGGAATAGAGGGCGGTGGTCGCGATCTTTTTTCGTCTTCTGCCATGCAAGGTCCCGTGTTGGCTGGGGCGTACAAAACCCCTTTTAACCAAGGTGTCCGAGAATACCTGATGACATCTTTTTGATCACGGCTTCTTGTTACGATTCCTAAAGCATCGACGCTGTCTGCAACGCCCAAGCGCTTGCCTCAATCCCGAATAGAACAAAAGATTACGCCTTCGTGATTGAGGGATACCGTTGCTAGTTCTACTGCCCCTATATTTTCTGCTCGCGATCGGCGTTTCCGCGCTGCTGGTTTTCCCGTCCTTGCGGGCCGCAACGGCGCGAAGCGCGCGTGCGTTCGCGCAGGGATTTCGCCGCCGCGTCACCCGGGGCGCGGGCCATGCGGGGGGTCTGGTCGGGGGCTCGGCGCAAGTGGTTCGAGCAGGCGTCGGCAGGGCCGGCAACACGTTTTCCATCTACCGCTGGCAGATCGCCGCGGTGCTTGCGGTGGTGTTGCTTCCGTCCCTTTTCGCTTTCGTCATGCGACACAATCACACATTTATTTACGAGGACCGGATGGCCGGTCCGGACCCCAGAATCCAGGCGTTATTGACGGGCGAACGGCTGGTGCCGCCACCGCCCCTGCCCCCCGAAGTTTTCACCACGCGCGAGGTTGAGTTGGTGCGTCCGAACCTGGGCGGCGCAAGCCGCGATTGGAACCTGCTGGATGCGGATTACCGCCAGCGTCTGCTGGCCGCATATCGCGTCATGCGTGAAGAGCACGGCTACGAAATGGTGTTGATCGAGGGCTACCGCAGCCCCGAACGCCAGGCCGAACTGGCCAGCAAGGGATCGCACGTGACCAATGCCGGCGCCTACCAGAGTTATCACCAGTACGGCCTGGCCGCGGACAGCGCGTTCCTGCGCGACGGCAAGGTGGTGGTGTCCGAAAAAGACCCCTGGGCCATGCGTGGCTATGAACTGTTCGGCGAAACCGCCGAGCGCGTCGGCCTGACCTGGGGCGGCCGCTGGAAGCTGATGGACTTCGGCCACACCGAGCTGCGCCGCCCCGGCGTGATCCGCCGCGATTCGGGGGCCGCGCAATGATGGGCCGCATTCTTAAAGCCGGCCTGGTGCTGGCCCTGGTCTTCGGCGCCGTCTGGCTGGGCGTGATCATCTGGTGGCAAGAGTCACGCACGCTGCCGACCGGCCTGGATATCGCGCTGTATCTGTTCTGTCTCTTATACACATCTGACGCTGCCGACGACGATGCGGTTGTGTGGGTGTGGGGGGGGGGGGGGGGGGGGGGGGGGGGGGGGGGGGGGGGGGGGGGGGGGGGGGGGGGGGGGGGGGGGGGGGGGGGGGGGGGGGGGGGGGGGGGGGGGGGGGGGGGGGGGGGGGGGGGGGG
>NZ_JAELTJ010000121.1 GCF_016428805.1 Achromobacter sp. ASV32
GGCCCAGAACGGGTCATAGTCGTATTCGCTGTCGATGCCGTAGAAGTCGATGTAGCTGGCGTGCCTGGCCACCTCGGGGTGGTCGGCGGCCGGATACTTGTCGGCCACCGCCTTGATCGGGCGCTTCACGCCGCCGGCGATGTTGATGACCTTCAGCCCCAGCGTCTTGACCGCGAATTCCAGCTCCTCGATGCCTTCCTGGGGCGTGTTCAGCGCAATGCCGGCCACCGGGGTCAGGCGGTCGCTGTACTTGCGATACTGGTCGGCGTGGAAGTGGTTGATGGCGCGGTGTAGCGGCTGGCGGAATTCATCGCCCGCGGCCAGGGGCGCCAGCACGTCATTGGGAAACAGCACGGCGTAATCCGCGCCTTGCTCGCCCAGCCGCTCGGCCAGCAACTCGGGCAGGGTGTAGGTGGCCAGATCCAGCGTATTGCGCGTCACCCGGGCCCACCAGGGTGCGCGCAGGGTGCGGTTGTGCTGGCGTTCGGCGGGCGTCTGCTGGTACCAGTCCTTGCCGCCGCTTTTGGTCGAAAAGCGCGATCCCAGCGACTTGCGCAGCGCGTCCACCAGCTTGCCGCCGCCGTAGTGCTGGACGTAGTCTTCCAGCACCGGCGCGTAGTCATTGACGTGCACGTCGGTGTCGATCACGGGATAGTCCAACGTCGCCTTGACGGCGGCGGATCGTGACGCTTGGCTCGATTTCAATGGCTGGTTCATGCGGGCGCTCTCCGTGGGGCATGTGCGGGTCCGCCAGGAAACGTTCCTGGCTGTGGACACACATTACGGGAGGCGCGGGCAACGCCAAACGACGCTTTTGTTCTTTATTTGTGCGGCATTTTCAAATAACCAGCAAGGCTCCTTTTGTGCAGGCTGACGCTAGTTCGCCAGCTTCACGGCGCCGCTGTCGATCAAGGCCTTCCATTTGGCGTTATCGGCCTGGATAAACGTCAGCAGATCGCTGCGCGACCCGCCGCCGGCCACCATCCCGGCGTTCTCCAGGGCGGCCTTGTACGCGGGCGTCGCTACCGCCGCGCGCAGGGCCGCATTGATCTGGTCCAGGGGCCCAGCGGCGATTTCCTTGCCCGCCGCCACCGAAAACCACTGGCTGGCGGCAAAACCCTTGAAACCGGATTCTTCCACCGTCGGCACGTCCGGCAGGCTGTCCAGCCGGTAGGGCGTGGTGACGGCATAGGCCTTCAACACGCCCGCCTTGACCTGCGGCATCACTGGCGCCGACCCCAGGATCGCCAGCGGAATCTGCCCGCCCGCCACGTCCGCCACCGCCTGCCCGCCGCCCTTGTAGGGCACGTGGACGATGCGGGTGCCGGCATACTGGTTCAACAGTTCGCCGGCCAGGTTCTGCGAGGTGCCGTTGCCGGAACTGCCGTAGCTCCAGGCATCGGGCCGCAGGCGGGCGTCGGCCAACACGTCCTGCAAGGTCGGGCGGGCCGACGCGGCCGGCCCGACGATGACCATCGGGCCCTGGGCCAGCAGCATGACGGGGGCCAATTCACGGCCGATCTCGGGCTGTGGCGTCGGGTAGACCAACGGGCCGGGCACCGTGATCAGGTAGCCGTCGCCGGCCTTGCTGCGCGCCACCAGTTGCAGGGCAATGGCGCCCGAGGCGCCTGGACGGTTTTCCACGACAACGTTCACGCCGGTGCGCCGCGCCAGTTCCTGCGCGGCGATGCGCGTCAACACGTCGGCGGTGCCGCCCGGCACGAATCCGATGACCCAGGTGATCTGCTTGGCGGGCCAGTCCAGCTTGGCGTCCGCCGCGCCGGCCGCCCAGGGCAGGGCGGCGGTCAGCAGCAGCGCCGCGCATCGCATCGTGAATGTCTTCATGTTTTTCCCCTGTGCTTTTTGGTATGGATCAGTCTGCCGCCGCGTCAATCGGGATCCGGCCGGCCGGGCGGCGTATTCGGATGGGCCTGGCACGACTGGTTGAACGCCTGCACCATCTTCAGGATAGGTCCGAGCACCCAGGTGTTATAGACAAGAATGTCGCTTTCTTCCTTGGGATCCTGCTTCAGGTTGAACAGATAGGGAGATTCCAGCTTGCCCTGGCCTTCGTTGACCTCGGGCTCCCAGTAGAAGTGCAGCTTCCAGTCGCGCCATTTGACCGCGCGCAGTTCGTTCTTGATATGGAACAGAAAGCCCTCGCGCCGGGAGGCCGGGGCGGCGCCCGTGAAGAACGCCGTCTGGTCGATACCGTCGATCGGCCGGTCCTGCGGGATTGCCGCGCCGGCGATGCGCGACAGCGTGGTGTACAGATCGGTCACGTGGACGATGTCGTTGGACACCCGCCCCGCTTGCACCTTGCCCGGCCAACGGAGGATGAACGGCACGCGCAGGCTGCCTTCCATGGCGGTATGGTAGGTGCCCGTCCAGGGGCCGGCCGTGCCACGGTACGGCTTGCGGAACTCCGGGCCGTTGTCGCTGCAGAAAATGAATACGGTGTTCTCGCGCAGGTGCAGATCGTCCACGGCCTGCACGATCTGCCCGACGCGGTGGTCCATTTCCACCATCGAATCGGCAAAGTCGCCGGCGCCGGTGCGCCCCGCGAAATCGGGATGCGGCAGTGTCGGAAAGTGCAGGTGCACCAGGGGCAGGTACAGGAAGAACGGCCGTCTGGCCCGCGCCTGCCGCTGCATGAACTGGATCGACCGGTCCGTCAGTTCGGCGTCGATGCCGCGGCGCGTGTCCAGGTCGTAGACCTTGACGTTTTCGGACGGCGCGCCCGCCTGGCCCTGCATGATGTGGGGAATGTCGGCCACCGTGGGGTCAAAGCCGATGGACGAAGTGAACTGGCTTTCGTCGGTGGTGCGCGGAATGCCGTACCACTCGTCAAAGCCGCGGTCGGACGGGTAGCGGCCGGGGATGTCGCCCAGATGCCATTTGCCGTAGTGCGCGGTGGCGTAGCCCTGGCCCGACAGCTGCTGCGCCAGGGTGATCTCGTCGCGCGACAACCCCTGGGGCAGGCCGGGCGGCACCGATTGCAGGCAGCCGGTGCGGATCGGGTGGCGGCCGCTCATCAGCGCCGAGCGCGTCGGCACGCAGTCGCTTTCCACGTTGAAGTTCTGCAGCAGCAGGCCTTCGGCGGCCAGGCGGTCGATGTTCGGGGTGGGCGCGCCGCGTAGCGCGCCGCCGCCATAACAGCCCAGCTCTCCCCACCCCAGGTTGTCGGCCACGATCAGAACGATATTGGGCTTGCTTTGCATGCGTTGCACCTTTGAGGATCTTCGGGTTTATGCCGGGGATTCTAGGAGGGGGCCGGCGGCGTAATATTCCCGAAGCGACGTATTGATATGAAAATTGTTCATGAATCTTTCCCTGCGCGACATCGAGTACTTCCTGGCCGCCGTCGAACACGCCAATCTGGCTCGCGCCGCGGCGGTGTGCGAGGTCAGCCAGCCGGCATTGAGCAAATCCCTGCAGCGGCTGGAGGCAGACACCGGGCTGGCGCTGCTGGACCGCAGCGGACGCGGCTTGCGGCTGACGTCGGCCGGGCTGGTGTTTCTGGAACATGCGAAAAAGCTGTGGGTGCAGTACCAGGACGCGGTCAGGCAGGCGCTGGAACTGCGCGTCGGGGAAGCGGGGTTGCTGCGCATGGGCGCCACCGGCGCCACCGTCGACAGCATCGTGATGCCCGCATTGGCATGGCTGCTGCCGCGCCGGCCGGCGCTGCGCGTTCAGTTGGTCCAGGGCCTGTCAGACGACCTGAACGAGCAGGTCGCCAGCGGCAAGCTGGATCTGGCGGTTACCCCGATCTATGCCGATGTGCCCGCGGCGCTGCATCAGACCCCCATTCTGGAAGACGGGCTGTGCGTGGCCGCCAGCCGCAAGCACCCGCTGGCCGCGCGGCGCAAACTGGCCTTGCATGATCTGCAAGCGCAACGCTGGATCCTGCCCAAGCCGGCCGCCGTCGCCCGCCTGGCGCTGGATGCGCACTATGCCGAGGCCGGCCTGGCGTTGCCGGTCGCCGCGCTGGAGGTCGAGCATTTTTCCAAAGGCACCCTGGCGCTGCTGGCGCAATCGAGCCTGCTGGCCATCGTGCCGCAAAGCGCGCTGGCGGATCAACGCGGCATCGCGGCGCTGCCGGTCGTGCTGGGCAGGCCGCTGCAGCGGCGTATTGCGTTGATTACCCGGCGCGCCACGACATGGTCGCCGTTGATGGCGGAATTTCGAAGCGCGGTCGCGGCTGTCGCGAAGGGGTGAGCTTGCGGCGGCGATCGGGGGGCAGTCCTGCGGACGGGGCGGGCGTGGCGGCGGCCCGGGATGCAGGACGGCTCAGTTTCGCGGGCGCGCACCGATCATGGCAATGGGCACGCGCGGGGTGTCCAGCTTGCGCAACATCAGCAGATGCGGGCCGAGCCTGAGGCGGCGCAGGTTGTCCAGTGTGGGGGGGCCGCCGCGCACCAGCGGGGGCTCGAAGCCGTACATTTCGTCTGGTGCGAGTGGGCCGTATCTGGCAACGGCGCGGTCAAACAGCAGGTTGCCGTCGGGATCGGAATAGTCAAAGCCTTCGGGGTCGGCGACACTCAGCAACACGCGGATGGGCTGATCCTGGTCTGGTGCGGCGCCGGGTGTGCGCCGGCGTTTCTGCATCAGGATTTCGTTGAGAACACAGACGACAGTGGCACTGGCTCCTGTCTTTTCGCCGCATAGATAGAGGTCGCCGAACGCGCCCCGGGCGATCACGTGGAACGCGTCCAGCGCGGCAAGCGGCGTATCGTGCAGCCAGGCGTCCTTGATGTGCGCGTAGTCGTCAGGATTGACGAAACCGAAGCGGCCATTGCCATAGCACGCCCAGCCTTCTTCCTGCCAGATCTTCAGCATGAGCGGCGGCAGCCTTCCGGCCCATTTGGACAGGCTGGCGCCGGGAACCTGCACGGCCTGCGTCGCTTCGCCACATTTGCCTATGAAGCGTGCGAAATGGGGATCCCTCATGGTCATTTCCTCTCGTTTCCGAAGGCCAACCCAGCATTGTCTGACTCATAGGATCGGGGAGGAATTGGAAGATTCTGAAAATGACGACCTGCTGCCCCAGGCAGCGCGGGCGCCGGCCGACACAGCCGGCGCCCGCCGTTCAGCCGTTCCTGCGCGCAGTCAGCCACTGCGCCGGCGCCAGCGCCTTGTTCACGATGCGTACTTCACCGATGCTGCCGAAGAAGCCATCGGCCCGGTTGCCGTCCCAGGACCCGGCGCCCACCACCCACGGCATGTTGGCCGCCAGGGTCGCCAGGCCCGGGGCGTCGGACGCGTTGCGCAGCACCGGGGCGCCTTCGACGTACAGGATGGTCTCGTGCGTGGTGTTGTCGTTGACTACGGCAATGTGCAGCCATTTATCGGCGATGATCTCGCCGGACCAGTTGGTCTTGGCGTCGCGCGGGCCGGCGCGATCGGGCACGACTTCCCACTGGATCTCGCGCAGGCTCGACACGGCGAACAACAGCGGCGGGGATTCGCCATCGCCGCCGTTGTAACCGGGCAGGTCGCCGCGCTTGCCATCGCGCGTCATGATGTTCATCCACGCGTTTTTGCCCGCGGTCCAGTCGCGGTCGATCTTGATGAAGGCCTCGACGGTGTAGCCGTTGGGCACCGTCTCGGCGTTCAGCGCCGCGGCCGCGTCGGTGGTGAAGTAGCTCATGCGGGCCGTGTTCTTGTCGGTGTTCAGGAAGCGCACCGACCCCGGGGCCGCCGACAGGTAATGGTGGTCGTTGGACCAGACCAGGTCACCCAACTGCGCGCCCGCCACGCCGTCGATGTTCAGCGCCGCGCGGCGCACGGGGTTCAGGCCGGTACGGTCGGCGACCACGGTGCCCACGGGCACCGGCTGGCCGTCGGCGCCGCCGAAGAAACGCCAGTGCGCCAAGGTGCCGGACACCTGCGGATAGTCTTCGCTGTCGGTGGCCGGCCTTTGCGCGGTGGCGGGCGGCTCGGTGTAATTGGCCAGGATCAGCGCGCGGGCCTGGTCGATCAACGCGGTGTGCGAGGGCGCGCCGGCCTTGAAGGTCTTGTTGAAGCCCGAAAAGCGCTTGGCGAAATCCATCTTGATGGTGAATTCCTCGTTGGCGCCGGTCAGCACCGCCTGGTCGAAGGCGTTCAGGGTGTTCTTGGGCTTTTGCGGCACCCAGGGCGAGAACGACAGCACCCGGATCTCGTTGTTTGTGAGGTCGAATTCGTACAGGCGCATCAGGCCGTTGCCGCCCTGGTAGGCCATCTGGTAGTCGACGACCATTTCGTGCACGGGGTTGCCGAAGGCGTTGGTCTTGGTCAGGAGCGCCGCGCCATGGTAATGGCCGTTCAGGGTCATGAAGATCTGGTCGTTGTCGCGGATCAGCTTGTCCCAGAGCATCAGGCCGTACGGCACTTCCAGCGGACTGATGCCGTCCTTGTCGATGTTCAGCAACTGGTGATTGACCAGGATGACCGGCAGCGTCGGGTTGGCGCGGATCACCTGGTTGGCCCAGTCCCGCGCGGCCGTCGAAATGCGCCACGACAACGACAGCACCATGAACTTCTGGCCTTCGGCCTCGAAGACGTGCCACTCGTGAAAGCCGCTGGGATCGCGGCCGCCGAAGGTGGCTTGCTTCTTTGCGCGGTCGGTGCCGAAGGTTTGCAGATAGGGTTCGTTGGCCAGCGTGCGCTGGGCGTCGGTGGCCGTGTTCTGGCTGGTTTCGTCGACGTAGTCGCGGTCCAGGACCACGTCATGGTTGCCCGCCAGGATCGAGTACGGCACCTTGGCGTCTTCCAGGATCTTCATGGCGGCATCGGCCACTTTCCACTGGTCGGGCTTGTTCTGCTGGTCGACCACGTCGCCCAGGTGGATCAGGAAGGGGATGTTCAGCGCCTTGGCATGGTCGGCCACCCATTGCGTCTGCGCCTTGTAGGGCTCGCTGCCGTACTTGCGCATGAACTGCTGGTTCTCGGCATCGGTGGCGTAGCGGGAATAGAACTGCGTGTCGGGCAGCACCGCGACGGCGAAGCTGGAGAGGTTTTTGGGCTGCGGCGCGGGCGCGCCCGGCGCCGGCGCGTCGTCGTCATCGTTGTCGCTGGCGCAGGCCGACAGCAGCAGCGAGCCGCCGACCGGCATCAACGTGGCGCCCAGGCCGGCCTTGAGCAGGCTGCGGCGGCGCGGGTCCGTCACTGGCAGGGTGGAGAGTGTCTCGGCAATGTCATGTTTGCCGTCGTGCTTGTCGTGCGCCATCTGTGCTGCCCATCCGAAAAAGTGGGAAGCATAGGAACGCGCAATGACGGAAATGTTAAGCGCGCGTGAACATTGTGCGTAGCGGTGGTTGTCTTACCGTGCCGGCGGGCGCCGTTCCCTATCCGTCTTCACCCCCCGCGTCAGCGCGGCCCCTGCGCCTGCGTCACCGGGATCAGGATGCGCGCCACCCTCGGCGCGGTGACGAAGACTGTCGCCATGGTTGCCTGAGCACCCGGCCCGCCCGGTTCATTGAATGCGGCGCTGCCACAGCGCATACACGGCCGCGGCCCCCGAGATAACCGCCAGGAACACGAAGCCGTCCAGCACGCTCATGAAATTGGCCTGCTGCGTCAGCACGCGCTGAAGCTCGGCCAAGGCCAGCCCGTGCGCGGCCGACAGCGCGGCGCCGGCCTGCGCGAAGCGCTGCGTCAGTTGGTCCAGGGCGCCGGCGAACACCGGATTGGACAGGCTGGCGCTGGCGGCCAGCCGGGTCTGGTGCAACGCCAGGCGGTGCTGTTCCAGCACGATGATGGTGGCGGTGGAAAACGAATAGGCGATCTGCTTGACGATGTTCTTGATGCGATAGCTGTGCGGATACAGTTCGACGGCGAACGGCTGGAACGCCAGATTGGCCACCGGCAGCGCAATGAACAGCAGCAGCAAGCCGCGCAGGATCAGCGGCGGCAGCAGCCACGATTGACTGACGTCCGGCGGCATGTGCGCCATCCATGCGCCGATCAGCGCCGCCAGGGCGAAGCCGACCGCAATCAGGCCACGCTTGCGCGGCAGCCGGCCGGCATAGCGAAAGTAGAGCAGGGCGCCCGCCAGGGCCGCCAGCGAGGTGACGCCCACCAGATGTCCGGCGTTTTCCACGGGGTAGCCCAGCCCGGCCTGCAGGAAGCGCGATACCAGGTAGCTGAACGCGTTGCTGACGAAGTAGTACAGGGCGTACAGCGCCAGGCCCGCGCGGAATGTGGCTTCCTTCAGGCCGTGCAGGTGCAGCAGCGGCCGCGGATGATGCCACTGGTGCCAGATGAGCCCGGCCAGCAGCAGCACGCCGGCCAGTGTCAGGCCTTCCAGCCCCGGCGATTCGCTGAACGGCGATGAGCGCAGCTGCTGCGCCACGATCTGCAACGCGCCCAGCGCCAGCGCCGCCACGACATAGGGCCACAGATGAGGCTCGCCGCGCTGCTCGGGCGGCAGCCGTCCGGTGGTCGGCACGGCCACCAGGACCAGCGCGCCGGTCGCCAACGCCACGGGCACGGTGCAGACGAACACCGCGCGCCAGCCGAAGTCGGCCACCAGGTAGCCGCCCGCCAGCGGCGCCAATGCGCTGCACAAGAGGATGCTGCACAGGAACAGGCGCGTGGCCCGGCCGCGCTCCTTGGGCGGGAAGCTCAGCTGTATCAGGATGCGGGTGGCGCCCATCATCGGGCCCATCAGGTAGCCCTGCAGGGCGCGCGCCACGGCCAGTTCGGCCGATGACTGGCTGAACGCCGCCAGCAAACCCGCCGCCGCGAACAGCAGCAGGCAGGCGCCGATGTAGTGCCGGTGGCCGACGCGTTCGACCCACCATTGATGCTGCAGGATGCCCAGCACGCCCGCCACGGCGTAGGCGCTGGACGACCAGATCAGTTCATCGGGCGGCGCGCCGATGCCGCCGGCGATGTCGCTGATAAAAAATGAAAACGCCGCATTGTCGAAATAATCCAGCCCCACGGCCAGCGCGATCGCCAGCGGAAAGAGCAGGGCGCGCAGGCTGCTGACCGGCGTATCCGGAAGGGCTGGGGCGGGCGCGGTGGAAGGCATGATGGACAGGCGTTGCGGCGCTTATGCCGGCAAGCGCGGCGCGCCGGTACCGGAACACGCGGTGGGGACGTCGCCGGCTTTGGGGGTCATGATCGCGGGGTCGCTCCGCCATTCAGATCCAGCAGCAAGCTGCCCAGCCGTTCCAGCACGCGGTGCGCGGCGTCGACGTCGGCGGGCGCCATGCCGTCGAGCAGCTCGCGTTCCAGTTCGGCCGACACGGTGTGTACGCGGCGCACCAGCTGGCGCCCCTGGGCCGTGATGGCCAACGCCTTGGCGCGGCGGTCGTCGGGGTCTTCCAGGCGCTCGATGAAACCGCTGGCCTCCAGGTTCTGCAACACCCGCACCACGGCGGAATTGTCCAGCGACAGCGCCGCCGCCAGTTCCTTCTGCCGCATCGGTCCGGAGGCGCGCGCCAGTTGCACCAGCGGCAGCCAGGTGGCCTGGGTCAGATCGAAGGGCTGGAGGCGCTGGTCGACCGCGCGGCGCCATTGACGCGCCACCACGCCGATCCTGGTGCTCAGGCGCTGTTGCTGCGGCGAGTCGGTTTCCTTGGCCATGGTCGATTATGAATTAGTTGATATATCATCTAATATAGATGAGTTGTCATCTAATTTCAAGGCCGAAGCGGCCAGAGGCAGACGATGAGCAGAGACATAGACCGCTTGCGCGACATGGCGTTTTTCGCAGCGGTCGCCCGGGAGGGCTCCTTCACCAAGGCGTCACTGGCGCTGGGCGTACCCACCTCGACGCTGTCGCGCCGCATCACCGAGTTCGAGGCCGACATCAAGATCAAGCTGTTCAACCGCTCGACCCGGCGCGTGACGTTGACCGAAACCGGGGCGCGCTACCTGCAGCAGATCGACGACATCGTGCAGCAGGCCAAGACGGTCAACGACGAGTTGAACAGCGAAACATCCGACCCGTCGGGCGTGCTGCGGATCAGCATGTCCAACGACTTCGCGACCTATTTCGCCGACGCACATTTCGCGGAATTCCACGCCGCCTATCCGCAGATCAGCTTCGACATCTTCCTGACGTCGACGCTGCCCGACCTGATGACGCAGCGCCACGACGTCAGCATCCTGACCGGCGATCCGCCCGCGGCCTCGCGTCTGATCGCCCGGCGGGTGGGGCTGGTCAGGCGGCACCTGTACGCGTCCAAGGCCTATCTGGCCGCGCAGGGCACGCCGCTGGCGCCGGCGCAGCTGGAGCACCATCAATGCCTGTTCACCTCGGAAGCCGAGGCCGGCGGCGGCTGGACGCTGCACAGCGGCGCGCAGGCGGTGCCCGTGCGGCCGACGCCGCTCCTGGCCACCAACAGCCAGTCGCTGATCCGCCAGCTGCTGCTGCAGGACATGGGCATCGGCCAGCTGAGCCGCACGCAGGCGTCGGCGCTGTTGCAAAGCGGGCGGATCGTGCGGGTGCTGCCGCAATGGGAACTGGACCCGATCCCGCTCTACGTCATGACGGCGTCACGGCTGGTGCCGGCGCGGGTGCGGGTGTTCGTGGATTTCCTGGTGCAGAAGTTCGAACGGCTGGCGTAGCGCGGCGGAGCAAGTCAGTCAGGCCGCGGGCCGGCGCCCGGCGCGGCCCCGGACGCGCCACGAGTCACGCGCCGCCTACTTGCGTTGAGAATCCAGCGTCTCCTGATTGCGCTCGACCTCTTGCGCCTTGGCGTAGCTTTCGCTCAGCAAGCG
This sequence comes from Achromobacter sp. ASV32, assembly GCF_016428805.1. Classification (GTDB taxonomy): domain Bacteria; phylum Pseudomonadota; class Gammaproteobacteria; order Burkholderiales; family Burkholderiaceae_B; genus Achromobacter. The sequence goes on from NZ_JAELTJ010000121.1 coordinate 10,717, forward strand.
GTAGGCCGGGAAGATATGGCCGTAGATCTCGGCCCATTGCGCCGCGTCATCGCGATGCCAGGTGCGCTGCAGCTCGGACGCCACGGCGGCCGTGTCCATCGGCACCACGCCCGCCTGGACCACGCGCGCCAGCGTGATTTCCTGCGCCATCTTCGAGTAGGTGCCCGACGCGTCCACCACCGCGAACACCTGGTAGCCGTCGGCCACCGCCGCAATGCTGGGGAACGCCATGCAGACGCTGGTGATGGTGCCGGCGATGATCAATTGCTTGCGTCCGGTCGCCTTGACCGCCTTGACGAATTCCGGATTGTCCCAGGCGTTGATCTCGCCGCGCCGGGCCACGTACCGGGCGTGCGGCGCGTTCTCGTGGATTTCCGGAATCAGCGGGCCATTGGGGCCCTGCGGCACCGACGCCGTGGTGATGACCGGCATCTTCGTCAGGGTGGCCATCTTGGCCAGGGCCGACGCATGGGCGCGCACCGTGGTGAAGGGCAGGTCGCCGATGGTCTGGAACAGGCCGCTCTGGTGGCCGATCAGAAGCATGGCGGCCTGGTCCGGATCGATCGCCGGACGGGCGCCGTTGAAGTTGGCGGGTTGGCTCATGGCTGGGCTCCGTGGATGACATAAGGGAGTTCTGACAATAGTGGAGCCCTGCTGGCGGCGGCAGTCCGGCCAAACCGCCATCCGTGTTCCATTTTTGGGACGACATGCCGCAGCCGCGTTCTCCGCGCCGTGCGTGCTACCATCGGCGCCGACAAAGGAGAGGACGGATGCACGCAGGGGCCCATGCCGCAAGACGCTGGATCGCGCTGGTCGCGACGATCCTGTTCGTCTTCCAGGCCCTGATCGCCTCTACTGCCTTGGCCGCGCCGCGCACCGGCATGGCGGGGGCCACCACCATCATCTGCACGGCCAGCGGCCCGCGCGTCGTGACGCTGGACGCGGACGGCGCCAAGCCTGCCGCGGCGCAGCACAGCGGCGCCTTGCCGCATTGCTGCACCGCGGGTTGCGCCATGCTGGGCGGGGTCGCGCCGCCCATGCTGTTCCTGCTGGCCTGGCTGTTGCCCGCCGCGCCGCCGCAGGCGCTGCCGGCACCCACGCCGGCCCCGCATTTTTCCAGCGCGCTGGCCCGGCTGCCGCAGCGCTCGCGCGCGCCACCGTTCCTGGTCTGACGCTCTCTTTTCCCTTTTCGCACGACCCGTTGCCGCCCGCCGGCGCCGCGCGGCCCTGACCGCCGGTGCCTGGCTGCGCGCAACGCAGACCAAGAGAACCCCATGCGCAAGAACAAGGAATTTCTGCGGGCGAGCGGCTTGGCCGCCGCCCTGGCGGCGGCGTTTCCCGCCTGGCCGCAAGCGGCCGACGCCGTCATCACCACCGATCCCGTCGTGATCACGGGCGTGGCGCCCAGCGCGCCGCTGACCTTCACCACCGATCCCAAGCAACCGCGCCAGCCGCTGCCGGCCAGCGATGGCACCGACTATCTCAAGACCATCCCCGGCTTCTCGGCCATCCGCAACGGCGGCACCAATGGCGACCCCGTGCTGCGCGGCATGTTCGGCTCGCGCCTGAACATCCTGACCAACGGCACCTCGATGCCCGGCGCCTGCCCGGCCCGCATGGATGCGCCCAGCTCGTACATTTCGCCCGAGAACTTCGACCAGCTCACGGTCATCAAGGGCCCCCAGACCGTGCTGTGGGGGCCGGGCGCGTCGGCCGGCACGATCAAGTTCGACCGTGACACGCCCCGTTTCACGGAGCCGGGCGTGCGCTTTGACGGCAGCCTGGTGGGCGGATCAAACGGCCGCAACGACCAGGCCGCCGACCTGACCGTGGGCAACGACAAGGTCTATACGCGCATCACGGCCAACCATTCCCATTCGCAGGATTACAAGGACGGCGACGGCAACAAGGTGCCCTCGCGCTGGGACAAGTGGAACGCCGACCTGACGCTGGGCTTCACGCCGGACGCCGACACCCTGTATGAACTGACCGCCGGCACCGGCGATGGCCAGGCGCGCTACGCCGGACGCAGCATGGACGGCTCGCAATTCAAGCGCGAGAGCTTCGGCCTGCGTTTCGAGAAGCGCAACCTGGGCACGGTGCTCAACAAGGTCGAGGCGCAGCTGTACTACAACTACGCCGACCACGTCATGGACAACTACAAGCTGCGCAAGCCGGACCCGATGAGCGCCATGCCCATGGCCATGGCGGCCGACGTCGACCGCGCCACCTGGGGCGGCCGTTTCGCCAGCACCTGGACCCTGTCGCAGGACGTCAGCCTGGTGACCGGCCTGGACTTCCAGCAGAGCCGCCATCGCCAGCGCAGCGGCACGGACGTCATCTCGTACAACAGCCAACCTTGGGTCAAGGACGCCGAATTCTCCAACACAGGCGTGTTCGGCGAACTGACCTGGCACGCCACGCCGGACGCCCGCGTCATCGGCGGCGCCCGCGTGGACTGGACCTCGGCCAAGGATTTCCGCCCGGACGATGGCGCCATGATGATGCCGATGCCCAATCCGACCGCCGGCGAACGCCGCCGCGACACGTTGCCCAGTGGTTTCCTGCGCTACGAGAAGGACCTGGCCGGCGTGCCCGCCACGGTCTACGTCGGCCTGGGCCATGCCGAGCGCTTCCCCGATTACTGGGAGCTGTTTTCACCGGGCAGCGGTCCGGCCGGCACGGTCAATGCCTTCCAGGGGGTCAAGCCCGAAAAGACCACTCAGCTCGACTTCGGCGCGCAGTACAAGACGGAAACGCTGGACGCCTGGTTCTCCGGCTATGCCGGGTACGTCAACGATTTCATCCTGTTCAACTACACCACGGGCGGCATGATGGGGTCGACCTCGCAGGCGACCAACGTCAACGCCCGCATCGCCGGCGGCGAGCTGGGCGCGTCCTACAAGCTCGCGCCGTCATGGAAGGTCGGCGCGACGCTGGCCTATGCCTGGGGCCAGAACCGCAGCGATGGCCGCGCCTTGCCGCAGATGCCGCCGCTGGAAGCCAAGCTCAGCGCGAGCTATGACGATGGCACCTGGTCGGCCGGCGCGCTCTGGCGCATCGTGGCCGCGCAGAAGCGCTATGCGCTGAATGAAGGCAACGTGGTCGGCAAGGATTTCGGCCCCAGCGCCGGCTTCGGGGTGTTCTCGCTCAATGGCGGCTACGCGGTCAGCAAGCAGGTGCGGCTGTCGCTCGGCGTGGACAACCTGTTCAACAAAACCTATGCGGAACACCTGAACCTGGCCGGGGACGCGGGCTTCGGCTTTGCCGCCGATACGCGGATGAACGAGCCCGGCCGCACGCTGTGGGCGCGCCTGAGCTTCAAGTACTGAGCGCCGCGCGGATCCGCTTCAGGTCCCGTTCCAGCTCGATCCGCATCGCTTTCAGCAACGCCCGCGCGTTTTCTGAAAGCGGTGTGCCGGGCCGGAACACCAGAAGGCAGGTGAAGCTGATGTCCAGGTCCAGCGGCTTGATGGTCAGGCCGCGGGCCAGGTAGTCCAGCGCCATCACGGGGTGGACCATGCCGATGCCCAGCCCGTGCAGCGCGAATTCGCAGACGGAATTGGAGTAGGGCGTTTCCAGGATGGGCCGCAGCGCCAGCCCCTGGTCGTTCAGCGCTGTTTCCAGGCGCCGGCGACTGGCGTCTTCGGGGTTCAAGGCGATGAAGGGGTGGTCGATCAGGTCCTGTAGCGCGATGCGGGGCTTGGCGGCCAGCGGATGGCGGTTGTGCATGGCGATCACGCCGGGGATGCGCACGAATTCCGAATGCTCCAGGCCGGCCACCGACAGTTCGTCGGCCATCAGGCCGAAATCGAGCTGGCCGGCCGCCACCTGCTGCAGCACCTCGCGCGAACTCATGATCTGGAACGACATCTGGATGCGGCGGTCCTGCAGCCCGAAGGCCGCAATCGCGCGCGGCATGAAGCCGGTGCCCAGGGCGGGCAGGGAGCCCACGGCCAGGCGCCCCACACCGAACGATTTCAGACTGCGGATGCGGTGTTCGATCAGCTCGAAGCCGGCAAAGCAGCGGTCCACTTCCTCCATCAGCGCCTCGGCCTCCTGCGTGGCCACCAGCCGCCCGCGCACACGCTCGAACAGGCGCAGTTCCGATGAACTTTCCAGCTTGCGGATCGCCTGGCTGACCGCCGGCTGCGAAATTCCCAGCAGCGTGGCGGCCTTGCTGGTCGTGCCGGCCTGCATCACGGCCCGGAAGACCTGGATTTCTCGCATGTCCATCTATAAGTCCTGCTTATTGACTGAGTTGTTTCGATTGTTGAGGCAATGGATCAAAAGGCAGACACTTGTCCTGTTCCCGATCACCTTCTAAGCCCAGCGAATAGATTAGATGAAAGCTATCAACCAGACTAATAGAGATTTTGCCAGCCTGTCGCCGTCGGTGCAGCGCGCATCGACGGTGGTGTTCGATTCGCTGGCGTCCTTCGTCAACCGCAAGCAGCGCCAGCCCGACGGCTTCAGCTATGGCGTCACGGGTACGCCCACCGCGCGGCTGCTGGAGGACCGCATCGCCGAGCTCGAAGGCGGCCGCCACTGCGTCATCACGCCATCGGGCGCGGCAGCCTTGATGACGGTGGTGATGGGCTTTGTGCGCGGCGGCGACCATCTGCTGATCTCGGCCGCCTGCTACGGCGCGCTCAAGACCTTCGGCGAAAAATGGCTGGCCCACATGGGTGTGGACGTCGAACTGTACGACCCGTCCATCGGCGCGGGCATCGACGCCCTGATCCGCCCGACCACCCGCATGATCTGCATCGAGGCGCCGGGCACCGTCACCATGGAAATGGCCGATGTGCCGGCCATCGCCGCCGCCGCGCGCCGCCACGGCGTGCTGACGACGATGGACAACACCTGGGCCAGTCCGCTGGGGTTCAAGCCGCTGGCGCACGGGGTGGACTTCAGCGTGGAGGCGGCCACCAAGTTCTTCAGCGGCCATTCCGATGTGCTGATGGGCGCCATCAGCATGAACGACGCCGGCCACTATGCGGTGCTGCGCGAGACCCAGAGCATCCTGGGCCAGCAGGTCAGCCCCGAGGATTGCTTCCTGGTGCTGCGCGGCCTGGAAACCCTGGGCCTGCGGGTACGGGCGCAAAGCGAGGCGACGCTGCGCGTGGCCGAGTGGCTGGCGGGCCAGCCGCAGGTGGAGCGCCTGCTGTATCCGCCGCTGCCCGGCGACCCGGGCCATGCACTGTGGCGCCGCGATTTTTCCACCAACGGCTGCCTGTTCTCGATGGTGCTGGCCCCCGCGCCGGCGTCAGCGTTCAACGGCTTTTTCGATTCGCTGCGTCATTTCGCCATCGGCGCCAGCTGGGGCGGGGTGCATAGCCTGGCCGCCTATTACCCGGCCGCGCTGCAGGCCGAGCGCGCGTTCCCGGCGACGGACCAGCCCATCGTGCGCTTGTCGATCGGGCTGGAAGACGTGGACGTGCTCAAGGATGACCTGCGCGCCGGATTGGCGGCGTATCAGGCACAGCGCTGACGGGGCGGCCCGAGGCGCCGGCCGTGTGCCGGGCCGTGGGCCGCGCCGTTCGGTTTCAACGCCTGCCGGCGGCTCCTCATGCCGGCGGCAGACACGAAGCGCCATAAGGCGCTCTATATATAGCAAGGGGAATTGCCATGTTGTTCAGCTTCACACCGAATTTGGGCCGTTGGGTCCTGGCCGCCGCAGTCGTGGTTGCCCTGGCGCCGGCTGCGGCATCCGCCCAGGCGCCTGCCGCAGCCGGCGGCGCCACGGCAGCCGTACCCGCCGCCGAGACGTCGCCCGTGGCCGCCGCCGTCACGCAGACCAACAGCCCCACGGTCGACCAGATCCGCGCCCGCGGCTATGTCATCTGCGGGTCGGGTCACGGCACGACCGGTTTTTCCGCGCCGGACAAGGACGGCAACTGGAAGGGCCTGGACGTGGACACCTGCCGCGCCATCGCCATCGCCGTGCTGGGTGATGCGTCCAAGGCGCGTTTCGTGCCGCTGACCGGCCAGCAGCGCCTGACCGCATTGCAGACGGGGCAGATCGACGTGTTGCCGCGCACCACGTCCTGGACACTGCGGCGCGATGCCAATGGCATCAACTTCACCTACCCGAACTACTACGAGTACGACGCCTTCATGGTGCGCAAGGAGCTGGGCATCACCCAGACCAAGGACATGACCGGCGCCACCATCTGCGTGCAGACCGGGTCCACCAACGAAGTGACCGTGGCCGATCTGTCGCGCAAGTTCAAACTGGGTTTGAAGACCGTGCTGTTCGACAACGTGGCCGCCTCGCGCCAGGCATTTTTCTCAGGCCGCTGCGACGGCCTGATCACCGACGCTTCGGCCCTGGCGGCGGTGCGCGCCACCCAGGCGCAGAACCCCGACGACTACGTGATCTTCCCGGCCAGCGGCCATAGCGAGGCGCTGACGCCGTCCGTGCGCCACGGCGACGACCGCTGGTTCGACATCGTCAAGTGGGTCATCCAGGTGCCGATCGCCGCCGAAGACATGGGCATCACCCAGGCCAACGTCGACGAGATGCTCAAATCCACCGACCCGCGCATCGCCCGCTTCCTGGGCGTGGAGCCGGGCAACGGCAAGGCGTTGGGGCTGGACGAGCGTTGGGCCTACAACATCGTCAAGCAGCTGGGCAACTACGGCGAGATCTTCGAGCGCAACGTCGGCAAGAACAGCCCGATGAAGCTCGAGCGCGGCATGAACCGCCTGTATCGCGACGGCGGCCTGATGTACCCCTACGTCT
>NZ_JAELTJ010001148.1 GCF_016428805.1 Achromobacter sp. ASV32
CCGCAGGGGGCCTTCGAGCAGGCGCGCCGCGAAGGCGGGCGGCACCGCCAGCACGGCGGCGTCAAAGCGTTCCTGGTTGATGTCGATGCCGACCTCGGCCGGTTGCAGCTGACGCACGGTGCTGCCGCTGTCTCTTATACACATCTGACGCTGCCGACGACGATGCGGTTGTGGTGGTGTGGGGGGGGGGGGGGGGGGTGAAGAGGGGGGGGGGGGGGGGGGGGGGGGGGGGGGGGGGGGGGGGGGGGGGGGGGGGGGGGGGGGGGGGGGGGGGGGGGGGGGGGGGGGGGGGGGGGGGGGGGGGGGGGGGGGGGGGGGGGGGGGGGG
>NZ_JAELTJ010001149.1 GCF_016428805.1 Achromobacter sp. ASV32
CGTCCGGGCGCGGTCATGGTCAAGCCCGCCACGGCCAGGGCCGCGCCGCCGGACATCACTGCCACGGGAGCCGCGCACTCGGCCGGGGTCGATTCGGCTTGCGGCAATCCATCGAACAGGGTGGATACTGTCTCTTATACACATCTGACGCTGCCGACGACGATGCGGTTGTGGTGGTGTGGGGGGGGGGGGGGGGGGGTGAAGGGGGGGGGGGGGGGGGGGGGGGGGGGGGGGGGGGGGGGGGGGGGGGGGGGGGGGGGGGGGGGGGGGGGGGGGGGGGGGGGGGGGGGGGGGGGGGGGGGGGGGGGGGGGGGGGGGGGGGGGGGG
>NZ_JAELTJ010000122.1 GCF_016428805.1 Achromobacter sp. ASV32
GCAGGATGTCGATGCCCGCGCGTTCCTTGAACAGCTCGCCCGCCAGGTGCGACGAGGTGCCGGCGCCAAAGGTGGCGAAGGTCAGCTTGCCCGGATTCTGTTTGGCGTAGGCCACGATGTCCTGGGTACTGTTGAACGGGCGCTTGGGGCTGGACAGAAGCACCAGCGGACCCACGCCCACCATGCCAATCGGCGCGAAGCCGTCCGGGTCGTAGGGCAGTTCCTTATACAGGTAGCGGTTGGTGACCAGGGTGGAGTTGGTGGCCATCAGGATGGTGTAGCCGTCCGGCGTTTCGCGCGACACGAAGGCCGCGCCGATCGAGGTGCCCGCGCCGGCCTTGTTCTCGACGATCATCGGTTGGCCCAGCGTCTTGGCCATGCGTTCGGCCAGTACACGGGTCAGCACGTCCGTGGCGCCGCCGGCCGGGAAGGGCGACACGACCTTGATCGGGCGGGACGGATAGGTGTCGGCCTGGGCGGCGCCCAGGGAGGCGGCACCCAGCAGCAGGGCCGCCAGGAATTTATAGCGTTTGCGAATCATGTTTTCCCCTTGAAATCGCTTTTTGAATTCCGTATATTGGAATTTAGTTTTGTCATTCGAAATAAACTATAAAAACGAAGCGAATAGAAATGCAATCTTTTTCTGATCCCAAGCGCATCCCTCATCCCGCCGCCAAGCCCGACCAGAAGCTGGAACTGAGCGCGCCGGCGCGCCGCAAGCGGGCGGGCGCCGTGGGCGAGGGGCCGGTCTCGCCCGACTTCATCACGGCGTTGGCGCGCGGGCTGGAGGTGCTGCGGTGCTTCCGGCCCGGCGTGGCGGCGCTGGGCAACCTGGACCTGGCGCGCCTGACCGGCCTGCCCAAGCCCACCATCAGCCGCATCACGTACACGCTGACCGAGCTCGGTTATCTGCGCTATCACCCGGATACCGGCAAGTATTCGCCTGGCTATGGCGTGCTGGCGCTGGGTTTCGGGTTGCTGGCCGGCCTGGAAGTGCGCGAGCTGGCCAAGGCGTCCATGACCGACCTGGCGCGCGAGACGGGCGGCGCGGTGGCGCTGGGGGCGTTCGACGGCGACGCCATGACCTATGTCGAGGCCATTCACGGTTCGTCCGCCCTTTACCTGCGCCTGCCCGTGGGGTATCGAGCCAGCCTGGACAGCGCCATGGGCCGCGCCTATCTGGCCAGCCTGCCGGCGCCCGCGTGCGCCGACGTGCTGGAACGGCTGGGTCCGGCCGCGCCGGCCGCCGCCGCGATCGAGCGCGCGCGCGTTGAATTGGCCGAAACGGGCTGCTGTTTCGCGATCGGGGAATGGCAGTCCGGCATCAATGCCGTCGCGGTGCCGTTCGTGTCCGTCACGGGCGAGGGCGTGTTTGTCATGAGCTGCGGCGGCCCCGCCGGCCTGCTGCCGGCAATCAACCTGCGCACGCAGGTGGCGCCCGCATTGCGGGCCGCGATCGCGGGGCTGGCGGGCGCCTCGGCCTGAGACCGGCGGCGCGTCGGGGCAGGGTCCAGGTATCTCGTACAATTCATGAATTGATCCACCCCTTGCGCCCTCGGAGACCCGTTTGGCCAAACCCACACAAGCCGATCCGCAGACCAGCGACCGTCCCTTGCCCCAGGATTTCGAGACGGCCCTGGCCGAGCTGGAATCGCTGGTTGCGGCCATGGAAGACGGCTCGTTGCCGCTTGAGCAATCGCTGGCCGCCTACCGGCGCGGCGTTGAGCTGACGCGCGTCTGCCAGGACCGCTTGGCCCAGGCTGAACAGCAGGTGAAGGTCCTGGAAGGCGACTTGCTGCGCCCGCTGGACCCGGCGGCGCTGGATGACGAATAAGACTCGGATGAAGCAAATTCAACTCGCTTTCCCGGAGTGGCTGCAGGGCCGCGTGCGGCACGTCGAAGACGTGCTCGACGACCTCCTGCCGCCAGCCGACGCGCTGCCTGCCCGTTTGCATGAAGCCATGCGCTACGCCGTCCTCGGTGGCGGCAAGCGGGTTCGGGCCGCGCTGGTCTATGCAGCAGGCCAGGCCTGCCCCGTCAGCGGCAGCGTGCTGGCTGTCGAGGCCTCGCTGGACCGCGCTGCGGCCGCGGTGGAACTGATCCACGCCTATTCGCTGGTGCACGATGACCTGCCCTGCATGGATGACGACATCCTGCGCCGCGGTCGTCCCACCACTCATGTGCAATTCGACGAAGCCACCGCCATGCTGGCGGGCGACGCGCTGCAACCGCTGGCCTTTGAACTGCTGGCGTCCATGCCGATCGCGCCCGCGCTGATCGTTCAGGCCACCCAGTCGCTGGCCCGCGCGGCCGGCAGCCAGGGCATGGCGGGCGGCCAGGCCATCGACTTGTTCAGCGTCGGCCGCACGCTGTCGCGCGACGAACTGCAGATGATGCACGGCATGAAGACCGGCGCCATCCTTGCCTGCAGCGTCGCGCTGGGCGGTATCGTCGCCGGCGCCAGCTCGGCCTCGCGCCAGGCGCTGGACGTCTACGCGCAAGCCATGGGCCTGGCTTTCCAGGTGGTGGACGATATTCTCGACGTGACGGCCGATTCCGCCAGCCTGGGCAAGACCCCGGGCAAGGACGCGGCCGAAAACAAGCCGACCTACGTGTCGCTGCTGGGCCTGGACGAGGCGCGCGCCTTCGCCGGCGAACTGCGCGAAACCGCCTTGGCCGCGCTGGAACCGCTGGGCGACGCCGGCTCGCGCCTGGCTGAACTGGCTGACTTCATCGTCCTTCGAGACCGCTGAACCGTGACCCGTCCGGGCTGGCCGCAGGCCGGGCAAACGAACCCCATACAAGCATGACGACAGATTTATTGGACCGCATTCAATCCCCGGCAGACCTCAAGCGCCTGGATCGTCGCGAGCTCAAACGGCTGGCAGACGAATTGCGCGGCTTCGTGCTGGAGTCGGTCTCCAAGACCGGCGGCCATCTGTCGTCGAACCTGGGCACGGTGGAACTGACGCTGGCGCTGCATCAGGTCTTTGACACGCCGCACGACCGCATTGTCTGGGACGTCGGCCACCAGTCCTATCCGCACAAGATCCTGACCGGACGCCGCGCCGGCATGGCCAAGCTGCGCCAGCAGGACGGCATCTCCGGCTTTCCCAAACGCAGCGAATCCGAATACGACGCTTTCGGCACGGCGCATTCGTCCACGTCGATCTCGGCCGCGCTGGGCATGGCGGTGGCTTCGCGCAACGCCGGCGAACAGCGCCAGCACATCGCCGTGATCGGCGATGGCGCCATGTCGGCGGGCATGGCCTTCGAGGCCATGAACAACGCCGGCGTCACGCCCAATATCAACCTGCTGGTGATCCTGAACGACAACGACATGTCGATCTCGCCGCCGGTGGGGGCGCTGAACCGCTACCTGGCCCGCCTGATGTCCGGCCGCTTCTACGCCGCCGCCAAGAACGTCGGCCGCGCGGTGCTGCAGCACGTGCCGCCCGTCCTCGAACTGGCGCGTCGCTTCGAGGAACACGCCAAGGGCATGGTCACGCCGGCCACGCTGTTCGAGGAGTTCGGCTTCAACTACGTCGGCCCCATCGACGGCCACGACCTGGACGCGCTGGTGCCGACGCTGCAGAACCTGAAGGCGCTGCAAGGCCTGCAGTTCCTGCACGTGGTCACCAAGAAAGGGCAGGGCTACAAGCTGGCCGAGGCCGACCCGGTGCTGTATCACGGCCCGGGCAAGTTCGATCCCGCCGTCGGCATCCAGCAATCGAAGGCGCCGGGCAAGCGCACGTTCACCCAGGTGTTCGGCGACTGGCTGTGCGACATGGCTGCGCAGGACTCGCGCCTGGTCGCCGTCACCCCCGCCATGCGCGAGGGTAGCGGTCTGGTCGAATTCGAAAAACGCTTTCCGCTGCGCTACTTCGACGTGGGCATTGCCGAGCAGCACGCCGTGACCTTCGCCGCCGGCATCGCCTGCGAAGCGCAAAAGCCCGTGGTCGCCATCTATTCCACGTTCCTGCAACGCGGCTACGACCAGCTCATCCACGATGTGGCGCTGCAGAGCCTGGACGTCACGTTCGCGCTGGACCGCGCCGGCATCGTCGGCGCCGACGGCGCCACCCATGCGGGCAACTACGACACGGCCTTCCTGCGCTGTGTGCCCAACATGGTGGTGTCGACCCCGTCCGACGAGGCCGAGACCCGCCTGCTGCTGTCCACCTGTTATCAGTACCCCGGCCCGGCGTCGGTGCGCTACCCGCGTGGCGCCGGCTGCGGTGCCATGGAAGCGCCCGGTCTGGACACGGTCGAGGTCGGCCGCGGCGTGGTGCGCCGCGAAGGCCGCAAGATCGCCATCCTGGGCTTCGGCACGCTGGTGCAGCCGGCCCTGGCGGCGGCCGCCAAGCTGGATGCCACGGTGGCGGACATGCGATTCGTCAAGCCCATCGACCGCGCACTGATCCTGGATCTGGCCAGCCGCCACGATGCACTGGTGACCATCGAAGACGCCTCGGTCATGGGCGGCGCCGGCAGCGCCGTGCTGGAAGTCCTCAGCGCCGAAGGTGTCCTGATCCCGGTGCTGCAACTGGGTTTTCCGGACCAGTTCATCGACCACGGCGACCAGATGGCGCTGCTGGCCGGCATCGGATTGGACGCCGCGGGCATCGAGCAATCGATCCGCGCCCGCTACGCCGCCTTGCTGGACTGAGCCGCCCGCGGACGGACCCGCCCCCTGGGGTTTGGTCCGTCTGGCGAAACACTGTGTTCCGGCCCCGCCGGCCTACGAATGAAAGGGTTTTCCCTGGCGCTCGTTGGACTTTGGGCGATAATGGGCCCCTCTTAAAGATTCCTGGGTCTGCGTGCTTACGCCACGCTCGTTGCCCAGACTGGTAGCCGACATGAATTCTCCGATCGACCCCGCCATCGTGATGCCCGACGTCCAGAGCTCGGCGGACACCCGGCACATTCCGATCCAGCGCGTGGGCATCCGTGGCGTGCGCCACCCGATGCTTATCGAAAACGCCGACGGTTCGCCCCAAGGCACCGTGGCCAACTGGACCCTGACGGTGGCGCTGCCGCCCGAAGAAAAGGGGACGCACATGTCCCGCTTCGTGGCGTTGCTGGAAAAGTACCGCAGCACCCCCATGACGCCGACCCTGTTCCGCGCCATGGCCGCCGACATGCTGCCGCTGCTGCACGCCGAACGCGGCGACATCACCGCGGCGTTCCCGTACTTCATCAACAAGTCCGCCCCGATTTCCGGCGTGCAAAGCCTGCTGGACTACGAAGTGCAGTGGATCGCCCGTGCCCAGGGCGACAAAGTCGAGTTCGAGCTGGTCGTGCAGGTACCGGTCACCAGCCTGTGCCCGTGCTCCAAGGCCATCTCCGAATACGGCGCGCACAACCAGCGCTCGCACGTCACGGTGTCGGCCATCCTGGAATCCGACATCAGCATGGATGGCGTCATCCGCCTGATCGAAGACGAAGGCTCATGTGAGCTCTGGGGCCTGCTCAAGCGCCCCGACGAGAAATACGTCACCGAACGCGCCTACGACAACCCCAAGTTCGTCGAAGATCTGGTGCGCGATGTGGCGGCTCGCCTGAATGCGCATCCCGGCATCGCCCGCTATCGCGTCGAGGCCGAGAACTTCGAATCGATCCACAACCACTCGGCCTACGCCGTCGTGGAAGGCTGAGTCCTTCGTGGGTCATCCGGCGGCCGCGGATTGGCCGCTCATCGCGAGACTGGCAAATTGGGAAGCGCGGCTGGCCGGAAATCTGGCCGGCCGCGGCCGTTTCGGCGTCGCCCTCTATGAATTCTTCCGCTTCGGCGTCAAGCAGGCCTGGGCCTGCCTGTTCGGCGGGCTGATGTGCGCCTTGCTGCTGGGCACGCACTGGTGGTATCCGCAGGACGCCTGGCTGGCCCGCTACGATTTCCTGACCCTGGCCGCCTTGGCCATTCAGGCGGCGCTGCTGGCCCTGCGCATGGAAACCTGGAGCGAAGCCAAGGTCATTCTCATCTTCCATGTGGTCGGCACCGGCATGGAGCTGTTCAAGACGGCCGCGGGCTCGTGGATCTACCCCGAGGCCAGTGTGCTGCGCATCGGCGGCGTGCCGCTCTTTACCGGTTTCATGTATGCGGCGGTCGGCAGTTACCTGGCGCGGGTCTGGCGGCTGTTCGACTTCCGCTTCCGGGCCCATCCGCCGCTGGTCGCCACCGTGACGCTGTCGGTGCTGATCTACGTGAATTTCTTCGCGCACCATTTCATCCCCGATTTCCGCGTGGCGCTGTTCGGCCTGACCGCGGTGCTGTTCGCGCGGACCTGGGTGTACTTTCGCATCTGGCGCGACTACCGGCGGATGCCGCTGCTGCTGGGGTTCGTGCTGGTGGCGCTGTTCATCTGGTTTGCCGAGAACATCGGCACCTTCGCCAACGCCTGGCGCTACCCCAACCAGTCCCAGGGCTGGGAGCTCGTGTCCATCGCCAAGCTGGGGTCGTGGTTCCTGCTCATGATCATCAGCTACGTGATGGTCAGCGTGGTCAGCCGGCCCGAGCCGATCGGCGTTGCGGATGCGCCGCAACCGACCGGGCAGGGCGGGGCGAATAATGCGTCCCCAATTTCCTGATGCGTTCGCGGCTTGCGTGAGCATTCGCAATCGGTGATAATCGAGAGCTTTCTTGCTCGACCGCCCATGCTTTTTGGGCAGCGGGCTGCCCCTTGCAGGCCAGTCTAAAGAAAAAAGACCAGTGATAGAGAAAGCACTGGAAAGCCGCTGATTTGTTGAAAATTCGCGGTGCTAGACAAATGGCCGGCAAGACATCCTCAAGGAGTTTTACTCATGCGTCACTACGAAGTAGTGTTTATCGTTCACCCCGACCAAAGCGAGCAAGTGCCCGCCATGGTCGAACGTTACCAAGCGCTGGTCACGGGCCAAGGCGGCTCGGTTCACCGCCTGGAAGACTGGGGTCGCCGTCAACTGGCCTACCCGATCCAGAAGCTCGTCAAGGCTCACTACGTCTGCCTGAACATCGAGTGCGGCCAAGCCACGCTGGATGAGCTGGAACACTCGTTCCGCTACAACGACGCCGTTCTGCGCCACCTGGTCATCAAGACCAAGAAGGCCCAGACCGCTCCCTCGATCATGATGAAGTCGGTCGAGCGCGAAGAAGCCCGCAAGGCTTCGGCGGAAGCTGTCGCGGTTCAGGCCGAGTAAGCAGGGCTCACGCAGAGCCCACCCATGCAGTCCCCTTGGTGCCTGGCAGGATGAACAAACTGGAACTGAGCGCCCGCGTTCTCGAATGCGAGCCTTTGCGCCACACTCCCGCTGGTCTGCCCGCACTGGAAATGGTGCTGGCGCACGAATCCGAGGTCATCGAAGCCGGCCATCCGCGCCGTGTGGAACTGACGATCTCGGCCGTGGCACTGGGCGATCTGGCGTTGCTGTTGAAAGGAACGGCGCTGGGGTCCGAATTGCAGGTGCAGGGGTTTTTGGCCCCCGTTCGCAAGGACTCGGCAAAGTTCAAGCTGCATCTGCAGCAGGCACGCAAGATCAGCGGCAGCGCAGGACGCGATCCGCTGGTGGCTTGACGGGAATGGGCAAAGGGCGCGAAAGCGCCTTCTGAAAACGGATAGGTTATGGGGAATCGGACCCGACACGGGTTGTCCCCTCAAACATAGAGGCACATATCATGGCTTTCTTCGGAAAACGCAAAGAAAAACGCAAATTCACGCAGCAGAACCCGCTGTTCAAGCGTCGTAAGTTCTGCCGCTTCACCGCAGCCGGCGTGGAAGAGATCGACTACAAGGATCTGGACACCCTGCGCGACTTCGTGCAAGAAAACGGCAAGATCATCCCGGCTCGCCTGACCGGCACCAAGGCAATCTACCAGCGTCAGCTGGACACCGCCATCAAGCGCGCGCGCTTCCTGGCCCTGTTGCCTTACACCGACAACCACAACTAATCCGGGGCACTGAAATGCAAGTTATTCTGCTCGAAAAAGTCGTCAACCTGGGTAACCTCGGCGAAGTCGTTCGCGTGCGTGATGGCTACGCCCGTAACTTCCTGATTCCCCAGAAGAAGGCCCGTCGCGCAACCGACGCCGCCCTGAAGGAATTCGAAGCCCGCCGCGCCGAACTGGAAAAGGTCCAGGCCGAGAAGCTGGCCGCCTCCCAGGCTCTGGGCGAGCGCGTCAACGGCTTCCAGCTGAAGATCGCCCAGAAGGCTGGCGTCGATGGCCGTCTGTTCGGTTCGGTCACCAACGCCGACATCGCCGAAGGCCTGAAGAAGGCTGGTTTCGAAGGCATTGAAAAGGCGCAAGTGCGTCTGCCCAATGGCCAGCTGAAGTCGGTCGGCGAGTTCCCCGTTCAAGTCGCCCTGCACGCCGACGTCATCGTCGACGTCACGGTGCTGATCGAAGGCGAACTGTCCTAATCCGGACATCGCGGTAAAAAAGAGCCGGCCCGCGCGCCGGCTTTTTTTCTTTTTCGCCGCGGCTCGATCCGCTTTGCCCCTGGTAATTGCGTGTAGTCTTGCGGGCTGCACGCGTGCCGTACGTTGTTTTGTACAGAGGACCTCTTGACCCAGCCGCCCGTCCACCACAATGCGCCCGCCGGATTGCGCACCTGGCTCGACAGCCTGAACGCCGAGAGCGAGCCGTCGGTGCGGGATGCCACCGTAGACGGGGTGCGCTGCATCATCAAGCGCCGGCGCCCCAGCTTCGCCCGCGGCGTCAGCTATGCGCTGCGTTATGTGCGGGCGTTGTTTCTCGGGGTGGGCTGCAAGGTGTTTCTGGGTGAATTTCCGCGCCCCGGCATCCTGCTGCGCAATGGCCTGGAGCACGAGGCACGTCGCCTGCAACAGCTGCTGCTGGCCGGCTGCCGCGTGCCGGAAGTGTGGTGGCAGGAACAGGGCCTGCTGGTGCTGGAGTTCGTCGGTGAGGACCTGGCCGACCTGATCCGCAACGAAGACACGACTTCACGCCTGTGGCTGGCGCGCGCCGCCGCCGCCGACCTGGCCGCTTTCCATGTCCGGGGGTTGTGGCACGGCGGTGCCCAGATCCGCAATATCACCCTGCGCGACGGCGAGTTGTGGCGCATCGATTTCGAGGAAAACATCGGGTCGACATTGTCGCGCCCGTTGGCGCAGGCCTATGATCTGTTCCAGATGCTGGCTTCGATGGCGTCTTTACGTAAATTGCCGGACGATGTCAGCAGGACGCTGGGTAAACTGGCGCTCGAGGTCTATTTCGAGTGCAATCCCGACCCCGAGGTCAAGGCGCGCCTGCGCCGCCTGACCCGGGTGCTTTCCTTCATCGCCACGCCTCTGCGCCCCCTGCTGGGCCGCGTGCCGTCGCGCGATGTACAGGGGTTTTTCCGCGTTGCGGACATCCTGCAGCCGTTACTATTGAAGCCATGAATACACCCGCCGATCCCCAGCTCGAATACCTGCGTGTTCCCCCCCACTCGATCGAGGCGGAGCAGTCGGTTCTGGGCGGCCTCCTGCTCGATAATTCGGCTTGGGACCGCATCGCCGACGTGCTGGTCGAGGAAGATTTCTATCGCCACGATCACCGGCTGATCTGGCACCACATCGCCCGTCTGATCGGACTGGCCCGTCCGGCCGACGTCATTACGGTCAATGAATCGCTGGTCAGTGCCGGCAAGGCCGAAGACGCCGGCGGCCTGGCCTACCTGAATGCCCTGGCGCACAACACGCCCTCGGCCGCCAACATCCGCCGCTACGGCGAGATCGTGCGCGAGCGCGCCATGCTGCGCAAGCTGGTGTCGATCGCCGACGAAATCTCTTCGGCCGCGCTCAACCCGCAAGGCAAGGAAGCGCGCCAACTGCTGGACGAAGCCGAATCCAAGGTATTCCAGATCGCCCAGGAAGGCGCCCGCGGCGCCGCCGGCTTCCAGGAGATCCAGCCGCTGCTCACCCAGGTGGTCGAGCGCATCGACGAGCTCTACCACCGCGAGGGCAGTTCCGACGTCACCGGCGTGCCTACGGGCTTTACCGACCTGGACAAGATGACCTCGGGCATGCAAGGCGGCGACCTGATCATCGTGGCCGGCCGTCCTTCCATGGGCAAGACCTCGTTCTCGATGAACATCGGCGAGCACGTCGCGATCGAGCAGGGCCTGCCGGTGGCCGTGTTCTCCATGGAAATGGGCGCCGTGCAGTTGGCCATGCGTATGCTCGGCTCCGTTGGCCTGCTGGACCAGCACCGCATGCGGACCGGCAAGCTCATCGCCGAAGACTGGCCGCGCGTGACGCACGCCGTGCAGCTGATGCAGGACGCGCAGGTCTACATCGACGAAACTCCCGCGCTCAGCCCGATGGAAGTGCGTGCGCGTACCCGCCGGCTGGCGCGCCAGTGTGGCCAGCTTGGGCTGATCATCATCGACTACCTGCAACTGATGTCGGGCAACGGTTCGGGCGAAAACCGGGCCACTGAAGTGTCGGAAATCAGCCGCTCGCTCAAGGGCCTGGCCAAAGAGCTGAACTGCCCGCTGATCGCACTGTCGCAGTTGAACCGAAGCCTGGAGCAGCGCCCCAACAAGCGCCCGGTGATGAGCGACCTGCGCGAATCCGGCGCTATCGAACAGGACGCCGACGTGATCCTGTTCATCTACCGCGACGAGGTCTACAACCCCGATTCGCCGGACAAGGGCACGGCCGAGATCATCATCGGCAAGCAGCGTAACGGCCCGATCGGCACCGTGCGCCTGACCTTCCAGGGGTCCAGTACGCGCTTCCTGAACTTCTCGGGCGCGCAGCCCAAGGATATGTACTGATCGCAGCCGCATGGTCCAACAAAAAACCGCGCCGAGGCGCGGTTTTTTATTGAGCGGCTGGCAGTCACTCTTCCGACTCGGGCCGCTTGCCGTAGCGCGCGGCCAGCACGCCGCAGACCATCAACTGGATCTGGTGAAACAGCATCAGCGGCAGCACGATGGCGCCCACGGCGTGGCCGGCGAACAGCACCTGGGCCATGGGGATGCCGCTGGCCAGGCTCTTCTTGGAGCCGCAAAAGAGCAGCGTGATGCGATCGGGCAGGTTGAAGCCGAACACGCGGCCGGCCAGGGCCGACAGGCCCAGCGCCAGCGCCAGGATCACGGCGCAGCAAACCACCAGGCCGAGCAAGGCAGGGACCGGCGTCGAGCGCCACAGGCCTTCGTTGATGGCTTCCGAGAAGGCGGTGTAGACCACCAGCAGGATCGAGCCCTGGTCCACGAACTTCAGCATCGCCTTGCGCTTGTGCACCCAGGCGCCGATCCAGCGGCGGGCGAACTGGCCCAGCACGAAGGGCAGCAGCAGTTGCAGCATGATCTTGCCGACGGCGTCGAACGAGATCGGCGCGCTGCCGGCGTTGGCCACGACCGTGCCCACCAGCAGCGGGGTCAGGAAAATGCCCAGCAGGCTGGAGGCCGATGCACTGCAGACGGCGGCCGGCACGTTGCCGCGCGCCATCGAGGTGAAGGCGATGGCGGATTGCACGGTGGCCGGCAGGCAGCACAGGAACAGGATGCCCAGGTACAGCTCGGGCGTGACCAGCGGTTCCAGCACGGGCTTGAGCGCCAGGCCCAGCAGCGGGAACATGAGGAACGTGGCCGAGAAGATGGTCAGGTGCAGCTTCCAGTGGGTCAGGCCGGCGACGACCGCCTCGCGCGACAGGCGCGCGCCATGCAGGAAGAACAGCAGGCCGACCGCAACGTTGGTAATCCAGCCGAACACCACCACGCCCTGCCCGTGGGCAGGCACGATGCTGGCGATGATGACGGTGCAGATCAGGTAGAGGGTGAAGCGGTCGGGCAGGAGACGGGCAAGGCGTGACATGGAGGTAGGTATCGAACGGAAAGCGGCAGCGCGCGTGGGGGCGCCAGAATCGGGGCGTATTGTAGACCCCGGGCCCGCGGGCCGTCCGGCGGCGGGGCGCCGGTGTCCGTCAGCCGTGCGTATAGGGCCGCGGGGCCGGGACGCTCAGGGCGTCATTGCCAGGGCAAGGTCGAACGCGGCGACCAGCGAGGCCTGGTCGGCCACGCCCTTGCCGGCGATGTCGAACGCGGTGCCGTGGTCGACGCTGGTGCGTACGAATGGCAGGCCCACGGTGACATTGACCCCATGGTCCAGCCCCAGGTATTTCACCGGAATCAGGCCCTGGTCGTGGTACTGCGCCACCACGATGTCGAATTCGCCGCGGCGTGCCCGCATGAAGACTGTGTCGCCGGGCCATGGGCCGCTGGCATCGATGCCTTCGTCGCGCGCCCGGCGGATGGCCGGTTCGATGATGTCGAGGTCTTCGCGGCCGAACTTGCCGCCTTCGCCTGCGTGCGGGTTCAGGCCGGCCACCGCGACGCGCGGACGGGCGATGCCCATCTGGCGGCAGGCGCGGTCGGCCAGGCGCATGGCAGTCAGTTCAGCCTGCGGCGTGATGCGCGCCATGACGTCGGCCAGGGCAACGTGGATGGTGACCAGCAGCACGCGCAACTCGTCGTTGGCGAGCATCATGGCGAAATCCTGGGTTGCCGAACGCTCGGCCAGGATCTCGGTGTGGCCGGGGTAGTCGATGCCGCCTTCGTGCATGGACTTCTTGTTCAGCGGGGCCGTGACGATGGCACGGATGCGGCCGGCCTGCGCGTCGTCGATGGCGGCGCACACATAATCGTAGGCGGCGCGTCCGGCCGCTGCGTTGACCTGGCCGTAGGGCAGGTCGGGCGGCAGCGCGGGGCTGCAGGAGACGACTTCGATGCGGCCGGCGTCGCCCGTGGCCAGGCCGGCATGCGCGATTTCGGTGATGTCCAGCCGGGCGCCCAGCAAGGCGGCGGCGCGGCGCAGGGCGCCCGCATCGCCATACACCACGCACGGCGCATTCAGGCCCTGCGCGCAAGCCTTGACGACGATTTCGGGGCCGATGCCGGCGGCATCTCCCATGGTGATTCCCACGGGGGGCTGAATGTTCACGATGCGTTCCTGGCTACGGCTTGTCGTTCTTGGGCGGTTCGATCGCGCCGCATTCGAAGTTGACCGTGGCGCGCTTGGATCCAAGGCCCGTCGCATGGTTGGACGTGACGGCGGGCTTTTGCAGTTTGCGGCCAATGGACTGGCAGTACTGGTCGGCGCGTTGCAGCGCCTGGTTCTTGATTTCGACCCAGGTCAGCAACTGCGTACCCGAACTGTAGGTGACGCTGTAGCCGTTCTTGCCGGTGGGCGTCACTTCGCTCATGCTGGAACAGGCGGTCAGCAGGACGAGCAGGGCAAAGGCAGAGGCAAGGCGTGCAAGCATGGGAGATCCGTGAATGGCGATAGACCACATTACAACATTATGCCGCCCCCGCCGTCCCTGAGGTAGGGCCTGCCTGGCAGCGGCAGGCCCCGCCATGCCGACCTAGCGCGCGGCCGGGCGGCTGACTGTCCGGAACACGTACTTGAGCGCATCGCCGATAGTGGCTTCCCAGACCGGCCAGTCGTGGGGGCCGTTCACAATGCGCAATTCCGCCGGCTGCTTGTTCTTGCGCAGCAGCGCGTAGAGCTGGGCGGCCTCGTTTTCGATGCGGAACTCGTCGTCGTCGCCCGAATTGATGTACATCGGCACCTTGATGCCTTTCTTCAGGAAGGCGTCCCACAGCACCGGGTAGTTGTAGGCCTTCCAGACTTCCGGATCATAGGCGCCGTCGCCGCCGGGCGCGGCGAACACCTTCACGCTGCGGGCCGACGAATCGGCCGGCGGCTCGGGGTTGTAGATGGCCGGACTGAGCAGCGCGGCCGCCTGGAACTTCTCGGGATACTTCAGGGTGTAGCGCAGCGCGCCGTAGCCGCCCATCGACAGGCCGCCGATCAGCCGGCCGTCGCGGGTGGTCAGTGTTCGGTAGGTTTTCTCCACGTGCGGGATCATGTCATTGAAGAAGGCGGTTTCCATCTTCTCTTTCAGGTCCACGTACCAGGTGGTACCCGCGTCCGGCATGATGATGATGGCCGGCGGGATGTCGCCGGATTCGATCAGCGCGTCCACCGTGGGCTTCAGGCGGCCTTTCACGGCCCAGTCGTTGCGGCTGCCGTCATTGCCGTGCAGCAGGTACAGCACGGGGTAGTCCAGCTTGCCATCTTCGTAGCCGGTCGGCAGGTAGACGTTATAGGTCCAGGGCCGGGCCAGCGTGTCGGAATTCAGTTGCGCGGTCAGCAGCGTGCCGGCGTGGGCCGCGGCGGCGCCCAGCAGCGCAAGGCCGGCCAGGGACAGCGCGAGATAATGCTTCAGGTGCTTCACTGTATTGTCTCCTCTTGTACGCCCGGATCGGGCGCACGCCACAATACAGCGATAGGCTGGCGTTGCGTAGGGGCGCGCAGGCGGCGGCGTTGCGGCTACCCGGCCGTGCGGTTCAGGGCGTGGCGACCGCGCTGCGGCGGTCGACCTTGCGGCTGAGCACGATGGACGTCTGCGTCTGCTTCACGCCGTCGATCAGGCCGATGCGGTCCAGCAGCGCGTCCAGCTGTTCATGGGTCTCGCAACGCAGGAAGATCAGGTAGTCGTAGGGGCCGCTGACTGACGATACCTCTTCCACCTCGGGCATTCTTTCCAGCTCGCGGATCACCGCCGCCGGCGTCTTGGGCAGCACGCTGATGAAGCAGTAGGCGCGCACCGCGGCCTCTTCCAGCAGACGCCCCAGGCGCACGCCGTAGCCGGCCACGATGCTCTCGCGTTCCAGGCGGGCGATGCGTGCAACCACGGTGGTACGCGCCAGCCCCAGCTTGCGCGCCAGGATGGCGGCCGGTTCGCGGGCGTTGGCCTGCAGCAGGCTGAGTAGTTGCCGGTCGATGGCGTCTAGGCGTTCGTTCATGCGCCCGAACATACAAGGGCCACGCGCCGCAAGTCAATGCCGGAGGGCGCCGGCCGGGAACGCGAGTCCCGGCCGGGCGTGGCTCAGCCGTCGGACTCCGGCGGAATGCCGCCTTGATAGACGCGACCGTCGAACTCGAAACGCGTGATGGTCTTGAAGGCCGCATCGAAGACCCGGTCGCGGCGGACCGGGTCCTGCGCCAGCGCGGCATCCAGCGTGAAGCGGCACAGGTCGGCGCCGCTGTCGTAGCGCGCCGCGCGCACGGCATCGCTGACTCCGAACTCGTGGGCGAAGTGGGCGAACTCGCGTAGCTGTTCCATTTCGTGGAAGGCGCCTCGGTCGCTGACCAGCCGCATGCCGAACTTGTCTTCCGCCTCGGGGCCGGGCGCGGGGACCTGTGCGGCTGGCACCGCTACCGGGGCGCCATAATCAAAGCGCGCGCCGGCGTCGCGCATGGCCGCCAGTACCCGCAGCCACGCCGGTTCGTCCAGCGCCAGGCGCGCGGCCATGGCGATCAGCCGCTGGCGTCCGAGTGTCCGAGGTTGCGGGCCGCCCACATAGCTGGACCAGGGCGCCGCTTCGTCCAGCCCGGCCAATTCCGCCATCTGCGCATCGTTGTACCCGAGTCGCTCCTGCAGCCGCTGCAGGGCGGCGGCATCGGGGGGCACGTAGTTCTGGATCGTCTTCATGGGCACGCTCCGGTTGCGCCACGGCGCTACGCTTCATGCTAGCGCGGGTGGCGGGCCTTGCCCAGCGGCCGTGCGCACCCATGCTAGGATTTGCGCCGACAATCATTGCCAGGAGGCTTTACCCATGGACACCCAGGAACAAATCGCGGTCATCGTGCATACCATTTCGCATCAGGGCGGCCGTATCGACGCGCTCAATTCGGCGCTGCTGACGATGCTGCATCTGGCCAAGGGCTCGCCCGGCCTGCGCGAAGCCATCGAGGCCCAGCTCGAGCAGAACTACTCCAGCCTGCTGGCGCGCTCCGAAAATCCGCAATACGTGGCCGGTTTCGAGAGCGTGCGCGACCAGGTCATCGCTGCGCTGAAGTAAGCGCGCTGCCGGCGGGGCCGGCAAAGTTACCCACAACTTCTGTGGACAAGCCTTGGGATAGTCCGGGCATAGACAGCCTTTTTCCTTTGTTTACAAGGGCTTGCAAATCGCGGTCAAAGGACGCGCCAAAACCTCGGTTGTTGCCCCTGCCTGTGGGGCCGGCACGCGCCCCGCAAGCCGGGTAATATGCGGCCCCATGCGGAATCAGTATCCATTGGAATACCGGAACCGGGCCCTGGGGGCCCGTGTTTCGGAAGCGGCAAAGCTGGCGGCCTTCGACCCCGGCAAACTCTCTCCCGAAGCACGCGAAAGCTGGGAGCGCCTGGGCCATGGCTTCAAGGCATGGCACGACTTCGACCAGCGTCACCCCATTCTGCGGCGGCTGGCGCTGCTGCCGCTCATCGGCCCCCTGTACCGCAAGGCACGCCGCCGCCACGTCATGATAGCCAGCGGCAAACTGGTGTTTTGAGATGGCCGGTCAGGTGCGGCCGGCGAGGTGCGGCCGGCGAGGTGCGGCCGGCGAGGTGCCGCGATCACCCCTGACGACGACGCCGTGCGTACAGCCAGTAAGCCAGCCACACCGCGATGCCGATCGCGGCGGCCACTGCCAGCTTGGTCTCCACGCCATGCAGTCGTCCCAGCAGCGACTCAATGGTCTGCCCGAACAGATATCCCACCAGGCTGAAGCACACGGCCCAGATGGCGGCAGCAATGGCGTTGAGCACGAGAAAGCGCAGGGGCGACACCTGCGACACGCCCAGCGCCACCGGCCCTACCGTGCGCAAGCCATACAGGAAGCGCAGGGCCAGGATGAAGCCGTGCGGGTAGCGGTCAATGGCCGCCAGCGCCTTGCCGAACGCCGGCTGCGCGCGGATCCGCGCCACATAGCGGTGGTCGCGATAGCGGCGGCCGAGATAGAACAAGGCCTGGTCCGCCAGGAATGAGCCGGCGAACGCGCACAGCATGACGTAGGGCAGGTGCAGCAGCCGCTGATGCGACAGAAAGCCGGCCAGCACGACCACGCTTTCTCCTTCCAGCAAGGTGCCCCCGAAGACTGCCCACAGGCCATAGTCGACGATGAACTGGTGCAGGTGCGGATTCATGCGGAGCGTTCGCCAACAATGTGCGCCAACGTGGCCAGCGCCCGTGCGATCTCGGGCGTGTGGCGCTGGCCGCAGCTGATGCGAAGGAAGTGGTCGTAGCGGGTGCTGTTGGAGAACATCGCCCCCGGGGCCACGCGTATGCCTTGGCGCAAGGCGGCTTCGAAGACCTCCAGCCCCGAGCGGCCCTCGGGCATTTCCACCCACAGCAGCATGCCGCCCGTGGGCATGCTGAGCCGCGTGCCGCGGGGAAAGTGCGCCGCGATGGCTTCGGCCGTCTGATCGCGCTGCGTCTTCAATTGCCGGCGCAGCCGGGTCAGGTGGCGGTCATAGGCGCGCGAGCCCAGGTACTCGGCCACGGCGATCTGTGCCAGGGGCTCGTTGGGCCGGCTCTGCGCAAATTTCAGCATGGCAATGCGGGCCTTCCAGCGTCCGCCCAGCAACCAGCCCAGCCGCATGCCGGGCGCCAGC
>NZ_JAELTJ010001150.1 GCF_016428805.1 Achromobacter sp. ASV32
CCCCCCCCCCCCCCCCCCCCCCCCCCCCCCCCCCCCCCCCCCCCCCCCCCCCCCCCCCCCCCCCCCCCCCCCCCCCCCCCCCCCCCCCCCCCCCCCCCCCCCCCCCCCCCCCCCCCCCCCCCCCTCCACCCCCCCCCCCCCCCCCCCCACCCCCACAACCGCATCGTCGTCGGCAGCGTCAGATGTGTATAAGAGACAGGTCCACGCCCATGGATTCGGCCATCACGCGGCCGCCCTTGAGCGCGCGGATCGCGCGGCCCTCGCGCGAGTCCAGCAGGTTGCTGGTGGACCACATGGCCACCAGCAGGAAGGCCCAGATCAGGTAG
>NZ_JAELTJ010001151.1 GCF_016428805.1 Achromobacter sp. ASV32
GGGCGGCAGCAAGCTATGCCTGTGAAAGTGCAGCCGCTTTGCGGATTTGGCGAATGGAGTTCATTCACAAATATTAGTCTGACTGATTATTTACGTCAACAGTCTGACTGATTGCTAAATATCAGCCCTGTCTCTTATACACATCTGACGCTGCCGACGACGATGCGGTTGTGGTGGTGGGGGGGGGGGGGGGGGGGGTGAGAGGGGGGGGGGGGGGGGGGGGGGGGGGGGGGGGGGGGGGGGGGGGGGGGGGGGGGGGGGGGGGGGGGGGGGGGGGGGGGGGGGGGGGGGGGGGGGGGGGGGGGGGGGGGGGGGGGGGGGGGGGG
>NZ_JAELTJ010001152.1 GCF_016428805.1 Achromobacter sp. ASV32
CCAGCACCGCCGAGGCGCGCCAGCCGCTGGCGGGCATCGACAGGGCCAGCAAAATTCCCAGCGGGATCTCGATGGCCAGCACCGCCAGCGAAAAGCCGATCTGGCGCAGCAACGCGCCGTGCAGCTCCTGTCTCTTATACACATCTGACGCTGCCGACGACGATGCGGTTGTGGTGGTGGGGGGGGGGGGGGGGGGGGGGAAGGGGGGGGGGGGGGGGGGGGGGGGGGGGGGGGGGGGGGGGGGGGGGGGGGGGGGGGGGGGGGGGGGGGGGGGGGGGGGGGGGGGGGGGGGGGGGGGGGGGGGGGGGGGGGGGGGGGGGGGGGGG
>NZ_JAELTJ010000123.1 GCF_016428805.1 Achromobacter sp. ASV32
TTCCTGCTGCCCATCCTGTTCCTGGTATGGGTGCTGGTGTCCATCCACGGCGAGGTTACCGATCTGCGGTCCGCGTACGAGGCCTTCGCCGGCGGTGCGCTGGTGGGCGGCGTGATCGGCTGGGTGCTGTGGCTGCGCGCGGGCCGCGCCACCTATGACCCGGAGACGCGGATGATCGAACGGCCCGGGTCGCCCATCACCCTGGTGCTGCTGGTGCTGGCTTTTGTGTCCAAGTTCGCGTTGATGGCGATGCTGGCGCAAGACCATGGCCTGGCGGCCAATACCGCATTTTCGGCGGCGTTCGGCGGCGTGTCCGGATGGGTCGACGGCATGTTCTGGGGTGGCACGCTGTCGCAGGTATGGCACCTGCGGCATCTGGCGTTGCGGGCGTCATTGGCGCGGCGGTGACCCGGCCGCGCCGGGCCCGCAGCGTCGTCTGGCAGGCTGGTTCAGCCGGTCTTGTGCCTCACCATTTCATCTCGCCCTTGGCGACCTTGGCGCTGATCTCCAGCGAGGCGGCGGCGCCGGCTTGCGGGTAGCGGGCGCGCATGGCCTGGATCAGCGCGGCGCTGTCGGCGGCCTTGGCGGCCTCGGTCTCGAACGCGCGCAGATAGTTCGCCGTGTATTGCACGGATTCCAGATTCAGCGGCGCGCCGGGCGCGTAGTGGCCAGGCACCACGGTCTTGGGCTTGAGGCTGTCGATTCGCGCCAGCGTGGCCAGCCAGTCGGTGCGCGATTGCGGCGTCTGCGTGTCGGCCGTCCAGACATGCAGGCCGCCGAACACCACCACGCCGCCGACCACGGCTTTCAGCGTAGGGATCCACACAAAGCTGCGGTCCGGTTGCGGGCCGTCCAGGCCGGTCACTTTCAGGGTTTCGCCTTCGAGCGTCAGCGTGTCGCCTTGCAGCACCTGCGGAATCACGGCCTTGCCCGGCGCATCGGCGCCCAGTTTGGGGCCCCAGAACGCCAGCTTGGCGTCCACGGTTTCCTGGATATGGCGCACGGTCGGGGCGGTGGCCACGACCTTGGCGGCGGGGAAGGCGGCCAGGATGGTGTCCAGGCCAAAGTAGAAATCCGGGTCGCCGTGGCTGATGTAGATGGTGGTCAGCGTCTTGCCGCTGGCGCGGATCAGCGCCACGACCTGCTCGGCTTGCGACTTGCCGAACTGCGCTTCGATCAGGATGGCGTCATGCTGGCCGGTCACCAGCACCGACGACACCTGGAAGATGGCGTCGTTGCCAGGGTTGTAGGGCGTGATCTTCAGATCGGCGGCGGCGGCAAGGCCGGGGATGGCGAGCGCCAGCGATAGGGCGGGAATCAGGCGGCGCAGGGTAGGCAGGGGGGACATGGCGGTTTCCTGGAAAAAAGGGAGTGACGGCAGTCTAGTTGCGTCAATCAGCCAGATAAACCGGTAAACCTGCGCGAGTCTGTTGCATATACTGGACAAGTCGGGCGCGCGGGCGTCTTGGGCATACACCGTTATTGCCGCAAGGCCTTGTGCCAACCGGCGTTCAGTCCTGCATCGGCGTCACCGGCCGGTCGGCCAATGTGTCCACCACCAGCGCCCGCAGCCACCGGGTGCCAGGATCGCTTTCAAAGCGCGGATGCCAATGCACCGTGACGCTCAGCGGCGGCAAGGCCAGCGGCAGCGGCCGGATCTCGAAGGCGCCGTCGCGGTTGAACCAGACGGCGGCGCGGTGCGGCAGCGTCACGGTCAGGTCCGTGCGCCGCACGATTTCGGCGGCGGCGGAAAAATGCGGCAGGGTCAGATAGGGCTGGCGGTGCAGCCCCGCTTCGCCCAGCACGTCGTCCAGCAGCCGGTGCGCGCTGGCGCGCGAGTCCACCAGGATGTGATCCAGCCGTTTGAACTGCCCGCGCGTCAGGCCCGATGACAGCACCGGATGGCCGCGGCGGCCCATGCAGGCATAGCGTTCGGTGAACAGGTCCGCATGGTGCGTGTGCCGGCCCAGCCCCGCCAGGTTGCCGATCGCCAGATCGACCTCGCCGTCCTGCAGCGCCTGTGGCAGGCGTTCCAGCGCAATTTCCACCACTTCGATCTGCAAGCGCGGCGCCAACGCGTGCACGCGTTCCATCAGCAGCGGCAGGAACACCATTTCGCCGATATCCGACATCGACAGGCGGAACCGCCGCGTGCTGCTGGCCGGGTCGAAGCGCTGGCGCAGGCTGACGGCTTCGGCAAAGCTGTTCATGCCGCGTTCGATCGGGCCGGCCAGTGCAAAGGCCACGGGCGTGGGTTGCATGCCGGCGGGCGTGCGCACGAACAGCGGATCGTCGAATTTCTCGCGCAGCCGGCCCAGGGCGTAGCTGACCGCGGGCTGCGTCAGCTGCAGCCGTTCGGCCGCGCGGGTGACGCTGCGCTCGTGCAGCACCGTCAGGAAAACCCGCATGAGATTCAAATCGAAGTCCACGCTCGCCCTTGTTATCAGCCTGGTTTATGCAGGGAATAATACCCATAAATTTGACACATAAATAGTTGATTCCTAGACTAATTTTCACGAGCTCCGGCAACGATCCGCGGGCGCCGACAACAAGGGGAAGCAAGCGTGATGCATGCATTGACATTGCCGTCGCTGTTGCGCGATCAGGCCGTCCGCCAGGGTGACCGCGTGTGGGTCCAGGCGCCGGGTGGCGCGTTGCGTTATGCCGAGGCGCCCGCCCTGGCCGCGCGCTGGGCGGCGCTGCTGGCGTCGGCCGGCGTGGGGCGCGGCGACCGCGTGGGCCTGATGGCCGGCAACCGCATCGAGTTCCTGGCGCTGGTGCTGGGCTGCGGCTGGCTGGGCGCGGTGGTGGTGCCCATCAATACGGCATCGCGGGGCATGCAATTGCGGCACATCCTGGCCAATAGCGGTTGCACGTTGCTGGTGGCCGATGCCGCTTCCTGTCCGGCGCTGGCGGGGCTGGATGCGGTGGCGGGCGGGACGCTGGCGCTGCGCCGCATCTGGCTGCTTGACGATGCCGCCGACGCCGATGGCCCGGCGCATGGCGACGTGCCTGCCGCGCCGCTTTCCGGGCTGCCCGCCGCGGCTTCACCGTTGCCCGCCTTGCCCGAAGAACAGGCGCCGGCCGCGGACCTGGGGCCGGGCGACATGCTGGCCATTCTCTATACCTCCGGCACCTCGGGGTTGTCCAAGGGCGTCTGTTGCCCGCATGCGCAGTTCTACTGGTGGGGCGTGATCGCCGCGCGCAACCTGGAGATCACGGGCGAGGATGTGCTCTACACCAGCCTGCCGCTGTTTCACACCAATGCGCTGAACGCCTGCTTTCAGGCGCTGGTGACGGGCGCCTCCATCGTCTGCGACGCGCGCTTTTCGGTCAGCCGTTACTTCGAACGGCTGGCGGCCACCGGGGCCACCGTGACCTACCTGCTGGGCGCCATGGTGCCCATGTTGCTGGCGCGCGAACCGTCGGCCGCCGAAAGCGGCCACCGCGTCCGCATTGCGCTGGCGCCGGGCGTGCCGCAGCGCTTTCATGCCACGTTCATCGACCGCACCGGCATCGCGCTGCTGGAAGGCTACGGTTCCACCGAAACCAATTTCGCGCTGGGCGGCACGCTGGCCCAGCAGCGCGCCGGCGCCATGGGCCGCGTCGCGCCGGAGTTCGACGCCATCGTCGCCGACGAACACGACGCGCCGCTGCCCGACGGCCACGCCGGCGAGCTGCTGCTGCGCGCGCGTGTGCCGTTCGCCATTGCCACCGGCTACTTCGGCATGGCCGACAAGACGGTCGAGGCCTGGCGCAACCTGTGGTTCCACACGGGTGACCGGGTGGTGCGCGACGCTGATGGCTATTTCCGCTTCCTGGATCGCATGAAGGACGCGATCCGCCGGCGCGGCGAGAACATTTCCTCTTACGAGGTCGAACAGGTGCTGCTGGCGCATCCGTCGGTGGCGGTCGCGGCGGTGTACGCCGTGGGTTCGGAACTGGCCGAGGATGAGGTCATGGCGGCCCTGGTCTACAAGCCCGGCTGCGACCTGACGCCCCAGGCGCTGCTGGATTTCTGCCAGCCGCGCATGCCGTATTTCGCGGTGCCGCGCTACCTGCGCGTGCTGGACGACCTGCCGCGCACCGAGAACGGCAAGGTCCGCAAGTTCCGGCTGCGCGAGGAGGGCGTCACTGCCGATACCTGGGACCGCGACGCCGCCGGATACCGCGTGGCGCGCTAGGGCCTGTTCACACTACAAGGCGCCTGGCACGGGCGCCGGCATACCTGACCACAACAAGGGGAAACAGCATGACGTTGGCATACCAAGGAACGGCGCGCAGCGCCGACGACGACGCCCGCAGAAAGCGCACACGCAAGGTGGTGATGGCATCGGTCGCCGGCAACGCCATGGAGTGGTACGACTTTTTCATCTACGGCACGGCAGCCGCGCTGGTTTTCGGCGAGCTGTTCTTTCCCAAGGGCACGGACCCGCTGCTGGGCACCATGGGCGCCTTCGCGGGTTTCGCGGTGGGTTTTCTGGCGCGGCCGCTGGGCGGCGTGGTGTTCGGCCATATCGGCGACCGTTATGGCCGCAAGCTGGCGCTGGAATGGACCCTGGGCATCATGGGCGCGGCCACATTCCTGATCGGCTTGCTGCCCACCTATGAACAGGTCGGCATGTGGGCGCCGGCGGCCATGGTGCTGCTGCGGATTCTGCAGGGCGCGGCGGCCGGCGGCGAATGGGGCGGCGGCGTGCTGCTCATCAGCGAGGCCGTCGGCGGCAAGCGGCGCGGCTATTTCTCGTCGTTCAGCCAGCTGGGCGTGGCGGGCGGTTTCGTGCTGTCGTCGGGCGTGTTCATGGTGGCCCAACAGCTGCCGCAGGACGCCTTCATGAGCTGGGGCTGGCGCCTGCCGTTCCTGCTCAGCGTGCTGATCTTCGGCGTGGGCCTGTACATCCGCAAGCACATCCCCGAAAGCGAGGAATTCGTGCAGGCCGCCAAGACCGCCAAGCGCGGCATGCCAGCCGTGGAAGTGTTTCGCCGCTATCCGCGCCAGGTGTTCACCGCCATGGGGCTGCGGGTGGCCGAGAACGGCGGTTCGTACATCTTCCTGGCGTTTGCGCTGGCCTACGGCAAGTTCCTGGGCATTCCCAACGACGTGATGCTGGGCGGCGTGCTGGCGTCGATGTTCATTGAACTGGGCACCTTGGTGTGGTTCGGCCATCTGTCGGATCGCATCGGCCGGCGCGCGGTCTACCTGATCGGTTCAGCCGGCCTGGCGCTGGCGGCGTTTCCGTTTTTCTGGCTGGTGCAGACCAAAGAGCCCATCTGGATCTTCCTGGCGTTCTTCATGGGCAACACCGTCTGTCACGCGGCAATGATCGGCACCCAGCCGGCGTACTTCGCCGAACTGTTTCCGCCCGAGGTCCGCTACACCGGCCTGGCGCTGGGACACGAGCTGGCGTCGGTGTTCGCCGGCGGCCTGTCGCCCTTGATCGCGATGGCGCTGCTGCGCAAGTATGAATCGGCCACGCCGGTGGCGTGGTTCCTGGTGGGGATGGCCGTCATCACTGTCGTCACCTTGCTGCTGACGCGGGAACCGCCGCGGCAGGAGTCGGCGTGAGCCGCGCGAGCCCTGGCATTGTCGGTGTGGGGGAAACGCCTGCGCTGCGCCATCCCGGGCCGGATTGCAGCACGGCGGGGTTGATCGCCCAGGCCGTGCGGCGGGCGCTGGACGATGCCGGCCTGCGGCCCGCCGACGTGGATGGCCTGGGCGTGGCCTCGTTCACGTTGCGGCCCGATCGCGCCATCGACCTGGCGTGGCGGCTGGGGCTGTCGCTGAACTGGTGCATGCAGGACGAGATGGGCGGCGCCAGCGCCATCAATATGCTGCGCCACGCGTGGCTGGCCTTGCTGGCCGGGCAGGCGCGCACCATCGTGCTGGTGGCGGGCGACCATTTCACCGGCGCGGATTTCGCCGCGCTGGTGCGTGGCTACAACCGCAGCGCGCAGGACTACCTGAGCCCGCTGGGCGCGGCCGGCCCCAATCCGCTGTTCGCCATGCTGACCCAGCGGCAGATGGCGCGGATCGGTCTGCGCCGCGAAGACTATGGCGCGCTGTGCGTGGCGCAGCGCGCCTGGGCGGCCGACAATCCCAACGCCGCGTACCGCCAGCCGCTGACGCTGGCGCAGTATCTGGACGCGCCGATGGTGGCGACGCCGTTGGGCCGGTTGGACTGCGTGCCGGTGGTCAGCGGCGCCTGCGCGCTGGTGTTGCAGGCGCGGCCAGGCGGCGTGCATGTGAGCTTGCGGGCCAGCGGGGCGCGCTACAACGGCGACCAGCAGGAGGGCGACGGCCTGGTCACCGGCATTGCCGGGTTCGCAGCCACGCTGTGGGCCGATGCCGGGCTGGGACCGGACGACATGGACGTGGTGGGCGTGTACGACGATTATCCGGCGATGGCCGTGGCGCAGCTGTGCGATCTGGGCCTGGCGCCGGCAGATGACCTGCCGGGCTTCATCGCGCGCCGCATCGCGACCCGCGCCTTGCCCGTCAACACCGCGGGCGGGCAGCTGTCGGCGGGGCAGGCTGGCACGGCGGGTGGCATGCATGGCTTGGTGGAAGTGGCGCGGCAACTGCTGGGCCGGGCTGGTGCGCGGCAGGTAGCGGGCGCGCGTCACGGCGTGGCGACGGGCTACGGCATGGTGCAACTGCGTTACGGCATGTGCGCCAACGCGGCCGTGCTGGCCAGGGAGGAAACATGAGCTTCATGGTGAACGAATGCACGCAATGCGCGCACCGGGTGTACCCGGCCAGACTCTGGTGTCCGGCCTGCGGGCATGACCAGGCAAGCGCCGTGGCGGTTGATGAGGCCGAGCTGCTGGCCTGGACGCGCGTGCCCGGGCCGGCGGGCGAAGCCGACCGCCTCATCGCCACCGTTCAGGCCTTGCCGCGAGGGCCGGCGTTGGCCGTGCGGCTGGATGCCGAGGCAGGGGCCATCGGGCAACGCCTGCGACTGGTTGCAAGGCAGGAACACGGCGTGGTTCTGCCGTGGGCGGAACCGGTCGCCGAATAGTCATTCCTCTGCGCCCCGGCGGCGGCCGGATCGTCGTTTACGGGCGGCCCCGGGGTGCGGCCGCCTATTTCAACGCCGTCAAGGCCGCGAGCAGCGCCGGGTCGCCGCCCGCAGGCGCCGAGGCCAGCGCCGTGCGTATCCGCTCGGCCATGGCGGAGTTGAAGTCGGCCGCGACGTCGGCACGCAAGGACATCTGTCCCGTGGCGGCATCCACCCGCAGTTGCGGCGTCACCCCCGCGCCCTCCAGCGGTGCGCCGTTGGCCCGATGCACGCGCGCAGTGGTCACCACCAGTGCGCTTTCATTCGCGGGCAGAGACAGCACGGTCTGGATGGTTCCCGCACCGGCGGTCTGTTCGCCGATCACCAGGGCGCGGCCCTGGTCCTGCAACGCTGCGGCCACGATCTCGGCGCCCGCGCCGGTGCGGCGGTCGACGATCACCACGACCGGCACGTCATGCGGCAACTGACTGTCGCGAGCCACCAGCGCGCGTGAGTCGGCGGGCGTGCGGCCGTACAGGTTGCCGATCCGGGAGCCTGGGCGCAGCATCGTGCCGGCCACTTGTTCGGCCACGTCAAGCAGCCCCCCGGCATTGCCGCGCAGGTCCAGCACCAGCCCGCCCAGCCGTGAGCCGGCGCGCGCGGTGGCGGCCTGCAGCGCGGCCCGTAGCTGGCTGTCCGTCTTGCTGTCAAAGGCTGTCACGGTGACTACGGCTACCGTGCCGTGCAGGCGCCAACGCAGCGACGGCGGCGCTTGCACCGGACCGCGCACCGGCTGCACGGTGAGGGTGTCTGCAGACCCCGGCCGCTGGATGCGCAATGCCGGCCGGGTACCCGGCGCGCCGCGCAGCAGCGCGACCGCTTCAGGCAGCGGCAAGCCGGTAGTGGCGCGACCGTCAATGTGGGTCACGACGTCGCCCTGGCGCAGGCCAGCGCGCTCGCCCGGTCCGCCGGGCAAGGGCCGCACCACGGTCAAGGCGCCGTTCTGGATCGACAGCTCCAGGCCGACGGATGCGGGTGGCGGCGCCATCTCGGCCGGCGTGGCGACCCGGCTGTAGGCATCCAGGCTGGCCATCATGCCGCGCAGGGCCGCGTTCAACGCGGCGTCGCGCGGCGCGCCATCGGCAAAGCGCAGAATCTCATCGGCCAGAATGCGGCTTTGCGCCGGGATATCGGCGGCACGGCGCTCGGCGGTCACGGCCTGCTCGATGGCCGCCTGGCGTGATGTGCCCGCCTCGCCGGGCAACGCCCGCAGCGCGCGCAGGCCGTGCACCGCCAGGGCGCGGGTATCGACCGGGTCCACGTACTGGTTCATCAGTTGGGTCAAGGCTGCCGTCAGCGTGCTTTCGACCTGCGCGCGCGGCTGGGCGCTGGCGGGCGCCGTCAACAGGCCCAGGCAGGCGGCAAAGAGGGCAATCGCAGATCGTCGCATGATGGCTCCCAGGCTTCCTGGCGTGTCATCCGCCCAGGTCAGCGGACCGCGGTCGGGCGGATCGCATCGAGCCGCTGCGCCAGCGTGGCACTGGATAATTCACCGACCCGCACGTCCATCAACCGGCCTTCGGCATCCAGGAACAGCGTAGCCGGCAGGCCGCGATTGCTCATCTTGCGGGAGGCCTCGCCGGCCGGGTCCAGCAGGGCGTTGCGCAGTGACGGCGCGTGCTGGTCCAGGTACTGCCTGACCGCGGCCGGGGCTTCGCCCTGGTTCAAGAACACGAAATGGATGTCCGGGTGGGTGGCCTGCGCGTGCTCGAACGTCGGCATCTCGCGGCGGCACGGCGGGCACCAACTGGCCCACAGGTTCACGACCATGGGTTTGCCGCGGAACTCGGCAAGGGCGGCGGAAGTGCCGTCCAGGCGTTGCAGCGCCACCGCCGCCAGCGCGGGCTGGGCTTGCGGCGCGGGCGCCAGCAGGTAGCCGCCGGTCAGCCAGGTGGCGGCGGCCAGCGTCAGCGCGCCCAGCAGGGCGGGCCGGGGCGCGTGGGCCCGCAGCGCGGCATAGGCCGCATAGACGCAGGCAACGGCCAGCCCGGCCATGCCGGCCCAGCCGCCGTCGCGCAGGTCCAGCGCCTGGATCGGGTCCTGCATGATGTGTTCGCGGGTCTGCCAGATGAAGCCCAGGCGCGCGGCCACCAGCCCCAGCAACAGCGCCCGCCACAGGATCGTGCTGATTTCCGAGGCGCGCTTGCCGCCGAATAGCCGCGCGGCCAGCAGACCGACCAGGCCGGCCGCGATCAGCACCGCCAGTTCGGTGGGAAACACCAGGGGGCCCAGGCGGATGGCGGGACTCATGGGCCGGGCTTCGCAGGTTCGGCGCAGTGCAGCCGTAGTTCGTTGACCAGGCGCGGCACATCGTGCGGTGCCCGAGCGAGCAGCGCGTGATCATCGGAGGACGTCCCCAGCAGCCGGAAGCAGATACCCGCGGCCATGATCTGCAGGTCCTGGACCTCGGCCCGGGTGTGC
This sequence comes from Achromobacter sp. ASV32, assembly GCF_016428805.1. Lineage (GTDB taxonomy): Bacteria > Pseudomonadota > Gammaproteobacteria > Burkholderiales > Burkholderiaceae_B > Achromobacter. The sequence continues at coordinate 9,480 of NZ_JAELTJ010000123.1, forward strand.
AAGGGCTGCGGGCCGGAAATCCAGAATCCGTGCCGCGCCACGTTGGCCTGCAGGCGCCCGGTGTCCGGCATCCGCTGTTCGTTGGCGGCCCGTTCAAGCTCCAGGAACAGGGGCGCATAGATGGCGTAGGCATCGGTAGGGGCGAACGTTCCGGTGAACCAGGCACCGGGCGCCGTGCCGACCTCTGCGATACCGATCAGAGCCGCATGACGGTCGTAGAGACGAAATTGCATGTGAGGGTCTGAAAAAACCACGACGGAAAGGCCAAGGCTAGCACGCGGTGGACAGGTCCGTGCCGCGCCAGCGGTAGGTGTTGCGGTTGCGATATGCTGGTGCGTCGCCGTTTCCGGATCCGTGCCAAGATGACCTCGCTTCCCTCGTTGCTGCCCCTGATCCAAGCCCCGATGGTCGGTTCGTTCAGCCCCTTGACCGTCGCCGCGTGCCGCGCCGGCGCGCTCGGTTCGCTGGCCTGCGCCGCGCTCGGCGCGGATGCCCTGCGCGCGCAGATCAGCGCCATCCGCGCCGAGACCGACGCGCCGTTCAACCTGAACTTCTTCAGCCACACGCCGCCGGCGCCGGACGAGGCCGCCCAGGCCCGCTGGCGCGACACGCTGGCGCCGTACTACCGCGAGGCCGGGCTGGACCTGTCGGCCGCCGGCAGCGGCCCTGGCCGGGCGCCGTTCGACGAGGCCATGTGCGAAGTCGTCGAAGACCTGCGTCCCGCGGTGGTCAGCTTCCATTTCGGGCTGCCGGACGAGACGCTGCTGGAACGCGTACGCCGCAGCGGCGCGCGGATCCTGTCGTCGGCCACCACGGTTGAAGAGGCGCGCTGGCTGGACGCGCGCGGCGTGGATGCCATCATCGCCCAGGGGGTGGAGGCGGGCGGTCATCGCGGCATGTTCCTGACCGATGACATCGGCGCGCAGCCCGGGCTGTATGCCTTGCTGCCGCAAGTGGTGGACGCGGTCCGCGTGCCGGTGATCGCGGCCGGCGGTATCGCCGATGGGCGGGGCATTGCCGCGGCGTTCGCGCTGGGCGCGGCCGCGGTGCAGTTGGGCACGGCCTATCTGCTGACGCCGCAGGCAGGGCGGTCGGCGATCCATCGCCAGGCGGTGCGCGAGGCGCGTGACGACGCCACGCGCCTGACCAATCTGTATACCGGCCGTCCGGCCCGGGGGCTGTTGACGCGGTTCATGCGCGAGCAGGGCCCGATGAGCGCCGTGGCGCCGGCGTTTCCGCTGGCCACCGGCGCGGTGGACCCGCTGCGCGCCGCCGTCGAAAAGACCGGCAGCGGCGATTTTTCGCTGCTGTGGGCAGGCGAGGCCGCCGCGCTGGCGCAGGAGATGGACGCCGAAGCCCTGACGCGGCAGCTGTGGGACGACGCGCTGGCCTGCGCCGGCGGCCTGCAGGCAGGCATGGCGGGCCGGGCCCGCTGAGGCCGCCCGCTTCGGGCACCGCTGGGCACCCGGCGGTTGTCCCGGTATGTCGTCCTGCTGAAACACAGATTCCCAGGAACGCTAAAATACCGGCTCGCGGCTTCTGTCGATCCGGACGGCGAGCCTCCCGGCATTGTTCATTCCTGCGCGTCGCGCACCCAAAAATATGAAAAAACTGACTGCTGTTCTCCTCGTGTCCGCAACCACGATGCTGACCGCCTGCGGCCCGTCCGACAACGCGCCCACCGCCAGCGCCCCGGCGCCCGCCGCCGCGCGCAAGGTCGTGGTCGGCCTGGACGACAACTTCCCGCCCATGGGTTTTCGCGACGCCAGCAACCAGATCGTCGGTTTCGACATCGACATGGCCAAGGAAGCCAGCAAGCGTCTGGGCATGGAAGTCGAATTCAAGCCCATCGACTGGAGCGCCAAGGAGGCCGAACTGAACGGCAAGCGCGTGGACGTGCTCTGGAACGGCCTGACCATCACCGAAGAGCGCAAGAAGAACATCAGCTTCACCGCCCCGTACATGGCCAACCACCAGATCATCATCGTGGGCCATGCCTCGCCCGTGAAGGTCAAGGCCGATCTGGCCGGCAAGGTCGTTGGCGCCCAGGACGGCAGCAGCGCCACTGATGCCATCGCCAAGGATCCGGTCGCGGGCAGCATCAAGGAAGTCAAGAAATTCGGCGACAACGTCACGGCCCTGATGGACCTGGCCGCCGGCCGCCTGGATGCCATCGTGGTCGACGAAGTGGTGGGCCGCTACCTGATCAGCAAGCGCGCCAACGAATACCGCGTGCTGGACGAGAACTTCGGCACTGAAGACTACGGCGTGGGCGTGCGCAAGGACGACACCGACCTGCTGGCCAAGCTGGACAAGACCCTGGATTCGATGAAGCAGGACGGCACCGCCGGCCGCATCGCCACCCAGTGGTTCGGCGCCAACATCATCAAGTAATTCCCCTTTGAAACGCCCGGGCCGCATGGCGGTCCGGGCGTTTTGCAGTTCTACGGCGCGACCCCTCCCGCATGGACTATGTAATTTCCCTTCTGGGCCCGCTGGCGCAAGGCGCCAAAGTGACCCTGACGCTGTTCTTCATCACGCTGGCCCTGGCGGTTCCGCTCGGTCTGGTGCTCGCGCTGCTGCGGATTTCCAAATGGACGCTGGTCAGCCGGTTGGTCAACGGCTACATCTGGCTCATGCGCGGCACGCCGCTGATGCTGCAGATGCTGTTCATCTATTTCGCCTTGCCATTCGTGCCGGTGGTGGGCGTGCGCCTGCCTGATTTTCCCGCGGCGGTGGTGGCGTTCGCGCTGAACTACGCCGCCTATTTCGCCGAGATCTTCCGCGCCGGCATCCAGTCGGTGGATCGCGGCCAGTACGAAGGCAGCAAGGTGCTGGGCATGACCTATCTGCAGACGCTGCGCCGCATCGTGCTGCCGCAGATGGTGCAGCGGGTGCTGCCGCCCATGAGCAACGAAACCATCACCCTGGTCAAGGACACGTCCCTGATCTACGTGCTGGCGCTCAACGACATCCTGCGTACCGCGCGGGGCATCGTGCAGCGCGATTTCACGACCACGCCGTTCCTGGTCGCGGCCGCCTTCTACCTTCTCATGACGCTGGTGTTGACGTGGTTCTTCCAGCATATGGAAAAGCGCTATGCCAAATACGACCAGTAATCCGTCAGCCGGCGAGCGCCGCGTCATGATCTCGGCCCGCGGCATCGTCAAGTCGTTCGGCGCCAACCGCGTCCTGGACCAGGTGTCGCTGGAATTGGGCAAGGGCGAAGTCGTGGCGGTGATCGGGCCGTCCGGCTCGGGCAAGAGCACGTTCCTGCGTTGCCTGAACCACCTGGAAACCATCGACGAAGGCGCCATCGACATCGAAGGCGAGGCCCTGGCCAGCGCCGTGCCGGGCGGACGCAGCCAGTACGCCAGCGACGCCGACGTGCGCCGCATCTGCCGCAAGATGGGCATGGTGTTCCAGTCGTTCAACCTGTTCCCGCACATGACCGTGCTGCAGAACATCATTGAAGCGCCCATGATCGTCAAGGGCATGCCGCGCGCCGCGATTGTGCCCAAGGCCGAGGAATTGCTGCGCAAGGTCGGCCTGCTGAACAAGCGCGACAACTATCCGACGCGCCTGTCCGGCGGCCAGAAGCAGCGCGTGGCGATTGCCCGCGCGCTGGCAATGGAGCCAGACATCATGTTGTTCGACGAACCGACCTCGGCGCTGGACCCCGAACTGACCGGCGAAGTGCTGCGCACCATGCGCCAGCTGGCCGACGAGCACATGACCATGCTGGTCGTGACGCACGAAATGGGCTTTGCCCGCGAGGTCGCGCACCGCGTGATCTTCATGGACGAAGGCCGCATTGTCGAAGAGGCGCCGTCGGCCGATTTCTTCCGCGCGCCGCAACACGCGCGCAGCCGCGAGTTCCTGGCGCATATGCTGTAGTTGCACAGGCCGCCGGCCACGTCGGCGGCCGGCGCTTGACCCCGCTGCTTCAGCCCTGGCCGCCGCGCCGGGGCACGATCATCGGACTGCCCGTCTCCGGATCCGGCAGCACCCGGCAATCCAGGTCGAACACCTGCCGCATCGCGGCCTCGGTCACCACGTGCCGCACGTCGCCCTGGACCGCGATCCGGCCGGCGCGCATCATCACCACCCGGTTGGCGTAGCGGAACGCCAGGTTCAGGTCATGCAGCACCACCACCAGTGTGCGTCCGGCCCGGTGCAGGCGCGCGCACAGCTCCAGCAGGTCGATCTGGTGGCGGATGTCCAGGAACGTGGTGGGTTCGTCCAGCAGCATGATGCCGGCGTCCTGCGCCAGCACCAGCGCCAGCCAGGCGCGTTGGCGCTGGCCGCCCGAAAGCGTGTGCACCGGATGGTCGGCCAGGTCGGCCAGGTCGGTGTCGGCCAGGGCCGAGTCGACGGCCTGCGCATCGGCCGGCGACCATTGCCGCAGCAAGGTCTGGTGCGGATAACGACCGCGCGCTACCAGGTCGCGCACGCTGATCATTTCGGGGGCCACGGGGTTTTGCGGCAGGTAGGCCAGGCGCCGCGCCACCGCCTTGCGGCGCAGCGCCGCCAGCGGCTGCCCGTCCAGCCGGGCCTGGCCCCGGGTGGGGGCCAGCGCGCCGCCCAATACCCGCAGCAAGGTCGACTTGCCGCAGCCGTTCGGTCCCACCACCGCCGTGAAGGCGCCCGGTTCGACATCCAGCGACAGTTCCCGCAGCGCGGCGGCGTCGCCATAGGACAGGCCGACCTGCCGCAATTGCAGTGCCGGCGCGCGGGAGGGGGTGGGGGTTACGTTGAAGCCTTGCGCCATTCAAGCACCAGAAGAAAAGCCAGATAAACACCGCCGATGCCAGCGGTCAGGACGCCCACGGGCAGCCCGTTTGGGCCGGCGGCGCGGGTCAACAGGTCGGCCGCGGCCAGCAGCGCCGCGCCCGTCAGGGCCGCCAGCAACGGTTGCGGACCGCTGGCCCGTACGCAGCGGCGCGCAATCTGCGGCGCGGCCAGCGCGATGAAGGCGACGGGCCCGGCCACCGTGACCGCGGCCGCCGCGGCCAGCACCGCCACCAGCGTGGCCGCCAGGCGGGACCGCGACGGCGAGACGCCCAGCGCCTGCGCCAGATCGTCGCCCATTTCCAGCAGGCGCAGCCGGGCGCACAGGGCCAACGCCAGCGGCAGCAGCACGGCGCAGGCCGCGCCGATCAGGAGGACGTCGTGCCAGGTCTTGCCGGCCAGATTGCCGTTCAGCCAGGTGGCTGCCACATAGGCCTGTTCGCGCCGCAGGTTGGACAGCCCGTACTGCACGAACGCGAAGGCGATGGCGCCCACCGCGATGCCGGCAATGACCATGCGCTGGGGCGCGGCGAAACCGGCGCCGGAGCCGAACCACACGCCCGCCGTGGCCAGCAGCGCGCCGGCCGCCGCGCCCCAGGCCACGGGCATCAGGCCGGGCCAGACCATGGCGACCGCTACCGCGCCGGCGGAGGCGCCGGCGGTCAGGCCGATCACATCGGGGCTGCCCAGCGGATTGCGCGTAATGCTCTGGAACAGCGCACCGGACAGACCCAGCGCCGCACCCGCGCCCAGGGCCGACAGGGCGCGGGGCAAGCGCACCGTGTGCACCAGCCATTGCTCCACGGCGCTGCCGCCGCCCAGCAGCGTCTGCCACAGCGCGGGCCAGGGCAGGCCGGGGTCGCCGGCGCGCAGCGTCGCGGCCAGCAAGACGCAGGCCAGCGCCAGGAGCAAGACGCCGCAGGCCAGCGCGCGCGGCGCAATGGGCCAGGCCAGCCAGGTGCCTGCGCGCAGCAGGGGCACGCGCGCAGGTGCGCTGCGGGCGCTTGCCGGGACGGAGGCGGCCGTCATGGTCGGGGCCGCGCGCCGCGTCATGCGGGACTCCGGGCGCGGCTGCGCAGCGCCGCCAGCAGGAACGGCGCGCCGATGAATGCGACCACCACGCCGGTCAGCAATTCCGCGGGCGCGCGCAGCAGCCGCGCCAGGATGTCGGCCACCAGCATCAGCAGCGGCCCCAGCACCACGCAATACGCCAGCAGCCAGCGCAGGTCGGGCCCGGCATAGCGGCGGGCGATGTGCGGCACGGCCAGGCCGACGAACGCGATCGGGCCGGCCGCCGCCGTGGCGGCCGCGGCCAGCATGGCCACACAGAGCAGGCCCAGCAGCCGGGTCAGGCCGGCGCGCAGGCCCAGCGCCTGCGCCAGCGCGTGTCCCAGCGCCAGCAGATTGAGCGGCCGCGCCAGCGCAGCGGCCAGCAGCAAGCCGGCGCCGATATAGGGCGCGGCGCGCAGCGCGGCGTCCAGATGCTGTCCGGCCAGCGAGCCCACCGCCCAGAAGCGGTAGGCGTCGAAGATATCGCTGCGCAGCAGCGCCACGGCCTGCACGTAGGCGAACAGCACGGCGTTGACGGCGGCGCCGGCCAGGATCAGCCGCACCGGCTGCAGGCCGCGGCCGCCCGCGCCGATCAGGTAGACCGCGGCGGCCGCGCCCAATGCGCCGGGCAGGGCGGCCCAGAACGGATGGGCGGGCAGGCCGCCGGCCATCAGCGCCACCGTGACGATGGACGCTGCCGCGCCCGCGTTCACGCCCAGCAGGCCGGGTTCGGCCAGCGGGTTGCGTGTCAGCGCCTGGATCAGCGCGCCCGCCACGGCCAGCGCCGCGCCGGTCAACAGCGCCAGCAGGGTGCGCGGGATGCGCGAGGCGACCACCAGCGCGGCGTAGCTGTCGTCCGGCCGTACCAGCGCCTGCCATACCGCCTCCGCCGATAAGCCGCGCGACCCCAGCCACAGGCTGGCCAGCGCGGCGGCGGCCAGCAGCAGACAGGCCGTCAGCAGCAGCGGCGCGCGCAGGCGCCGCGACGGGGGGTGCGCCTGCGTCATGGGCCCGTTCCGTTGGCCCGCTTGGCAGCCTGCGCCAGTTGCGGCGCCAGCCGGTCCAGCATCCAGGCCACCGCCAGCGGCGTGCCGGACGAAGAGGCCATGACCAGCGCGGGATCGCTCAACGCCACGTAGGCGCCGCGGCGCACGGCGGGAATGGCGGCGTACAGCGGCAGGGCCGCGATGCGGTCACGTTCTTCGGGGGTGTAGAACCAGGACACCAGGATGTCGGCATCGCCCAGCGCGTCGGCGTGTTCGAAGCCCAGGTAGTGGGCGAAATGCCCCGCGCTGGCGCGCAGCCCGCGCACGGACGGCGCCAGCGTCAGGCCCATCGCGCTCAGGGTGTCCACGCGCGGGTCGCCGGCCACATAGGCGGCGAAGTTGCCCGAGCCCGGATCGGCGCGCACGTAGGCGAACGTTTTGCCGGCCAGTTCGGGGTACGGGCGCGCCGCCTGCGCCAGTGCATCGTGGATGCGGGCCTTGAGCGCGGCCGCCTCGGTGCGCTTGCCCAGTGCCGCGGCGATCAGGTCGATCTGCGTGTCGACCGGCGTCAGGAAGGGCTGGCCGGGGTACGCGACCACCGGCACCAGCCGCGACAGTTGCGCATAGGCTTCGGGGCTGACGCCGGAAAAGGGCGCCAGCACCACGTCGGGCCGCAGCGCGATGATCTTCTCGATGTCCAGTTCGGGATACACGGTGATGCGCTCGGGCAAGGGCTGGCCCTGGGCCTGGATCGCGGCGCGCACCCAGGGCCAGTAGTGGTCGGCGTCGCCGCCCCAGTCGGCCCGGCTGGTGCCCACCGGCACCACGCCCAACGCCAGCGCCAGGTCGTCCGCGCCCAGGCCCAGCGTGACCACGCGCTTGGGCGGGGCGGGGATCACCGCCTGGCCCAGCGCGCTGTCGATCGTGACGGGAAAGCGGTCCGCCGCCGCGGCCGGTGCGGCGTTTGACGCCGGGGCCGACGACGCCGGCGCGGCTGCGGGCGGCACCGCTGCCGTGGCAGACGCCGCGCTGGACCTGTCTCTTATACACATCTGACGCTGCCGACGACGATGCGGTTGTGTAGAGGGCGGGGGGGGGCGGGGCGTGGAG
>NZ_JAELTJ010001154.1 GCF_016428805.1 Achromobacter sp. ASV32
CACCCCTCCCGACAGGCCAGACGCCGTCTCAGACGACCTCGTCACCGCTCCCGACAGATCAGGCATCGTCCCGGCCGGGTTCATGGCCATTCTCGGCAGAATTGATACACCAAGGCCCGCCGACACCTGTCTCTTATACACATCTGACGCTGCCGACGACGATGCGGTTGTGGAGATGTGGGGGGTGGGGGGGGGGGTTAAAAGGGGGGGGGGGGGGGGGGGGGGGGGGGGGGGGGGGGGGGGGGGGGGGGGGGGGGGGGGGGGGGGGGGGGGGGGGGGGGGGGGGGGGGGGGGGGGGGGGGGGGGGGGGGGGGGGGGGGGGGGG
>NZ_JAELTJ010001155.1 GCF_016428805.1 Achromobacter sp. ASV32
GGCCCCAATGGAAGAACGTGATCTTCATGGCTTCCCGGGCGGCAGCGGCGGTGCCCCCTTCGCCGACAGGCGGCGCCATGAAGTGCATGACCGGTTCGGCCACGCCGAAGAACATCAGGCCAATGCCTGTCTCTTATACACATCTGACGCTGCCGACGACGATGCGGTTGTGTGGGTGTGGGGGGGGGGGGGGGGGGGAGAGAGGGGGGGGGGGGGGGGGGGGGGGGGGGGGGGGGGGGGGGGGGGGGGGGGGGGGGGGGGGGGGGGGGGGGGGGGGGGGGGGGGGGGGGGGGGGGGGGGGGGGGGGGGGGGGGGGGGGGGGGGG
>NZ_JAELTJ010001156.1 GCF_016428805.1 Achromobacter sp. ASV32
ATGCGCCTGCGCGCGCTGTTCAAGGCCGCCGACAGCCAGCTGCGCGACGTCAATCTCAAGATCAAGGCGCTCGAGCGGGCCAGCATCCCCGCCGACGAGAAGCGCGCGCAGCTGGACCTGCTGTACCTGTCTCTTATACACATCTGACGCTGCCGACGACGATGCGGTTGTGGGGGTGGGGGGGGGGGGGGGGGGGGGGGAGGGGGGGGGGGGGGGGGGGGGGGGGGGGGGGGGGGGGGGGGGGGGGGGGGGGGGGGGGGGGGGGGGGGGGGGGGGGGGGGGGGGGGGGGGGGGGGGGGGGGGGGGGGGGGGGGGGGGGGGGGG
>NZ_JAELTJ010000124.1 GCF_016428805.1 Achromobacter sp. ASV32
CCCCCCCCCCCCCCCCCCCCCCCCCCCCCCCCCCCCCCCCCCCCCCCCCCCCCCCCCCCCCCCCCCCCCCCCCCCCCCCCCCCCCCCCCCCCCCCCCCCCCCCCCCCCCCCCCCCACACCCTTTTTTCCGCATCGTCGTCGGCAGCGTCAGATGTGTATAAGAGACAGGCCACGCGGCGGCGACCGCGCCTAGCCTGGCGCCCGATTACCGGCCTGTGCGAGGGGCCTTCTAGTGTGAACAGGCCCTAGTCAGGCGGAACGGGACGCGACCGGCTTGGCGGCCCGTCCGTCCAGAGCAATAACAAAACATTTCCATCGCCGGTATTGCATGAATTGGACATCTGTTTAGGTATGATTTTCATTTGCAATATAAACACTCTAGCAAATGGATTTTGGGCGCGAAGCATCGCCGGCGCCTTGCAGGCGGCGCTCATATGCAGGGTGGCGAAGCGCATAGGGACACGGTCGGCGGACCTCGGGATGCGCGTTTCCCACCCCCGGCGCGGCGGCCGGGTGATGCCTGCCGGCCGCCGCGCCGCGTGTGCGGGTTATGCTTGCCGCCATGTCAGATAATCGTCCCGTGCTCAGGCTGCGCGGCGTCTACAGCCCGCGCCTGTCGCCCGTCAGCCTGGACCTCGCCGCCGGCGAATGCGCCGCCATCACCGGCCCTTCGGGGTCGGGCAAATCGTTGCTTTTGCGGCAGGTCGCCGATCTGGACCCCGGTCATGGGGAAATCGAACTCGACGGCGCGCCGCGCGCCGGCATGCGGGGCTACCAGTGGCGCCGCCAGGTGATCTACTGCCAGGCCGAGGCCGGCTGGTGGGATGATCGCGTCGCGCCGCATTTCACCCAGCCTGCGCTGGCCATCGAACTGTTGGAACGCATGGGCCTGGCGACCAAAAAGATGGACGCCCTGGTGCAGGAGCTCTCTACCGGCGAACGCCAGCGCGCCGCGCTGGCGCGCGCGTTGTCGCTGTCGCCGCGCGTGTTGCTGCTGGACGAACCCACCGCGGCGCTGGACCCGGCGGCAACCGATCTGGTCGAAACGGAACTGCGCCGCTATCTGGACAGCGGCGCGGCGATCCTGATGGTCACGCACAACCCGGACCAGGCGCGGCGCATGGGCCGCCGCGGCTGGCGCATGGAGCAGGGCAGGCTGGAGCCGCAATGGACGTAATCAAACTGCAGGCCACTGACCTGATCATTGCCTCGCTGCTGGTGGTGTTGTCGGCCGGGATTTCCTTCGCGTTGCGGCTGAACCTGCAGCGGCAGGTGCTGTGGGCGGCGCTGCGCACGGTGGTGCAGTTGCTGCTGGTGGGCCACATCCTGCGCATCGTGTTCGCTCACGCCGCACCCTGGCTGACCGCCCTGGTCGTGGCGGTGATGATGGCGCTGGCGGCCCGCGAGGTGGCCGCCCGGCCCAAGGCGCGCCTGGCTGGCCATGGCAACGGCTACGTCGGCACCCTGGCCGTGGTTGCCACCACGGTCATCACCGCGCTCTTCATCCTGTCCACCGCGCTGCGGCCCGAGCCCTGGTATGACCCCCGCTATACCATCGCGCTGGTCGGCATTGTGCTGGGCAGCGTGCTCAACGCGGCCAGCCTGGCGCTCGATGGCGTGTTGTCGGGGGTGCGCCGCGAGAAGCTTGCCATCGAGGCCCGGCTGTCGTTGGGGGCTACGGCGCATCAGGCGTTCGCCTCGCTGCTGCGCGAGTCGGTACGCCGGGGCATCGTGCCCAGCATCAACCAGATGTCGGCGGCCGGCATCATCACGCTGCCCGGCATCATGACCGGCCAGATCATCGCCGGCATGGACCCCATCGACGCCGCCAAGTACCAGATCCTGCTCATGTTCCTGCTGTGCGGCGCCAGCGGCATGGCCGCCATGGGCGCGGCCTACGGCGCCATGCGCCGCCTGACGGACGAGCGCGGGCGCCTGCGGCTGGACCGGCTGAACGCGGGCAATTAGGGGTCGCCGCTTCGGCGGGCCGGCCGGGCGCGGCGGCGCCGATTTGATGAAATATCAACGGGCCATGCCGCACACTGCGCGTCAGACTTGAAGGCCGGCGCCGCCGGCCCCCGCACAGGAAGCCAAATCCGCATGAGTATTCCCGAGATGTTCGCCTGGTTGACCAGCGAGCAGGGCCTGATGGCCCTGTTGGCGCAGAACTGGGTGCTGGGCACCTGCATCATCGCCGCCATCATCTTCATCGAGACCGGGCTGGTGGTCATGCCGTTCCTGCCCGGTGATTCGCTGTTGTTCGCCGCCGGCGCCTTCCTGGGCCTGGCCGGCATCGACCCGATTGTCTCGCTGGCCGTCATCACGGCGGCCGCCATCGCCGGCGATGCGCTCAATTACGCCATCGCGTCGTCCAGGTGGGGCCAGAAGCTGGCCCACAGCCGCTGGGTCAAGCCCGAGCACCTGGAGCGCGCACGCTCCTATTTCGCCCGCTATGGCGCCATGACCATCACGGTGGCGCGCTTCGTGCCTATCGTGCGCACGCTGGCGCCGTTCGTGGCCGGTCTGTCGCAAATGCCGCGCCGGACGTTCTTCGCCTACAACGTGATCGGCGGCGTGGCCTGGTGCGGCTCGATGATATTGGCGGGGTACTGGCTGGGCTCGATTCCCTGGGTGCGAACCAACCTGCACTGGGTGTCGGTCATCATCATTGGGCTGTCGTTGATTCCCGTGGCCTTGCAGTGGCTGCATCTGCGGCGCGCGCGCAAGCTGGCATCGCAAAGCTAGGGCCTGCCCGAAGGGTGAGTACCCAAACGAGCGCCTCTCAGCGTTGCGAATGCTCGCCGGGGGCCGGCCACGACTGCGCTTCGCGCCTTGATAGTCACTTATTTGGGTACTCATGCGAGGCGCCTTCTAGTGTGAACAGGCCCTAGGCCGCCCCTGCGCCGCCCGTGCCATTGATGCGCCGGCGGACATGAAAAAAGCCGGCGGTCCCGCGAGGGACCGCCGGCTTTATCGCACCTGGGCCAGATGGCCCGGCGCGCAGGGGCTTAGCCGATGTTGGCCAGCACCTGGTTCAGCGTCGCGCTGGGGCGCATGGCGCGGCTGGCCTTGTCTTCGTTCGGCTGGTAGTAGCCGCCGATGTCGACCGGCTTGCCTTGGGCCGCCTTCAGTTCTTCCAGGATCTTGGCTTCGCCTTGGGCGAACGCAGCCGCGGCCGGCGCGAACAGGGCGGCCAGGGCGCGATCTTCGGTCTGGTCGGCCAGGGCTTGGGCCCAGTACATGGCCAGGTAGAAGTGGCTGCCGCGGTTGTCCAGGCCGCCGACCTTGCGGTCGGGCGACTTGTTCTCATCCAGGAACTTGGCCGTGGCAACGTCCAGCGTGCTGCCCAGCAGCTGGGCGCGGGGGTTGTTGTACGCGCGGCCCAGGTGATCCAGCGAGGCGGCCAGCGCCATGAATTCGCCCAGCGAATCCCAGCGCAGGAAGCCTTCTTCCAGGAATTGCTGCACGTGCTTGGGCGCCGAGCCACCGGCGCCGGTTTCAAACAGACCGCCACCGGCGACCAGCGGCACGATCGACAGCATCTTGGCGCTGGTGCCCAGTTCCATGATGGGGAACAGGTCGGTCAGGTAGTCGCGCAGCACGTTGCCGGTCACCGAGATGGTGTCCAGGCCTTCGCGGATGCGCTTGACCGAGAACTTGGTGGCTTCGACCGGGTCGAGGATGCGCAGGTCCAGGCCGCTGGTGTCGTGATCATTCAGGTACTGCTTGACCTTGGCGATGACCTGGGCGTCGTGGGCGCGCTTTTCGTCCAGCCAGAACACGGCCGGCGTCTTGCTGACGCGGGCGCGGGTGACGGCCAGCTTGACCCAATCCTGGATCGCGGCGTCCTTGGTCTGGCACATGCGCCAGAGGTCGCCGGCCTGCACGGCCTGTTCCAGCAGGACCTTGCCCGAGGCGTCGGTGACACGCACGGTACCGGCGGCCGGCACGATGAAGGTCTTGTTGTGCGAGCCGTATTCTTCGGCGGCCTGGGCCATCAGGCCGACGTTGGGCACGCTGCCCATCGTGACCGGGTTGAAGGCGCCGTTCTTCTTGCAGTCGTCGATGACGGCCTGGTAGACGCCGGCGTAGCTGCGGTCGGGAATGACGGCCTTGGTGTCTTGCAGCTTGCCTTCGGCATTCCACATCTTGCCCGAGTCGCGGATCATGGCAGGCATGGAGGCGTCGACGATGACGTCGCTGGGCACGTGCAGATTGGTGATGCCCTTGTCGGAATTCACCATGGCCAGCTGCGGCAGCGTCTTGTAGGCGGCGTCGATGTCGGCGGTGATCGCGGCTTGCTGGTCAGCGGGCAGCGATTGGATCTTGGTGTACAGATCGCCGATGCCGTTGTTGGGATCGAAACCGACCGACTCCAGGACGGCGGCGTGCTTGGCCAGCACGTCTTTGTAGAACACGGACACCACGTGGCCGAAGATGACGGGGTCGGAGACCTTCATCATGGTGGCCTTCAGGTGCACCGAGAACAGCACGCCCTGGGCGCGCGCGTCGTCGATCTGCGCCTGCAGGAAGGCCTTGAGCTTGGCGGTCGACAGCACGGCGGCGTCGATGATCTCGCCGGCCTTGACCGGGGTCTTTTCCTTGAGCACGGTCTGGGTGCCGTCGGCGGCCACCAGCGTGATCTTGACGTCGCCGGCGTCGGCGATCAGGGCGGACTTTTCGGTGCCGTAGAAATCGCCGCCATCCATGTGGGCCACGTGCGACTTGGAATCAGCCGACCAGGCGCCCATCTTGTGCGGGTGCTTGCGGGCGTAGTTCTTGACCGACAGCGGGGCGCGGCGGTCGGAGTTGCCTTCACGCAGCACGGGGTTCACGGCGCTGCCCTTGACCTTGTCGTAGCGCGCCTTGACGTCGCGTTCGGTGTCATTGGCCGGCGCGTCCGGGTAGTCGGGCAGCTTGTAGCCCTGGTCCTGCAGTTCCTTGATGGCCGCCTTCAACTGGGGCATCGAGGCGCTGATGTTCGGCAGCTTGATGATGTTGGCTTCGGGCGTGACGGCCAGGGCGCCCAGCTCGGCCAGGGCATCGCCCAGCTTCTGGCTGTCGTCCAGGTAGTCGGGGAACAGCGCAATGATGCGGCCCGCCAGGGAGATGTCGCGGGTCTCGACCGTAATACCAGCGGACTTCGCGAAGGTCTGGACGATGGGCAGGAGCGAACGGGTTGCAAGCGCCGGAGCTTCGTCGGTGAGGGTATAGATAATCTTCGGAGTAAGAGACATGATCCTTGAATCTGTTCGGCTGTGGCGCTAGGCGCAAACCCCGAACATGCTATGCGGCGTCAGCCGGTAGATGTTGTCGAGAGTGGGTTCGTATGGATTGGCCAGAGCGGTGCTCTGGCCAATCCAACATGGCGCCGCCCGTCCTTTATTGCAGGTCCAACTGCCCGACCGCCTGGAAGGTGCGACTGCCACGAACCGAACATTGTAATACTGTGCCTCGCCGGGCGTGCACGGAAATAGGCGCCAAAGGCCCGGCGGGCGGACAGCCGGGTTCGGATTTCCTTGAATTGCCGGATTTGGCGCCCATGAATGGCGCCAAATCCAGTCATCATGCTGGTATCGGCCTGCAAGTATTGGCTAATATTCCGCATCTGCCGACGGGCAACCGCAGGGCGGGCAAGCGTGGGGCGCCGGATGACGATGGGCGTTGGACCGCCCGGCGTGAAGGAGAGGCAATGCGGTTTGGCAATCTCATGTTTGACCCGATGTTCCGCTACGCCAACCGTGACGATGGCAAGACACTTCACTTCACGCCGGTCGAAAGCGCGGCGCTGTCGGTCCTGACGGCGCACGCAGGCCAGATCGTGCCGCGCCAGCGGCTGCTGGACGCAACCCCGCGCGGCGAGGTCGACGCCCTGGCGCGCAGCGTGGACTTGCTGGTGAATCGCCTGCGTACCAAATTGGGCGATTCGGCGCGCACGCCGCGCTTCATTGCGACCAGCTATGGCGAAGGCTACAGCTGGATCGCCGCGCCGGCGCCCGATCCCGGCGACGATGTCTCTGTGGCTGTCGGTCCGGCCGCCGGCCCCGATGCCCTGCGGGCCGAACCCCGTGTGCGGGTCTTCCTGATGGATCTGGCCGACGCCCTGCGCGCGCGACTGCCCACCGAGCGCGGCCTGCGCCTGCTGCCGCAAGCTGCGGCCCAGGATGCCGCTGCGCCGTTCCGGGTCGAAGTCGGGTTGCGGCAGGACCCGGCGGGCGTGCATTGCGCCGTGGCGCTGCGGGCCGCGGCCGGCGGGGCCGCGCTGTATGCCGAACGCTGGACCATCGCGCCGGGCGACGAGGCCGGGGCCGCGCGCACCGCGGCGGCGGCGTTCGCCGCGGCCATCAAAGGCGAGATCTGGCGTAGCCTGGCGAGCGCCGGCGGGTTGGCCGGGCCGACCGACGAACCCTCTGCGTTGCGCCGGCACGGCGCAGCGGCCGGCGGCGCATCGCCAGGCCCGGCGGGTGCCGGACCGGGTCGGCGATGCGGTGGTGCTTGAGCCGCAAAGCAGGGCGCCGCTGTTTCAGCCGCCGCCGCGTACCCGCGCCAATCCGATGCGGCTGCGGGTTGCCCCTGTAAATGCCGCTTGACTCCCGTCAATCCGTTATCGGACTGAGCGTCAGCGCCTGGAGGACGGCCATGATGTCGTCGGGCGAGGCCGAGGACGGCAGGCAGGCATCGATGCCGGCAAACCGCGAGTCCGGCCACGCCGGCGTGCCCGCGCCGGGCTCCAGCAGGGCGATCACCCCCGACAGGTAGGGGCTGCTCGGTACGGTGAACAGCCTGTCCAACCATTCGGCGCAGCCTTGCACCAGCAGGTAGTGCCAGCCGTGCAATGAAAAGCCCGCGCGCAGTTGCGCTTCGGTTTCCACGTAGAGCGCCACCTGTGCCTGGTCTGCGATGGATCGCGCCAGGACGGCGGCTTGCACGATGGTTTGTGCATGGACGTGCACATGAAGGCCTGACATCGGTTGACGCATTTTCGGAACCCTCGCCATAAGAGGCTGGAGTATGTGGCGATGCGTGGCCGCGGACCATTAGACAATTCTCAAAGTGGCGGATTTGACAAATCGGCGGGCTTGGCGCAATCTTGCCGCCTATGACTTCCCGCGCCGTCCGCATTTCGCTGATTATTACCATCATTCCGAGAATGGTGGGTTAGCGCACGACCGTAGTCAGTCAAACGAACCCGCCCCACGAGGCGGGTTTTTTGTTGCCGCCTCTGCCGGGCGCCTTGCTTCCCACGCCGCAGAGATCCGCCATGCAACAACCGCAAGCCGCCAACGACACCGACGCCGACACTTTCGCCCAGGGCCACGCCGCGCCCATGCAATACCTGCGCCAGATCCTGACCGCGAGGGTCTACGACATCGCCCGCGAGACCGAGCTGGACCCGGCGCTGGGCCTGTCTCGGCGCCTGGGCAACCGCGTGCACTTCAAGCGCGAAGACAACCAGCCCGTGTTTTCCTTCAAGGTGCGCGGCGCCTACAACAAGATGCGCAACACGCCACAGGCAGCGCTGGACCGGGGCGTCATTACGGCGTCGGCCGGCAACCACGCCCAGGGCGTGGCGATTTCGGCCGCGAAACTGGGCGTGCGCGCCACTATCGTGGTGCCGCAGACCGCGCCCCAGGTCAAGGTGGACGCCGTGCGCGCCCACGGCGGCCCGACCGTGCAAGTGGTGCTGGCGGGCGATTCGTACAGCGATGCCTACGCCCATGCGCAGACGCTGGCGGCCGAGCAGAACCTGACCTTCATTCCCGCCTTCGACGACCCCTACGTGATCGCTGGCCAGGGCACCGTGGGCATGGAAATCCTGCGCCAGCACCCCGGCGGCCTGGACGCGGTGTTCGTGCCCATCGGCGGGGGCAGCCTGGCGGCGGGCGTGTCGGTATACCTGAAGGCAGTGGCGCCGCGGGTCAAGGTGATCGGCGTGCAGATTGCCGATTCCTGCGCCATGGCGCAGTCCATCCAGGCCGGCGAGCGGGTCAATCTGGCCGAGGTAGGGCTGTTCTCGGACGGCACCGCGGTCAAACTGGTGGGCGAGGAAACCTTCCGCCTGTGCCGCGAATTCCTGGACGAGGTGTTGCTGGTGGATACCGATGCGGTCTGCGCGGCCATCAAGGACGTGTTCCTGGACACGCGCAGTGTGCTGGAGCCGGCCGGCGCGCTGGCGGTGGCGGGGCTCAAGCAATATGTGGAACGCGAAGGCGCGCAAGGGCAGGGGCTGGTGGCGATCACATCAGGCGCCAACATGAATTTCGACCGGCTGCGTTTCGTGGCGGACCGCGCCGAGGTCGGCGAGGCGCGCGAAGCCGTGTTCGCGGTGACCGTGCCCGAGGAACGCGGCAGCTTTCGCCGCTTCTGCGGCGTAATCGGCCAGCGCAGCGTGACCGAATTCAATTACCGCATCGCCGATGCGCGCACCGCCCGCATCTTCGTCAGCGTGCAGATCGGCCGCCGCGGCGAAGCGGCCGAGATCATGCAGGCGCTGACCGAGCAGGGCTTCGCGGTCAGCGACCTGAGCCACAACGAGGTGTCCAAGCAGCACATCCGCTACATGGTCGGCGGACGTTCGCCCCTGGCGGGCGGCGAGCGGCTGTTCCGCTTCGAATTTCCCGAGCGCCCCGGCGCGCTGATGACGTTCCTGTCGGCCATGGCGCCCAACTGGAACATCAGCCTGTTCCATTACCGCGCGCAAGGGGCGGACTTCAGCTCGGTGCTGGTGGGCATCCAGGCGCCGCTGGCCGATGACGCGGCGCTGGACAAGTTTCTGGTGCAACTGGGTTATGCGCATTGGGAAGAGACGGCGAATGACGCCTACCGGCAATTCCTGGTCTAGGGCCTGTTCACACTAGAAGGCGCCTCGCACAGGCCGGTAATCGGGCGGCGACATCGGCTGGCAGGGGGGGCCCCGGGACGCGCGGCCGTCCTGGGCGGACCGGCGTTTCAGGCCGGCGTGCAGCGGGGTTTGCGCGGCAATTGCACGCCCGGTTTGAGCCGCAGCGATGCCTTGCCCGGCGGCCCCGGCGTGAATTGCAGGGTCTTGGCGCGCCAGGCGGGCAGGTCTTCGTAGGGCAGGTCGATCTTGCCGCCGGCGCCCGAGCTGCCGGGGTCGAACTGCATGGCCGGCAATTGCTGGCAGGTGTCCTGGGCGTCCCAGCGCGCCAGCTCGCGGCCATCGGCCAGGCGCACCGCGCGCAACGCCGCGGGCGTGGGCACGAACTGGGTTACGGCAGGCACGATCTGCATATAGCCATACGCGTCCTTGACGCGCTTGGTCGGTTCGATCTCGATGACCTTGGACCCGGCCGGCACCGCAAGGTAGGCCACGTCGCCGTCGATGTCCAGCAGCCGGCCTTGGCCCAGGTTGTGGGCCTGCAGGGGCGCGTGGCGGATCAGCACAGTTTCGTTCCACGCGGTTTCGATGCGGGTCCAGCCGGGCAGGCGCGCGTCCAGAAAGCGGGTGACCTGGACCTGGTTGCGGCCGGGGTCTTTCGAGACGTCCACGCGCTGCGCGCGCAGCGCGCCGTTGACCACCTGCAAATGCGCCAGCACGGTATCGGCGCTGCCGCTGGTGAAGAACGCCAGCACGCCGCCGCCGTCGAGCGCCATCGCGCCGTTGGGGCAATAGAAGGCGCGTCGCGGCGGCCCGTTGCCGTCGGGGTACAGCAGATCGGTGACGTCGTTACCGCAAAGCGCTTTGCCCTGGAACGTGATGGCGGTGGCGCGGGTCTGCTGGCGCTGGCCAGTGTTCCAGTCCTGCCGGCTGCCCGCGCTGACCTCGACCACCAGGCCATCGCGGCTGTACAGGGTGTCCGCGGCGGCCGAGGCGCCCAGCAGGGAAAGGATCAGGGTCAGCGCGGGGCGGGCTCTCATCGTCAGGTGTTCCTTTTGCGTGGCGGCGGTCATCGGAGCCTTGAATATATACCGGGCGGTGGCGGGAGCCGGCCGGGTCCTCGGGTCAAGGCCATCACGCCTGGATCATTCGACCCGGTCGATCCTATTGGCCCGGCCCGCGTTCAGGCCAGCCCGTCCACGTGCACCTGCGGCTGGCCTTGCGGGCAGCGTTCGACCCGTGCTTGCACGCCATAGGCGCGCCGCAGCGTGGCGGGCGTGACGACCTCCCGCGGCGGGCCTTCGGCCAGCAGCGCGCCGCCATGCAGCAGCAGCGCGTGGTCGGCGTGGCGCAGGGCGATGTTCAGGTCGTGCAGCACCACTACGGTGATCAGCCCGTGCAGGGCGGTTTGCCGCCGCAGCACATCCATGACGTGGAACTGGTAGTTCAGGTCCAGCGCGGACAACGGTTCGTCCAGCAGCAACAGGCGCGGCCGGCGGACCAGCGCCTGCGCCAGCGAGGCCAGTTGCTTCTGGCCGCCCGACAGCTCGTCGAGATAGCGGCTGGCCAGCGCGCCGATGCCCAGCGCTGTCAAGACGCGCATGGCCTCGTTCATCCGCGCGGCGCCCGTCTGGCCCTGACGGCCCGAGCGGGCCGCCACCAGCACGGATTCCAGCACGGTCATGTGCACGCCCTTGGGCAGGGCCTGGGGCATGTACATGGCGTGCTCGGCGCGCTGCGCGGGCGGCAGGTGCGCAATGTCCGTGCCGTCCAGCCGCAGCGTGCCGCCTTGCAGCGGGTTCAGGCCCGCCAGGGTCTTGAGCAGGGTGGATTTGCCGCTGCCATTGGGCCCCAGCAGGGCCGTCAGCGTGGCGCCCGGCAGGGCCTTCGCGTGCAGATTGCGCAGCACCGGGCGGCTGCCGTAGCCCGCCGTCAGCCCGTGGATTTCCAGCATGGCGCCGTGCCGGGTCGCCGGGGTGGGCGTGGCGATATCCCGCATACCCATGGCGCTCAGGGCTGCAGCGTCAGCGTGCCGCGCATGTGCTGGGCGTGCGCCGGAAACGAGCAATAGAAGGTGTACGACTGGCCGGCCGCCAGGCGGCTGACGGGGAAGGTCACCGTGGCGGTCTCGCCGCCGCCCAGCATCGGCGTCCTGGCCAGGACGCGCGCATCGCCCGGTGCCACGAACTCGTGCGCCACGCCCGCCTTGATGCCGTCCACCATGACCGCGTCGATGTCCTCGGTCCTGGTCAGCACCCAGTTGTGGCCGGCCTTTTCCTTGCTGTTCTTGCCGGTGTGGATCAGGCGCACCGTGAAATCCTTGCAGGTTGACGGCACCACGATGTGGTTGGGCTCGAACTTCTTGCCGGGCTGGCCTTGGACGTCGATGGCGCAGGCGGCGGGGGCCGCGACGGCGGGTTCGGCGGCATGGACGGCGCCGGAGGTGAGCAGGGCAGCCAGGGCCAGCGTGTAGCGATGTTGCATGGGTAAGGGTCTCCGGGAGTCAACAGAAAGGTCAGGCGCGCCTCAAGGCGCGGATGACGATGGTGAGGAAAAAGGGAATGCCGACCAGGGACGTCACGATGCCCACCGGAATCAGCGCGCCGGGCAGCACGGTTTTGGACGCGACCGACGCCAGCGACAGGATCAGCGCGCCGGCCAGCGCGCTGCCGGGCAGGTAGTAGCGGTGGTCTTCGCCCAGCAACAGGCGGGCGATGTGCGGCGCCACCAGGCCAACGAAGCCGATGGTGCCCACGAACGACACGGCCAGCGCCGCCAGCGCGCTGACGCGCAACAGGCTCACCAGCCGCAGGCGCTTGACGTCGATGCCGAAGCTGGCCGCGCGTTCTTCGCCCAACCGCATGGCGGTCAGCTTCCAGGTATCGCGCATCGAGAACGGCAGGGCCAGCGCCAGCGCCGCGGCCATCACGCCCACGGTCGTCCAGGTGGCACGCGCCAGGCTGCCCATGGTCCAGAACACGATGCCTTGCAGGGCCTCTTCGCTGGCCACGAACTGCAGCAGCATCACCAGCGCCTGGAACGAATACACCAGTGCGATGCCGAACAGCACCACGCCCAGCGTCGAACCGCCGCGCCAGCGCGCCACGCGTTCCAGGATCAGCACCGACACCAGCGTGCTGGCAAATGCCGACAGCGATACGACCATGCCGGGCGGCAGGGTGGGCAGATGCCAGTCGAGCGTGATCGCCAGCGACGCGCCAAACGCCGCCGCCGCCGACACGCCCAGCGTATAGGGACTGGCCAGCGGGTTGTCCAGCATGGTTTGCATTTCGGCGCCGCCCAGGCCCAGCGCCACGCCCACCAGCAACGCCATCAGCGCATAGGGCAGGCGGAACTGCCAGACGATGACGCGCGCGCCGGCATCGGCCGCATCGGGGTGCAGCAGCGTGCGCAAGAGCTCGGCCGGCGCCAGGCCCGCGGGGCCGGTGGCGATGTCGGCCAGCAGGCTGGCGGCAATGGCCAGCGTCAGGGCCAGGGCCAGCGCCAGGCGCCGCTTCTGCGTGCGGCGATGCTGCGCGATGGCGTCCATGGGCGGGGTGGTGGCGGGGGCCACCGCGGCAATGGGGGAGAGCGACATGATGGATGCGTGGCCGTGCTCAGCGGCCCGCCGGCGCGGTCCAGTACGTGCCGGCGCCGTCCACGTCCAGGAAGTCGCGGTACAGCGCGTCCAGCGTGGCGCGCGGATCCAGCGCAGCGGCGCGTTCCGGGTACAGCCACTTGGCCATCGCTTCCACCGCCACCACGTTGTAGGGCGAGTTGTAGAACGCGTGCCAGATGCCGAAGGCGCGGCGCTGCTTGACCGCGTTCAGGTCGCGGATGCCATCGCGCGCCAGCAGCGTGGACAGGCTGGCGGCGGACACGTCCGCCGCGGCGCCGGGGCCCGCGAGCAGGCCTGCGCGGCCGGGTTCCGAACGGCTGCCGGTGGCAATGTATACCTGGGGTTGCGCCTGCAGCAGGAATTCCATGCTGACGTCGCCGATCGCGCCCGGCAGCACGGGCGCCGCCACGTTCACGCCGCCGGCCGCGTCCAGCAAATCACCAAAGCTGCCGTTGCCGGTGCTATGGCAGCACGCCGGCCACACGCCCGCCAGCATTTCCACGAACACGCGCGGCCGTTCGGCCTGCGGCACCGGCTGCACGATCTGGCGCACCCGCGCCATGTGCGCTTCATAGAACGTGATGTAGCGCTCGGCCTCGTCCCGGCGGTCCAGCGCCTGGCCCAGGATACGCAGGCTGGGCACGGTGTTCTGCACCGGATGCTGGCGGAAATCGATGAACACGACGGGGATACCCGCTTGCTGCAATGACGCGATCATGGGGTTGTTGCGGCCCGGCCCATGGCCGCTCAGGCTGAACACCGCCACGTCGGGCTTGAGCGACACGATCTTCTCGGGGCTGACGCTGGCCTCCGAGGTCGTGCCGATCAGCGGCACCTCGCCGGCCTTGGGAAAGCGCTTGACCAGTTGCTGCCACGAGTAGGGGTCCTGCTGCTTGAGTTCGCCCTGCCAGCCCACGACGCGGGCGACGGGGTCGGCGCGGTCCAGCAGTGCCATTGCGAACACGAACCGGCCTTCGCCCAGCAGCACGCGCTGCGGATGATCGGGCACGGTGACCGTGCGGCCGGCCAGATCGGTCACCTGGCGGGCCTGGGCGCCAGGCGCGGCGCAGAGCAGGGCGGCGCTGGCCAGTACGAGGGGGAGCATCGCTTTCAAACGCATGGAGAAATCCTGTGAGCACGACACGTTTCGCGGCGTGCGGGGAACGCGAACCATTCTTATCGCCGTGCAGTCTCCGCCACCCCGTCTCAAGAAATCGTTAAGACGCGCCCGGGCTGTGGCGGCAAGGCCGCACTCAGACGCCGGGCGAGCGGCCGGGCAGGCGCGCCGCTTACAATATGAGATTGATTTCCATTTCCAGCCTTGCCCGACATGCGCGTTCTTGTCATCGAAGACGACCCCGACATCCTGGCCAACATCACGCACCACCTCACGCGCCGCGGCTACATCGTGGACTGCGCCGAAGACGGCCTGCGCGGCTACGCCATGGCGGCCGAGGGCGGCTTTGACCTGATCGTGCTGGACCTGATGCTGCCGCGGCTGGACGGCTACGACCTGTGCCGCCGCCTGCGCGACGAGGCGGCCTGCGATACCCCCGTCATCATGGTCACGGCGCGCGACACCCTGGACAACCGGCTGGCCGGCTTTGACGCGGGCGCCGACGACTACCTGGTCAAGCCCTTCGCCCTGGCCGAGCTGGCCGCCCGGGCCAAGGCCTTGCTGCACCGGGCCAGCGGCGCCGGCGCGTCGCGCATGCTGCACGTGGGCGACCTGACGCTGGACACCCGTACCTTGGCGCTGGCCCGCGCCGGCCGGGCCCTGCGACTGCCGCCATCGCCCTTGCAGCTGTTGATGCTGCTGATGCGCGCCAGCCCGGCCGTGGTGCATCGAAGCCGCCTGGAAGAGGCCTTGTGGCGCGATTCGCCGCCCGACAGCGACAGCCTGCGCACGCACATCCATCAGATCCGCCAGGTGATCGACAAGCCTTTCGCGGCGCCCTTGCTGGTCACCGTGCACGGCATCGGCTACCAGTTGCGGGCCGCGCCCGATGCGTAGCGCGCGGCCCGGCCTGGCGCGGCGCCTGCTGCTGACCTACGTGCTGCTGGCCATGCTGGTCGGCGGCCTGCTCACGTGGGTGTCGGTCTGGAGCGTGAACCAGCTGGAAGCGCATCTGCAGCGCATCGACATGGGCATGGCGGTGGAACGGGTGCGCGGCGACTTCCTGGCCGGCATCGACCCGGGCCGGCCCGACCGCTTCTTCCATGGCGAACCTGGCGGCACCGTCTTTCCGGACTGGTTGCGGCGGCTGGGCCCGGGATTTCACAAGATCGAACGCCAGGGTCGCATCTGGCACGCCATGGTCGACGACAAGGGCGGCCAGCGCTACATCCTGCTGCGCGACTACACGGAATACGAACGCAGCCAGGCGGCATCGCACTGGACGACGGTGACGGGCCTGGCCGCCAGCCTGGCGCTGGCCTTCGTGCTGGGCACCCTGGCCACGCGCCGCATGCTGCGGCCCCTGGGCCGGCTGGCCGCGCAGGTCACCGCCCGCGGCGCGCAGCCGCCGCAGACCCGCCTGGCCGAAGACTACGCGCCCGACGAGATCGGCCGGCTGGCCGCGGCGTTCGATGCCACCTACAACCAGCTGGAACAGGCGCTGCGGCGCGAACAGCTGTTCACGGCGGATGTCGGGCATGAATTGCGCACGCCGCTGATGGTGATTTCCAGCTCGTGTGAATTGCTGCTGGACGAGCCGGGGCTGGATGAAGCGGGCACGGCGCGGGTGCGGCGAATCGCGGCGGCGGCAGCCGACATGGGCGCGCGGCTGGACACTTACCTGATGCTGGCGCGCGGCCGCGACGCGGGCGGACAGTTCGCCCGGGAAAGCGCGCTTGACGCGGCGCGCGAGCAGGTCTCGGCCTGGCACGGGGTCGCGCAGCGGCGGGGGATGATGTTGACGCTGGAAGCGGACGATGCGGGCGCAAGCCAGGATGCCGGGGCAGCGGCGCGCTTTCCCGCGCCGTTGCTGCGCGCGGTGTTGTCCAACCTGATCCGCAATTCCCTGCAATACGCAGGGCCGGGCGCGCACGTCAGCGTCCAGGCCGGCAGCGGCTATTTGCAGGTGGCGGACGATGGCCCGGGGATTCCCGCCGAGCGCCAGGAAGCGATATTCAGCCCCTTTGTGCGCGGCTCGCAGCCGGACAACGGCAACCTGGGGTTGGGCCTGTCGCTGGTGCAGCGCATCTGCGAGCACCAGGGCTGGAAGGTGTCACTGCAATCCGCGCCGGGGCAGGGCAGTGTGTTCCGGGTGACGCTGGGCGCGGCTCACTCCGCGAAATTCTCGGTATAGCCCAGCAGCAGCACCTTGCCGCCCGCCGCGGCCTCGGCAAGTTGGCGCCACGAGGCCTGGTGGGCGTCGTCCGCGCAACCATACAGGTCCGCCAGGTCGGTCACCAACGCCTTGGCGGCGGCTGCGTCCGGCGGCGCGTCGCGCACAAAGCCGAGCCACGATGCGCCAAGCCCCAGGAAGCGGTAGCCATGCCGCTCGTGCATCCGCCGGATCACCGCATGGTTCTGGAACACATCCCAGTCGCAGGAGAAGTAGCCGTTCGGCAGGCCGGCGATCGCCAGGTCGTCGCGCGGTACCGCCAGGCGCTGGATGTAGACCACCGTGTCGAGCACCCGGTCCGGATCACGGTTGGTCTCGACCAGGACGTCGATGTCCTCCTGGCTGGTCGCCAGCGTGCCGCACACGTCCTCCCACGACTGGCGCAGGGCCGGGTCTTGCAGCTGCGCGGCGACGTGGGCGGCCCGGCGCACCTCGAAAGCATGCACCGATTCCGGGTCGTCGAAGTCGGTATCGCCGTAGTCCACCTCCAGACGGTCGTCGTTGCCGGCGTGGCCGCTGGTGTAGCAACACTGGTTGATGTCGTCGAGCGTGCAGAAATAGCGGTGATCGCTGTCTTTCAGCCGCAATTCTTCCAGGCAGGCCAGGACGTCGCGCAGCGAGACGGTCCCCGACAGCCGGCGGTGGCTGAGCGTATCGACGGGTTGGAAGGCATACTTTTCGCGGTAGTCGACAGGGGTGATTTCCATGGCGGTCCGACGCTCCGGGAGAGGTTCACGAGACGCAGTGTACCGGTGCCTGTCGACATTGGACGACAGCGTCGCGGTAAACCTGGCCATGCGGCCGCCGGTGGCTTGCGTACCCGGATCAGCGGCTCTTTGTGATCACGCCCGTCATATATTCGTTCAAGTCGCGAAAGTCCTTCACCGTCCAGGCGTGCGGCGGGACCTTCACGTTGTTCTCGCGCAGGGTCCGGGGGATCAAGTCGCCGTTGGGGCGCAGGATGACCGACGACACGATCACGCCGGGATAGTCGATCAGCCGTTTCTTGAAGGCGGAAGTGGTCAGGTCAGGCGTGGGCGGATTGCTTTTCCTGGCCAAGGGGCCGGTTCCCTTGATGTCCGCGCCGTGACACATGGCGCAGCGCTGCTGGAAGAGATTCTTGCCGTTGAGGTTTTCCGCCAAGGAGGGCGCGGCGTGGCTCGCCGCCAGCAATCCCAGCGTGGTGATGAACAGCGTTCTTGTTTTCATCTTGCAGATGGCCCTGTTGTGTCGCTCAGGTCTGGATCGAGGGGGGACGCCCCGGAAAAGGGGCGCCAATTTACCACTCAATCGGGCCGGCGGCATGTGAACCGGGCGATGACCTGGGCCACGCCTTCAGGGCGGGCATGCAGATCAATGCAGGATCTGGCTCAGGAACAGCTTGGTGCGCTCGTTCTGCGGATGGTCGAAGAACTCGTCCGGGCTGTTCTGCTCGATGATTTCGCCGCGGTCCATGAAGATGACGCGGTTGGCGACCTTGCGCGCAAAGCCCATTTCGTGGGTCACGCACAGCATCGTCATGCCGCTTTCC
>NZ_JAELTJ010001157.1 GCF_016428805.1 Achromobacter sp. ASV32
TCCGGTGCGCTTTGTCACCGTGCAGGGTGCGTCGCCGCGCAAGATCGTGCAGGAGGCCGACCCCGCCTTCCTGCAACCTTTCATTGACGCCGCCGTGGGCCTGGCGCGCGACGGCGCGGCGCTGATCCTGTCTCTTATACACATCTGACGCTGCCGACGACGATGCGGTTGTGTGGGTGGGGGGGGGGGGGGGGGGGGTGAAAGGGGGGGGGGGGGGGGGGGGGGGGGGGGGGGGGGGGGGGGGGGGGGGGGGGGGGGGGGGGGGGGGGGGGGGGGGGGGGGGGGGGGGGGGGGGGGGGGGGGGGGGGGGGGGGGGGGGGGGGG
>NZ_JAELTJ010001158.1 GCF_016428805.1 Achromobacter sp. ASV32
CTGCCGCCGGCACCGGCCTGGGTATCGTCAATCCGTATATCGCGGACGTGTTCTCACAGCAGCTGGCGATCCGTCCATTCACGCCCAAGCTGCCGGTACGGGTCTGCATGGCCTATCCGGCCCAGACCTGTCTCTTATACACATCTGACGCTGCCGACGACGATGCGGTTGTGGTGTTGTGGGGGGGGGGGGGGGGGTTAAAAAGGGGGGGGGGGGGGGGGGGGGGGGGGGGGGGGGGGGGGGGGGGGGGGGGGGGGGGGGGGGGGGGGGGGGGGGGGGGGGGGGGGGGGGGGGGGGGGGGGGGGGGGGGGGGGGGGGGGGGGG
>NZ_JAELTJ010001159.1 GCF_016428805.1 Achromobacter sp. ASV32
CGAGGACGAGCGCCGCATCGTCAAGCGCAACCTGGGTTTCTTCGTCACGGCCGACTCGCTGGCCGCGAACAACATCGTGCTGGGCACCTACCGCCACATCACGGCGCCTGAATGCCGCCAGTTCCTGTCTCTTATACACATCTGACGCTGCCGACGACGATGCGGTTGTGTTGGTGTGGGGGGGGGGGGGGGGGGTGGAGAGGGGGGGGGGGGGGGGGGGGGGGGGGGGGGGGGGGGGGGGGGGGGGGGGGGGGGGGGGGGGGGGGGGGGGGGGGGGGGGGGGGGGGGGGGGGGGGGGGGGGGGGGGGGGGGGGGGGGGGGGG
>NZ_JAELTJ010001160.1 GCF_016428805.1 Achromobacter sp. ASV32
TTCCTTGGGCACGCTCTTGAGCAGCGGCGTGCTGATGCGCCCCGGGGCCAGGCCGTTGACGGTGACGTCATATTCACCCAGTTCCGCCGCCCAATGGCGCGTCAGGCCCAGCAGCGCAGCCTTGGTGCTGTCTCTTATACACATCTGACGCTGCCGACGACGATGCGGTTGTGTAGATCTCGGTGGTGGGCGGGTGATTAAAAAGGGGGGGGGGGGGGGGGGGGGGGGGGGGGGGGGGGGGGGGGGGGGGGGGGGGGGGGGGGGGGGGGGGGGGGGGGGGGGGGGGGGGGGGGGGGGGGGGGGGGGGGGGGGGGGGGGGGGGG
>NZ_JAELTJ010001161.1 GCF_016428805.1 Achromobacter sp. ASV32
GCTGTTCATGACCCAGCCCGCCGTCAGCAATGCTCTGGCCCGCCTGCGCGACGGACTGCAGGACCCGCTGTTTGTGCGGTCCGGCAACGGCGTCATGCCCACCCAGCGCGCCGCCGTCCTGTGGGCCTGTCTCTTATACACATCTGACGCTGCCGACGACGATGCGGTTGTGTAGGTGTCGGGGGGGGGCGGGGGAGTAAAAAGGGGGGGGGGGGGGGGGGGGGGGGGGGGGGGGGGGGGGGGGGGGGGGGGGGGGGGGGGGGGGGGGGGGGGGGGGGGGGGGGGGGGGGGGGGGGGGGGGGGGGGGGGGGGGGGGGGGGGGG
>NZ_JAELTJ010000125.1 GCF_016428805.1 Achromobacter sp. ASV32
CCAGGACACGCTGATGAAGCGCGGCTTCGGCGCCAACCGCGATGGCTCGATCATGCATAACGGCATGCCGCTGGTACAGGGCCGCGGCCTGAACGCAGCCGCCGATTCCGTCGAGGTGCTCAAGGGCCCGGCTTCGCTGCTGTACGGCATCATGGACCCCGGCGGCGTCATCAACATCGTCAGCAAGCGGCCTTCGCTGACGCCCTATCACGCCATCACCCTGACCGGCTCCACCTATGCCCATGGCCGCGACGGCGCCGGGGCCACGCTGGACAGCACCGGCCCGATCGGCGATTCGCGACTGGCCTACCGCCTGGTGGTGGACACCGTCAACGAAGACTACTGGCGCGACTTCGGCCGCCGCCGCGACACCCTGGTGGCGCCGTCACTGGCCTGGTACGGCGAAGACACCCAGATCGTGGCGTCCTACGAGCATCGCGACTATATGTACCCGTTCGACCGCGGCACCTCGCTGGACCCCACCACAGGCAAACCGCTGGACATCCCGTCGCGCCGCCGCCTGGACGAGCCCTACAACAACATGTGGGGCAGCACCGAGCTGGCGCAGATCACCGTGGACCAGCGCGTCACCGACAACTGGAAAGCCCATCTGGGCTATAGCTGGAACCAGGAACGCTACGACGCCAACCAGGTCCGCGTGACCAGTATCGACCCGGTGGCCGGCACGCTCAAGCGCAGCAACGACGGCACCCGCGGCGCCTTGTCCACCGACCACTACGTGATCGGCTACGTCGACGGCCGCCTCGACCTGGGCGGGCTGCGCAATGACGTGCAGATCGGCGCCGACTACGAGCGCCGCAAGATCTTCCGGTCCGACCTGATCCGGCAGACTCTTTCCAAGCCTTTCAGTTACGTCAATCCGGTCTACGACCAGCAAGATCCGGGCAACACCGTGGTCGCCAGCGACAGCGACCAGACCGACAAGCTGCGCGCCACCTCGTTCTTCCTGCAGGACTCGCTGCATCTCACCGAACGCTGGATCCTGGTCGGCGGCCTGCGCTACCAGCACTATGAACAGCTCGCCGGGCGCGGCCGCCCGTTCAAGACCAATACCGATATCGAAGGCGGCAAATGGCTGCCGCGCGCCGGCCTGGTCTACAAATGGACGCCGGAAGTATCGCTGTACGGCAGCTACACCGAGTCGCTCAAGCCCACCTCCACCATCGCCCCGCTGACCAGCGGCACCGTGATCGATTCGGGCGTCGCGCCCGAGCAGGCCAAGTCGTGGGAAGTGGGCCTGAAATGGGACATGCCGGGCCAGACCACCGGCACGCTGGCCCTGTTCGACATCCGCAAGCGCAACGTGCTGGTATCGCAATACAACGACGCCACCAAGCTGACCGACTGGCGCACCAGCGGCGCGGCGCGTTCGCGCGGCATCGAGCTGGACGTGAGCGGTGCGCTGTCGGCGCGCTGGGACTTCATGGCCAGCTATGCGTACCTGGACGCCCGCACGACCGATGATCCGCTCTACCAGGGCAACCGCCTGTGGAACGTGGCCCGGCACACCGGGTCGCTGGCGCTGGTGTACAACGCCGGCCAGATCGGCGAAGGCCGCCTGCGCCTGGGCACCGCCGCCCGCTACGTCGGCACCCGCCCGGGCGATTCGGCCAATTCCTTCGTGTTGCCGGCCTACACGGTGGTCAACGCCTTCGCCACCTACGACACCCGCGTGGCCGGCCGCAACGTGCAGTTCCAGTTGAACGTGAACAACCTGTTCGACCGCACCTACTACACGTCCAGCGCCAACCAGTACTTCATTTCGATGGGCGACGCGCGCCAGTTCGTGCTGTCGACCCGGATGGAGTTCTGAACATGGCGCCACAACGAGAGGCTGCCGCCCCGCTGACCGCCAGACTCATGACATGGGCGGCATCCGGGCTGATGGCCGCGGCCCTTGCCGTCCTGACCGCGCCGGCGCATGCCGGCGCCGATCCCATCGTCGCTCAGCGCAGCGCCACGGTGCTGCCCGGCAGCGGCCACAGCTGGGGCTTTGCCGCGCTGGCGCAGGACGGCCGGCAATTGCTGCTGTCTCGCCGCGAGAACGGCCTGACCGTCTGGGACACGGCCCGCCGCGAGGTCCTGGCCGACATCCCCGGCACCGCAGGCGCCAATGCGGCCGTGGCCGTGCCCGGCGCGGACCGGCTGTACGTCGCGGCCATGGACGGCAGCGTCATCGTGATCCGCGCCTCCGACAGACAGGTGCTCAAACGCCTGCCCGTGGACAGCGGCAATCTGAACAACGCGCTGTTCGATCCCGCCAGCGGCCAGGTGCTACTGACCAGCGGCCGCCGCGGCGCGGTGTCGCGGGTGTACCGGCTGGATCCGGCCTGCGACTGCGTGCGCGCCAGCCTGGACCTGCCCGCCGCCAAACTCGATGCCCCCGCACTGCTGGCGCCAGGGTTGATGGCCGTGCCGATGCGCGATGAAAGCCGCATCGCCGTCATCGACCTGCGCCGCATGGCTCTGCGTCACGTCTGGGAACCGCCGCAATGCCCGCGCCCCAGCGCGCTGGCCGCCGATCCTGCCGGCAAGCGCCTGTTCGTGGCCTGCCGCGGCCCGGCGCCGCGCGTGCTGAGCCTGGACGCAGACACTGGCGCGCTATTGGCCAGCGCCGCCGCCGGCCGCGACATCAACGCGCTGGCCTACGACGACCGCCGTGGCTGGCTGCTCGCGCCCAGCGGCGCCGACGCCCGGCTGTCGATCTACGACACCCGCCAGCCTGACGCCTTGCACCGCCTGGCTTCCATCGGCACCCGCCCCTGGGCCCACAACATGGCGTACGACGCCGCGCGCGGCATTGCCTACCTGCCCAGCATGGACGATACCGAAGTCTATCCGGCCGACGGCAGCGAGGCCGCAAGATATTTCAGCGCCGCCAGTTTCACGGTGACAACGCTGCGCTTTCGGGAGCCGCGGCCATGAGCAGATCCTTGCCGCCAGCCGCAGGCGCGCCTGCCGTCACCCGTCCGCGGCCGCCCACCCGGCGCGGCGCTTATCTGAAAGCGCTGCGCAAGGCGCATGGCTGGCTGGGCCTGTGGGGGGCGCTGCTGGGCCTGTTGTTCGGGGCCAGCGGCATTTTGCAGAACCACCGGGCGGTACTGAAGATCGATATGCCCGGGCCGGTGGTGGAAACACTGCAGTTGCAGGCGCCGCCAGGGCTGGCGCGAACGGATGCGGCGGTGGGGCAATGGCTGCAACAGGCGTTGAAGCTGGACAAGCCCGTGGAGCGGATCCGCAAGGAAGCGGCGCACGACGTGCAGTGGGGTGACGTGACCGCGCGTCAACCCGAGAAATGGCAAGCGCTGTTTCGGGCCCCGGGATATCAGGTGCAGGTGGAGTTCTGGCCGTCGAGCGGGACGGCCAGTGCGCGGCGCAGCGTGGCGGGATGGTGGGGCGTAGTGCAGAACTTCCATCGCGCCAACGGGGTGGGCGTGGGGTGGGTGCTGTTGTCCGATTCCGTCGGGGGGGCGCTGATTGCGCTGTGCTTGACCGGGGTGTTGCTCTGGACGGAGCTGGAGAAACGCAAGCTTATCGGGGTGGTGGTCGGTGTGGGCTCGGTGGTGGCGTTGGTGCTGGCGGTGGGATTTTCCTGGGCTTGAGCCGATGATCGGGCGTGTCCCGGCGCCTGCCTTGGGCGGGGCGCTTGGCGGCCGCGCCTGGCGGCCCGGGCAGCCTTTACGAGACGGGCGCGGGGACTTGCGTATGCCGCTGCCCCCTGTCGCGCGCAAGCAGGGGCCGCCGGGCCGCTGTCCGTTCGCGATAGGCCAAGCAGGTCCGCGCGTTGCGCGCGGACCTGGATTACTCGTCTTCGATGCCCAGTTCGCGCAGCTTGCGGGTGATGGTGTTGCGGCCGATGCCCAGACGGGAGGCAGCTTCCACGCGGCGGCCGCGGCTGGCGTCCAGGGCGCTCTGGAGCAGGATTTTCTCGAACTGGCGGGTCAGCGTCGCCATGACGGCGGGCTCGCCGCGTTCCAGGCGGTATTGGGCGTCGCGCAGCAGCGAGTCCTGCCAGTTGCGGGGCGAGCCGTCGTCGCTGGGAGGCGCGCTGTGCTGGACCACCGTGCCAATGGTGGAGATGCTGCCGCCGGGGCTGGCCAGACGCGCGGGCGTGGCGCTGACGGCGGGCGGGTGCTCCATGGCGCGGATTTCGGGCGGCAGGTCGGCGCGCTCGACGGTTTGGCCGGGGGCCATCACGGTCAGCCAGTGGCAGAAGTTCTCCAGTTGGCGGACGTTACCGGGGAAATCGAACTTGGTCAGCACGGCCAACGCTTCGGGGGTCAGGCGCTTGACCGGCACGCCCAGCGCCCGGGCGCTGGCCGACAGGAAATGGTTGGCCAGCGCGGGAATGTCCTCGACGCGTTCGCGCAGCGGCGGCAGGCGCAGGCGGATGACGTTCAGGCGGTGGAACAGGTCTTCGCGGAACAGGCCTTGCTCCACGCGTTGTTCCAGCGGCTGGTGGGTGGCGGCGACGATACGCACGTCGACGCGCACGGGCTGGGCGCCGCCGACCCGGTAGAAACTGCCTTCTGCCAGCACGCGCAACAGGCGCGTCTGGAGCTCGATCGGCATGTCGCCGATTTCGTCCAGGAACAAGGTACCGCCATGGGCTTCCTCGAACCGGCCGCGGCGCAGCGTGTTGGCGCCGGTGAAGGCGCCGCGCTCGTGGCCGAAGAGTTCGGCTTCGAGCAGATCGCGCGGGATGGCGGCCGCGTTCAGGGCCACGAAGGGGCCGCTGGCGCGCACGCCGTGGCCGTGCAAGGCGCGGGCGACCAGCTCTTTGCCGGTGCCGGATTCGCCGGTGATCAGGACGGTGACCTTGGACTGGGCCAGCCGGCCGATGGCGCGAAAGACTTCCTGCATGGCGGTGGATGACGATTGGGTCATCATCCAGCGCTCGTTGTTCTGGGCCTCGCCCTGCCCGTCGGGGCTTTCGGGCTGGGCCGATTCCTGCATGGCGCGCTGGATCAGCGCGACGGCTTCGTTGACGTCAAAGGGTTTGGCCAGGTAGTCAAAGGCCCCGCCCTGAAAGGCGGAAACGGTGCTGTCCAGGTCGGCGAAGGCGGTCATGACGATGACCGGCAGACCCGGATGGCGTTCCTTGAGCTGGCGCAGCAGCTCCAGACCGTTGCCGCCGGGCATCCGGATATCGGACACCAGGGCGACGGGCGCTTCATGGGCCAGGGCCTCCAGCACGTCGGCGGCCTGGGAGAAACTGCGGGTGGGGACTCCGGCGCGGGCCAGGGCCTTTTCGAGGACCCAGCGGATGGCCTGGTCGTCGTCGACGATCCATACGGGTTTCATCAGTGTGCGGGCTCCATCGGTAGGACCAGGCGAAACTCCGTGCGCCCGGGTCGGGATTCAAATTCGATGATGCCGCCGTGCTGCTGCACGAAGTCCTGGGCCAGGCTCAGGCCCAGTCCGGTGCCGCCGGCACGTGCCGTGACCAGCGGATGGAAAATGCGGTCGCGGATGTGGTCGGGCACGCCGGGGCCGTTGTCGATGATGGACAGCACCAGCGCCAGCCGGTGCTGGCGGTGCGCCAGCATGACTTGACGCGCCACGCGGGTACGCAGCGTGACGACGCCGGGTTCGACGCCGGGCCCCTGGGGACGCGCGACCAGTTCCTGGGCGGCGTTGCGGGCCACGTTCAGCACGGCCTGCATCAGGCGGGCGGCGTCGCCTTTCAGGTCGGGCATCGACGCATCGTAGTCACGCACCAGCGTGACGTCGTTGCGGAACTCGGCCTGGATCAGGGCGCAGACGCGCTCGCAGATTTCATGGATATTCACCGGCCGCGCATTGAGCGGCACACGTTGCGGGCCGCTCAGGCGGTCCACCAGCGCCTGCAGGCGGTCGGCTTCGGAAATGATCACCTGGGTGTACTCGGCCAGCGCCGCGCTGGGCAGCTCGGCTTCGAGCAGTTGCGCGGCGCCGCGCAAGCCGCCCAGGGGATTCTTGACTTCATGCGCCAGGTTGCGCAGCAGTTCGCGGTGCGCCTCGATCTCGTCGACCAGGCGATGGTTGCGGTCGGCCAGCACGCGCTGCTCGATCTCGCGGGTTTCGATCAGGGCGGGCCAGCGTTGGCCGCTCAGGCCCACCGTGGTCACGGCCACTTCCACCGATTCCGCGGCGCGGCGCAGCGACGCCAACTGGCGCACGTCGGCATACCGGCCGGCCGCCGCGCGATCGATGGACGATTGGATATTCTCTGGGTTGTCGAACAGCGTGGCGGCGGAGTGGCCACACAGTTGCTTGCGTGAACGGCCGAACAGGTCTTCGGCGGCCGCGTTGGCGTATTCGATGTGCCCGCGTTCGTTGACCAGGAAAACGGACGTGGCAAGCAGATCGAGAGCTTCTACATTCATTTTTCAACGTACCCGAATGACTACAGGGGGAAATCGGAACGCGGACCCGGACGGCGCCCCGAGGGCGGCGCCCTGCCCGTCCGGCACGAAGCCGGACGGGGCAAGCCATCGGTCAGCGACCTGGCGGTGCGCGTGGTGTGGGCCCTGGTTGGCTGCCTACATCATCGCGCTCCCCCAGCGACTGCCTCGAAATCAGAGGCTGTAGTACATGTCGAATTCGACCGGGTGCGTGGTCATGCGCAGACGGTTCACATCGCCCATCTTCAGGTCGATGTAGGCGTTGAGCATGTCGTTGCTGAACACGCCGCCACGGGTCAGGAACTCGCGGTCGCTGTCCAGGGCTTCCAGCGCTTGCTCCAGCGAGGAGCACACGGTCGGGATCTTGGCGTCTTCTTCCGGCGGCAGGTCGTACAGATTCTTGTCGGCGGGGTCGCCGGGGTGAATCTTGTTCTGCACGCCGTCCAGGCCGGCCATCATCAGGGCCGAGAAGGCCAGGTACGGGTTGGCCAGGGGGTCCGGGAAACGCGCTTCGACGCGGCGGCCCTTCGGGTTGCCGACGTACGGAATACGGATCGAGGCCGAACGGTTGCGGGCCGAGTAAGCCAGCTTGACCGGGGCTTCGTAGTGCGGAACCAGACGCTTGTACGAGTTGGTACCCGGGTTGGTGATGGC
Organism: Achromobacter sp. ASV32; assembly: GCF_016428805.1. GTDB lineage: Bacteria > Pseudomonadota > Gammaproteobacteria > Burkholderiales > Burkholderiaceae_B > Achromobacter. Next base: position 7,062 of record NZ_JAELTJ010000125.1, read on the forward strand.
GTTCAGGGCGCGGGCGTGCTTGATGATGCCGCCGATGTAGTACAGCGCGAATTCCGACAGGCCGGCGTAGCCGTTGCCCGCGAACAGGTTCTGGCCGTCCTTCCAGATGGACTGGTGGACGTGCATGCCCGAACCGTTGTCGCCAACGATGGGCTTGGGCATGAACGTGGCGGTCTTGCCGTAGGCGTGGGCCACGTTGTGCACGACGTACTTGACGATCTGGGTCCAGTCGGCGCGTTGCACCAGGGTGCTGAACTTGGTGCCGATTTCCAGCTGGCCGGCGCCGGCGACTTCATGGTGGTGCACTTCGACCGGCACGCCCATCTGTTCCATCAGCAGGCACATTTCCGAACGCATGTCCTGGAACGAATCGACCGGGGGCACGGGGAAGTAGCCGCCCTTGACCGCGGGACGATGGCCGGTGTTGCCGCCTTCGAATTCCAGGCCGGTCGACCACGAGGCTTCTTCGGACTTGATCTTGACGAAGGTGCCCGACATGTCGGTGTTCCAGGTCACGCCGTCGAACACGAAGAATTCGGGTTCCGGACCGAAGTAGGCGGTGTCGCCCAGGCCCGAGGCCTTCAGGTAGGCTTCGGCGCGCTTGGCCAGCGAACGCGGGTCGCGGTCATAGCCCTTCAGGTCGGACGGTTCGACCACGTCGCACGACAGGATCAGCGTCGGCTCTTCGCGGAACGGATCCAGGTTGGCGGTCGACAGGTCGGGGATGAGCAGCATGTCGGAGGCTTCGATGCCCTTCCAGCCCGGAATCGACGAACCGTCGAAGGCCTGCCCGCTTTCCAGCTTGTCTTCATCGATCGCGCTGGTGGGCACGGACACGTGGTGCTCACGGCCAACCGTATCGGTAAAGCGGAAATCCACGAATTTGACTTCGTTATCGGCGATCTGTTTCAGGACGTCTTTCGGGCTTGCCATGTCATCTCCATTAGATAAAAGGGTCGAGGGCTGTGCCGCTCTCGACTGGCATAAAAGAGGGAAGCAATAAGCGTGCCAGGTTCTACCCCCGGGATTGCCCGAGGCGTTGGCGAGTTAAAGGAAAATGTAGCACCAATATGGTGCAAAGTATGGGGCATAGATGCCCCATTTTGGTGCCAGACGATTACAGGAACATTTCCTGCAGGTCGTTCAGGAATCGCCAGCCCAGGGGCGTGGCCCGCAGGCGCGTCGGATCAGCGTCCAGCAGGCCCCGCTTGGAGGCTGCCTCCAATTGGTGCGCAATGGCGGCCAGTGACAGGCCGGTGCGCTCGCTGAACATCGTGCTGGCTACCCCGTCCTTCAGGCGCAGGGCGTTCAGCATGAACTCGAAGGGCAATTCGTCCGGGCCCACCTGGCGGCTTTCCGACAGGTGGCTGCCGTCGCGGGCGGCGGCGGCCTGCATCCAGGAATCGGGGTTGCGCAGTCGCGCCTCGCGCACGATGCGGTCGTGGAACGACAGCTTGCCGTGCGCGCCCGGCCCCAGGCCAAGATAATCGCCGAATTCCCAGTAATTCATATTGTGGCGGCTGCGCGCGCCGGGCCGGGCGTAGGCCGACACCTCGTAGCGGGCCAGGCCGGCCGCGGCCAGCTCGGCCTCGACCGCGTCCTGCATGGCCGCGCTGGTGTCGTCATCGGGCAGATCCTCGGGCGGGAACTTGGCGAACACCGTATTGGGCTCCATCGTCAGGTGATAGAGCGACAGGTGTTCCGTGCCAAAGCCGATGGCCTGACGCAGATCGGCCACACAGGCCGCCAGCGTCTGCCCCGGCAAGGCGAACATCATGTCCAGGTTGACGCGCGGCGCGGCGCGCTGGGCCATGTCGATCGCGGCGCGGGCCTGGGCCGAGTCATGGATGCGGCCCAGCGTCTTCAACTGGGCGTCGTCGAAACTCTGGATACCCAGCGAAAACCGGGTCACGCCACTGGCCGCGTAGTCGCGGAAGCGGTCGGCCTCGGCCGTGCCGGGGTTGGCTTCCATGGTGATTTCGGCGTCGGGCCACAGGTTCAGACAGGCGCGCAGCATGGCCAGCAGCTCGTCCAGGCCGGCGGCCGACAAGAGGCTGGGCGTGCCCCCGCCAATAAACACCGACACCACCTGGCGGCCCCAGATCGACGGCAGGGCCTGTTCCAGGTCGCTGCGCAGCGCATCCAGATAGGCGCGTTCAGGGATTTCGCCGGGGGCCTGGTGCGAATTGAAGTCGCAATACGGGCATTTGCGCACGCACCAGGGCACGTGCACGTACACCGACAGCGGCGGCAGGCTGGTCAGCGTGGCGCCGGCGGGGGTGACCAGGCGCGGGCGAGCCGCGCCCATTTCAGAGCGGATGGGTATGGTGATGGACATGCGGTGTTCCTGGACGCGGCGCGGGGCCGCCGGCGTCATCAAGCCTGGTTCAGCTTGCCCAGCAGCTCGCGCAGGGCGCGGGCGCGGTGGCTGAGGGCGTTCTTTTCCTCGGGGTCCAGGGAGGCAGCCGTCAGCCCCAGGTCGGGCAAGTAAAAGTGCGGATCGTAGCCAAAGCCGTTGGCGCCTTCGGCCTGGTCGATGATTTCACCGTGCCACAGGCCTTCGCCGATCAGGGGCCGCGGGTCGTTTTCGCTGCGCACCAGCGCCAGCACGGCCACGTACCAGGCGCTGCGGTCGGTGGCCGAGGCCAGTTGGGACACCAGCAGCGCGTTGTTGGCCTGATCGGATTTTTCGCCGCCGTGCATCTTGGCGTAGCGGGCGGAATACACGCCCGGGGCGCCATCCAGCGCGGCCACGCACAGCCCGGAATCATCGGCCAGCGCAGGCAGGCCCGTCAGGCGGCTGGCGTGGCGGGCCTTGGTCAGCGCATTTTCGACAAAGGTGACGTGCGGCTCTTCGGCCTCGGGCACGCCCAGTTCGCCCTGCGGCACCAGTTCGATGCCGAGCGGCGCGAACAAGGCGGAAAACTCGCGCAGCTTGCCGGCATTGTTGGAAGCCAGCACGACGCGGCGCAGGGAATCAGGAATTTTGGGGGATGTCATGGGCCAAATTGTATAGGGCGCCGTCGAGATGGAAGACGGCCTGTTACGTGTAACCGCAACAACACAGAAATATTCGGTGGTCAATATCACTAATCTTGTCACTGATCGTATCTGAACGCCCCCGGCGATGAACCCACTTCACGCTTTGCCACGGCCGGCCGCGGCCGGTGCGCCCCTTCCTGCCAGCGGCGCGGCGCCCGCGTCCGTCAGCCTGGCCGGCATCCTGCGCGAGCGCCTGCTGCGGCCGCGCTTCCAGCCCGTCATCGACCTGTCCCACAGCCGCATCTACGGCCATGAAAGCCTGATCCGCGGGCCGGTCGACACCGCCCTGCACTTTCCGGACGCCCTGTTCGCCGAAGCCCGCCGCCAGGGCCTGCATCCGCAATTGGAACTGGCCAGTTTTCGCGCCGGCGCCCAGGGCTTCAAGCAGAACGAGGCGCCGGGCAAGCTGTTCCTGAACCTGTCGGGATCCGCCCTGATCCATTATTGGACCTTGTGGGGCGATGAGATGCCGCTGCGCCTGCTCAAGGATTGCACCCTGGCCCCGTCCAACATCATCGTGGAACTGACGGAGCAGGACCCCCTGTCCGAACACATGGCCGCGCTTGGCAGCGCCTTTGCCTGCCTGCGCGAATACGGCATGCGCATCGCCCTGGACGACTACGGCGTGGGCAACTCGAACCTGCAACTGTGGTCCGAGATGCAGCCCGACCTGGTCAAGATCGACCGCTACTTCTTCAACGGCATCGGCCACGACGACCGCAAGCAGAACATGGTGCGCGCCATCCTGAAGGTGGCGCAGTACCTGGGCACCACCATCGTCGCCGAAGGCATCGAGACCGCCGAGGACCTGGCCGTGGTGCGCGACCTGGAGATCCGCTACGCCCAGGGCTGGCTGCTGGGCCGCCCCGACGAGACGCTGCTGACCGAGCTGACGCCGCCGCTGCGCGACTCCTTGCGGGTGCGCACGCCGGCGCCGCTGTCGCAGCGCTCGGCGGGCGGCACCGCCGCCAGCCTGCGGGTGGAGGCCCCCGCCGCGCTCCTGACCAAACACACCAATGACGACGTGCACCGCCTGTTCATCGAACACAAGAGCCAGCACGCGGTCGCGGTGGTGGACGACGACAACCGCCCGGTCGGCATCATCAACCGGCGCGACTTCTCCGAGCATTACGCCCAGCGCTACACCCGGGAACTGTTCGGCCGCGATGCCTGCTCGACCTTCATGAACGCCGAGCCGGTGCTGGTGGACCTGGATGTGTCCATCGACCAGTTGAGCCACGTGCTGATCTCGGAAGACCAGCGCTACCTGATGGACGGCCTGATCATCACCCGCGACGGCCGTTACGACGGCCTGGCCACCGGCGAGACGCTGGTGCGCTCGGTGACCGAAATGCGCATCGAGGCCGCGCGCTATGCCAATCCGCTGACCTCGTTGCCGGGCAACATTCCCATCAGCCGGCACATCGCCACGCTGCTGGACGATGCCGCCGACTTCACCATTTGCTATGGCGACCTGAACAACTTCAAGCCGTTCAACGACGTCTATGGCTATTGGCGCGGCGACGACATGATCATGCTGACCGCCGACGTCATCAAGCGCCACTGCGACCCGCTGCGCGACTTCGTCGGCCATGTGGGCGGCGACGATTTCGTGGTGCTGCTGCGCAGCCCCGACTGGACCGAGCGCATCCAGCGCATCATCGCCGAATTCAATGAGCGCGCCATCGACCTGTACGACGACCAGGGCCGCCGCAACGGCGGCATCGAGGCCGAAGACCGCTACGGCGTGCCGCGCTTTTTCCCGTTCGTGACCCTGGGGGTCGGCGCGCTGACCGTCACCCCCTCTTTATGCGAGCGCATCCGCCCGGAGGACATCGCGTCGGCCGCTGCCCATGTCAAGCACAAGGTCAAGCATGGGAACCTGTCGCTGGTGGCCGAGCGCTACCGCGGCGCCGCCCTGCCGCAGTTCTCCCCCTGAGGCCTGCCGGGCGGCCGCCTCGGCCGCCTGGGCGATCTGGAATACCGACACCGCGCGCCGCAGGCCTTGCGCCTGCTGCTCCAGCGCGGCCGCGGCGGCGGCGGTCTGCTCCACCATTGCCGCGTTCTCCTGGGTCGAACGCTCGATGTCGGCCACCGCGTCATTGACCGACGCGATCCCGGCGGCCTGCTCGGCCGTGGCGCTGGAAATTTCCGCCACGATCTGCGTCACCTTGTCCACCGACGCCCGCATCTCGCGCATGGTGTCGCCGGCCAGGTTCACCTGGCGCACGCCAGCCTGCACCCGCGAGCCCGAATCCTCGATCAAGCCCTTGATTTCCTTGGCGGCCTGCGCGCTGCGCTGGGCCAGCGAGCGCACTTCACCGGCCACCACCGCGAAACCCTTGCCCTGCTCGCCGGCGCGGGCCGCCTCCACGGCCGCGTTCAGCGCCAGGATATTGGTCTGGAAGGCAATGCTGTCCACCACGCCGACGATCTCGCCGATGCGGCGCGCGCTGTCGGCAATTCCCTGCATGCTGATCACCACCTCCTGCACCGCTTCGCCGCCACGCTGGGCCAGCTGGGTCGCGGAGCGGGCCTGGCGGCTGGCCAGGTCGGCGTTGCCCGCGGTCAGTTGCACCGTGTGCGCCAGTTGCGTCATATTGGCCGCCGCTTCCTGCAGCGAGCCGGCCTGGCGCGCCGTGCGGTCCGACATATCGGCCCCGCCCGCGGCGATCTCGCCCGAGCCGGTGTGGATTTCCTCGACGCCGTGGCGCACCGACGCCACCGCCGCCGACAGGCCCGTCTGCATGCGGCGCATGGCCGAATACAGCACGCCGATCTCGTTGTCGCCGTGCATGGCGATATTGCCCGTCAGGTCGCCATCCGCGATACGGTCAAAATGCGCGCCCGCCTCGTTCAACGGCCGCAGGATACGGCGACGAACGGCCAGCCGGATCAGCACCGCCAGCGCCAGCACGAAGGCCAGCACCCCCACCGCCACCAGCGTCACCCGCTGCATCGTCTGGCTGGCATCGGCCACGGCGGCCTGCCCCTGTTCACGGGCGTAGGCCTGATAGGCGTCCGCCTGCTTCACGTAGGCGGCCCCGGTCACCGGCAGCACCTTGTCCACCAGCCGGTTGACCTCGATGCCGTTCCAGCCCTTGATGGCCTTGAACATCGGCGCCAGGGTCTGGTCGGCGAAGGCGGCGTTGGCCGCCAGCGCCTGGTCGAACAGCGGCGCGCCCTGCGCGCTGGTGTCGGCATTGGCGCGCAGCCGCGCCAGGCTGGCCGCGGCCTGCTTGAGCAGCGTATCGGCCTGGTTCAGCGACTGGTCGCGGGCCGCTTCCAGCCCGCCTTCCATCGCGGTCTTGGCGTCGGTCAGCGCCGCGCGCGCCTGGAACAGGCGGCTGGTCATGTCCGACAGATCGCTCGCGCGCTCGATGCTGCCCCGGCCCAGCGCCTCCAGATCGGCCCGGTTCTCGCGCAGCACGGCGATACCCGCCGCCGCCGCCAGCGCGAACAGCGCCACAAACACCGCCAGAATCGCCGAAACCGCCGTCGTCACCCTGAGATTTTTCCGCATATCCATCCGTCTGTTGCATCGCCACCTGGGCGTATCGAGGCGATTATGGGGATGCAGTTTGGCAATTTCTTGACACATCCCCGGCCTCGCATGACAAACGGCGGTCATATAAGTGCGCTTTTGCGAACAGGAACCCCGTATTAATGAATTGTGAATTGGCAGGCGCGGTCCCTTGCGGCACATTCGATCCTGTACCGATTCATTCACCGACACCGATACCCCATCCGACCCCATGCCCGACGCCTCCCACGCCTACCAGGACATCCGCGAAGCCGTACGCGACCTGTGCGCGCAATTTCCCGCTGAATACTTCCGCAAGGTCGACGAAGAACGCGGCTACCCCGAAGCCTTCGTCCGCGCACTCACCGAAGCCGGCTGGCTGGCGGCGCTGATTCCCCAGGAATACGGCGGCTCGGGCCTGGGCCTGACCGAAGCCTCGGTCATCATGGAAGAAATCAACCGCAGCGGCGGCAACTCCGGCGCCTGCCACGGCCAGATGTACAACATGGGCACGCTGCTGCGCCATGGCTCCGAAGCGCAAAAGCGCGACTACCTGCCGCGCATCGCCGCGGGCGAGCTGCGGCTGCAATCCATGGGCGTCACCGAGCCCACGACCGGCACCGACACCACCAAGATCAAGACCACCGCCGTGCGTCGCGGCGACCGCTACGTCATCAACGGCCAGAAAGTCTGGATCTCGCGGGTGCAGCACTCCGACCTGATGATCCTGCTGGCCCGCACCACGCCGCTGGACCAGGTCACCCGCAAGTCCGAAGGCATGTCCATCTTCCTGGTCGACCTGCACGAAGCCGTCAAGCACGGCATGTCGATCCGCCCGATCCCCAACATGGTCAACCACGAGACCAACGAGCTGTTCTTCGACAACCTCGAAATCCCCGCCGACAACCTCATCGGCGAAGAGGGCAAGGGCTTCAAGTACATCCTGGACGGCTTGAACGCCGAACGCACCCTGATCGCCGCCGAATGCATCGGCGACGGCTACTGGTTCGTGGACAAGGTCACCGCCTACGCCAAGGAACGCATGGTATTTGGCCGCCCCATCGGCCAGAATCAAGGCGTGCAGTTCCCCATCGCCCGGGCCCACATCAACGTCGAGGCGGCCAGCCTGATGCGCTTTGAAGCCTGCCGCCTGTTCGACGCCCACGAGCCCTGCGGCGCCCAGGCCAACATGGCCAAGCTGCTGGCCGCGGATGCCTCCTGGGAAGCGGCCAACGCCTGCCTGCAGTTCCACGGAGGCTTCGGTTTTGCCACCGAATACGACGTCGAGCGCAAATTCCGCGAAACCCGCCTGTACCAGGTCGCGCCGATCTCCACCAACCTGATCCTGTCCTACATCGCCGAACACACCCTGGGCCTGCCCCGCTCCTTCTGACCATGACCGCCGCCAAAGACACCCCGCACCTCAGCGCCGAACTCGCCGCTTTTGCGGCCAACCTGCGCTTTGAAGACATCCCCGCCCCGGTGCTGCGCCGCGCCGAAGACCTGCTGCTGGACTGCCTGGCCTCGATCCTGGCCGGCGCGTCGGCGCGGCCGGTGCTGGCCATCGACCGCTACGCCGCCGTCATGGGGCCGGCCGACGGCCCCAGCGAAATCCTGATCAACCGGCGCCGCACCTCGCCGGTGTTTGCCGCCATGGTCAACGCCGCCGCCGCCCACGTGGTCGAGCAGGACGACGTGCACAACGGGTCGGTGTTCCACCCCGCCGCCGTGGTCTTCCCGCCCGCCCTGGCGGTGGCCCAGGCGCTGGGCAGTTCGGGGCGCGACCTGCTGGTGGCCGCCGTGGCCGGCTACGAAGTCGGCATCCGCGTCGGCGAATACCTGGGGCGCTCGCACTACAAGATCTTCCACACCACCGGCACCGCCGGCACCCTCGCCGCCGCCGTCACCACCGGCCGCCTGCTGGGCCTGTCGCCCGAGGCCATGCTGAACGCCCTGGGCTCGGCCGGCACCCAGGCCGCCGGCCTGTGGGAATTCCTGCGCGACGCGGCCGATTCCAAACAATTGCACACCGCCCGCGCCGCCGCCAACGGCATCGCCGCCGCCTACCTGGCGCGCGAGGGTTTCACCGGCGCGCGCCACATCCTGGAGGGCCCGCAGGGCATGGCCGCCGGCATGTCCCGAGACGCCGATCCGTCAAGGCTGACCGACCGCCTGGGCACCCGCTGGGCCCTGGCCGAAACCTCGTTCAAGTTCCACGCGTCCTGCCGCCATACCCATCCCGCCGCCGACGCGCTGCAACAGGTGATGCGCGAGCACAGCCTGACCGAAGACGGCATCGAGCGGGTCGTGGCCCACGTGCATCAGGGCGCCATCGACGTGCTCGGCCCCGTGGTCGACCCGCGCACGGTGCACCAATCCAAGTTTTCCATGGGCACCGTGCTGGGCCTTATCGCCCGCAAGGGCCGTGCCGGCCTGCCGGAATTCGACGCCGCGCTGGACGACCCGGCCATCGCCGCGTTCCGCGCCCGCGTCACGATGGCGCTGGACCCCGAAGTCGACGCCGCCTACCCGCAGCGCTGGATCGGCAAAGTCACCGTGTACACCCGCGATGGCCGCCAGTTGCATGGCCGGGTCGACGAACCCAAGGGCGATCCCGGCAACACGCTGTCGCGCGCGGAAATCGAAGCCAAGACGCTCAGCCTGGGCCGCTATGCGGACGCCGCGACCGACGCGCAGTTGCGGGGCTTGATCAGCGCCATCTGGAACCTGGAAAAAGCGGAGCGGGTCGAACCGCTGCTGCGGTAACGCGGGCCGACCGACGCAGGCGCGTCGTCCCCGGCCCGACACCGGCACGACGGGTTCTGCCCGGGGTGCCCATGCCGGCCGGACGCCGGAACGACCGGCTCGGGATGGCAGCCCTTCGACGCCATCCCGCTGCCGGCATCAGCCGCCCAGCGCTGCGCGTTGTTCGCGCACCAGGCCGGCAATGCCGCCTTCGGCCAACGCCAGCATCGCATCCAGTTCAGCACGCGTGAAGGTCGCGCCTTCGCCCGTGCCCTGCACTTCCACGAACGCGCCGCTGCCCGTCATGATGACGTTCACGTCAGCGTCGCAGGCCGAGTCTTCCTGGTAGTCCAGGTCCAGCACCGCGCGGCCGTCCACCAGGCCCACGGACACCGCCGCCACCGCATCGCGGATCGGGTTCACGGCCAGATCGCCGCGCTGCATCAGCAAGGCCACGGCATCGGCTGCCGCGACCCAGGCGCCGGTGATGCTGGCGCAACGCGTGCCGCCGTCAGCCTGCAACACGTCGCAATCCAGGTGCAGCGTGCGTTCGCCCAGCGCTCGCATGTCGAACACCGCGCGCAGGCTGCGGCCGATCAGGCGCTGGATCTCCTGCGTGCGGCCGCTTTGCTTGCCGCGGGCGGCCTCGCGGTCACCACGGGTGTGCGTGGCACGCGGCAACATGCCGTACTCCGCCGTCACCCAGCCCTCGCCCTTGCCCTTCAGGAAAGGCGGCACCTTTTCCAGCACGCTGGCGGTGCACAACACATGCGTATTGCCGGCCTTGACCAGCACCGAGCCCTCGGCGTAACGCGTAAAGCCGCGCTCCAGGCTGAACGGCCGCAGTTCGTCGACGGCGCGGCCCGACGGGCGGGCGATGGCATTGGCGGGGGTCATGGGCAAGCTCCAGTCA
>NZ_JAELTJ010001162.1 GCF_016428805.1 Achromobacter sp. ASV32
GACCGGCCAGGCCATCGAGGGCATCCTCATCATCATGGGCGCCTACCTGACGGTCAGCCTGTCGATTTCGATATTCATGAACTGGTACAACAAGCGCATCGCGCTGGTGGAGCGTTGATATGAGCAGCACTACGCATATCCCCACCGAAGGGCTGCCTCCGCCCAAGACCCACGTCGGCGCCTGGGCCTGGCTGCGCGAGCGCCTGTTCTCTTCCCCGCTGAACATCCTGATCACGGTGCTGGTGGCCTGGTTCCTGTTGATGTCGGTGCCGGCGCTGGTGGAATGGGCCTTCATCAAGGCCAACTACACCGCCGCCAATGC
>NZ_JAELTJ010001163.1 GCF_016428805.1 Achromobacter sp. ASV32
CCCCCCCCCCCCCCCCCCCCCCCCCCCCCCCCCCCCCCCCCCCCCCCCCCCCCCCCCCCCCCCCCCCCCCCCCCCCCCCCCCCCCCCCCCCCCCCCCCCCCCCCCCCCCCCCCCCCCCTTTTTTAATCACCCGCCCACCCCCGAGATCTACACAACCGCATCGTCGTCGGCAGCGTCAGATGTGTATAAGAGACAGGCATAGGCCGGTTGCGCATGAATGGGGCGCGGGTAGTGGATCGCCGTGGGGATGCCGGCTTCCTTCAGGTGGGCGATGACGGCTTCGCGGTTGGGCACCATGACGGTGAACTGGGCCCAGACACTG
>NZ_JAELTJ010000126.1 GCF_016428805.1 Achromobacter sp. ASV32
ACAGCATGGCGCCAGCATTCGCGCAGTTGGCGGGAGCGGCGCGATGAGCGCGGTCGCGCCGTATGTGCGCCCGGCGGCGCTTGCCGGCCGCCATTTTTCGACCGTGATTGTGGGCGCCGGCATCAACGGCGCGGGCGTGTTTCGCGACCTGTGCCTGCAAGGGGTGGACTGCCTGATCGTGGACAAGGGCGATATCGCCGCCGGCGCCAGCAGCGCGCCGTCGCGCATGATCCACGGCGGCCTGCGTTACCTGGAAAGCGGCGCCTTCTCGCTGGTGGCCGAGGCCACGCGCGAACGCAACCTGCTGCTGCGCAACGCCGCCCATCTGGTGCGGCCGCTGGAAACCGTGGTGCCGCTGTCCAGCCGCTTTGGCGGCCTGATGGGCAGCGTGCTGCGCTTTGCCGGCCTGCGCGCCTCGCCCGGCGCTCGCGGCCTGTGCGTGGTGGGCCTGGGCTTGCGGTTGTACGACCGCCTGGGACGGCGCCAGCGCGTCATGCCGGAACACCGCATCGCGCGGGTGCCGGCCGATGACGGCGCGCTGTTCAATGCATCGGTGCGCTGGACGGCCACGTATTACGACGCCTGGATCCGCCACCCCGAATGGCTGGTGCTGGAACTGATCCGCGACGGCCACCGCGACCAGCCCGCGTCGGCCGCGTCCAACTACTGCAGCGTCACGGCCTGCCAGGGGCGCGCGGTGACGCTGCGCGATGAACTGACCGGCGAATCGGTGCAGGTCACCGCCGATACCGTGGTCAACGCCACCGGCGCATGGCTGGACCGCTCGGCCGGCGCGTTGCAGGGCGCCGGTTCCCGCATCATGGGCACCAAGGGCTCGCACCTGATCCTGGACCATCCCGTGCTGCGCGACGCCCTGCGTGGGCGCATGGCGTACTTCGAGGCCTCCGACGGCCGCGTCTGCATCGTGTACCCGTTCCTGGACCGCGTGCTGGTCGGGTCCACCGACATCCCGGTGGACGATCCGGACCAGGCGGCCACCGAGCCGGCCGAAATCGACTACCTGCTGGACGTGCTGCGCGAGGTCTTTCCGCGGCTGGATTTTGGCCGTGGCAACGTGGTCTACACTTACGTCGGCGTCAGGCCCCTGGCGCAGTCGGATGCCGACAAGCCGGGCCAGATTTCGCGGGATCACGCAGTGGCGATCGATCCGCCGAACGCCGCGCGCGCGGTGCCGCTGGTGTGCCTGGTGGGCGGTAAATGGACCACCTTCCGCTCGCTGGCGCAGTTGGCGGCCGACGCGGTGCTGCGGCAATTGGGCCGCGCCCGCGCGCATTCGACCGAGCAACTGGCCATTGGCGGGGGCGCCGGCATGCCGGCCGACGCGCCGGGGCTGGATCGCCTGCTCGATCGCATCCAGTCCGCCAGCGGGCTGGCCCGTCCGCGCGTGGCCGAGCTGGTCAACCGCTATGGGTCGGGCGCGCAGGCGCTGGCGCGCGGTTTCGCGGACGATGGCGATGCGCCGCTGCGGCACGCGCCGGATTATTCGGCCGCCGAGGTCCGCTACCTGTGCCGCGAGACGGCCGTGCAGCACCTGGCGGACCTGGTCATTCGCCGCACGCTGCTGGCCATCCGCGGCCGCATGACCACCGCGCTGGCGGCCGAGCTGGCCGGCATCGCCGCGGCCGAGCTGGGCTGGAGTCCCGCGCGCCGCGACGATGAATTGCAGGCCTGCATCGCCACCTTGCGGGACCGGCACTGTGTTCCTTTTTCCGTTTCAAACCCCGTCACGATATGAGCAGCCCGACCCCTACCGAAGACACCGTGCTGGACCGCAGCGCCAGCGCCCCGTTGTGGGCGCAGTTTCGCGACGTCGTGCGCGGCAAGATCCTGCAGGGCGAGCTGGCTGTCGGGGCCAAGCTGCCGACGGAGGCCGAGTTCGGCGAGCAATACGGCATTTCGCGCATCGTCGTGCGGGAAGCCTTGGCCGATCTGGTGCGCAATGGCCTGATCTACAAGATCCGGGGGCAGGGCGCGTTCGTGTCGGCGCGCGAGCGCGACGAGGACTTCGTCTCCACAGTGCTGGGTTTTTCGGACGAGATGGCGCGCAAGGGCCGCACGGTGCGCACCCAGGTGCTGCTGCAGGCGCTGCGCGCACCGACCGGGCGCGAAGCGGCGTCGCTGGGATTGGCCGCCGACGCGCAGGTCGTTGCCCTGAAGCGCTTGCGCAGCGTCGATGGCGAACTGCAACTGCTGGTGGAAACCGCGGTGCCCGCGGACCTGGCGCCGGGGCTGCACCGCGCCCGGCTGGAAAACCGCTCGCTGTACGACGTGCTGCGCCGCCAGTATGGCCTGCGCATCGTGCGCGCCGAACGCTGGATCGACGCGGTGCTACCGGACGCCGAGACCTGCGCGCTGCTGGGCATGACCGAGCCCGAGCCGCTGCTGCGCATCGAATCCATTGCCTACGGCGCCAATGGCCGGCCGCTGGAACACTACCGCGCGTTGCACCGCTGCCAGACCAGCCGGTTGCACGTGCAGACGACCACCTAGCCGGTTCCGCCGAGCCCTCATTTGAAGGGAAAGCGCCCGCGTGGTAGCGGGTGCCGTGGTCACACCACGTTCATCAGCCGCAGCACCCACCAGGCCAGGCCCACCGCCACCGCCACCAGCACGATGCGCAGCAGGCCGCCGCCGCTGCGCGGCACGGCGCCTGGCGCCGGCGCATCGCGCGAGGACGCGCTTGCCGGAGACGCTTGCGCCGGCGGCGCGCCACGCTCGGCAGGCGCTGCGCTGCGCACGTCGGGGATATCCGTTTCGATGATGAATTCGGGCTTGTCCGGATCGCGCTGGCCCGGCGTGCCCGCCAGGCCGCCGATGTCGATGCCGGCGTTCTTGAGCATGTCCCACAGGCCCCCATCGGCCAGGCCGGCGCGTAGCGCTTCGATGCGCTCGCGGTCGGCGCGCGGCACCTCGTCCAGGCTGTTGTAGCGCTGGCCGTTCACGGTGACCGCGCCGTCCTGGATCTCGACCTTGAAGGGGCCGTCCTCGCCGTCGCTGGCGTAACGCCATTGTTCGGTGACGCGGACGTTGGCGTGATCGGCGGCGTCGTCCAGCAGGGAATCGAGGCCGTCGCGCTGCTCGCGGGTCAGGTCCTGGCTCGTGCTCCAGCTTGTCGTGGTGGTCGTGCTGCGCCAGGTTTTGCTTTTCTCTGTCATGGAATGGTGTCCGTGAGTAACTTTTATTAGCAAGCCGTACGCCGCTCGGGACGCAGAAGAAACGGGCCTGCGCACTATACAGACCCCTCGCGGACTGACTGTCTTCTTACAGTGTCCTTAATGCAAAACTGAATCCCAAGTCAAGAAATGCAATCTGATCCGGTCATATGAGCGGATCAGATGCGCCAAAAAGCGCATAATGGGGACCGCTCCCCTTATGTCCCTTTTCAAGGGAAAGCTGTTTTTCTGTAACGAAAAGCGTGTTGTTTCTAGCTCGGCAGTTCGTGTTTCCAGGGTTCATGTTCGGTAGCGCGCTAGGACAACTTGGAATTCTCACGGAGATGTCTATGACAGAAGACGCAAAACCGCGCAGGCGGTTTCTGCAGGCGTTGGCCATCGTGCCGGCGTCGACACTGGCGGTCGGCACGCTGACCACGGCCTGTACCAACGCGTCGGAAGGCGGCGCGGCAAGCGCGGCCAAGGCCTACACGCCCACCTACTTCACCCAGCCCGAATGGAACTTCATCGTCGCCGCGGTGGATCACCTGATCCCTGCTGACCAGTACGGTCCGGGCGCGATCGAAGCCGGCGTGCCGGAATTCATCGACCGCCAGATGGAAACGCCGTTCGGCCACGGCAAGCTCTGGTACATGCAGGGCCCGTTCCATCCCGACGTGGCGCCCGAGCTCGGCTACCAGCTGAACCAGAACCCGCGCGAGGTCTATCGCCATGGCATCGAAGCCTGTGACGCCTGGTGCAAGAAGACCCACGGCAAAGTGTTCGCCGAACTCGACAAGCCCCTGCAGGAGCAGATCCTGAAAGACCTGCAAGGCGGCAAGATCGAACTGGACAGCGTGCCTGCCAAGACGTTCTTCAGCTTTCTCCTGTCCAACACCAAGGAAGGCTTCTTCGCCGACCCGATGTACGGCGGCAACAAGAACATGGTGGGTTGGAAGATGGTGGGTTTCCCTGGTGCACGTGGCGATTTCATGGACTGGGTCGACCAGCCCAACGTCAAGTACCCCTACGGGCCCGTCTCGATTTCCGGGGAAAAGGGGTAAACCATGGCAATCAAGAAAGACAAAGTCGATGCCGTTCTGGTCGGGTTCGGCTGGACCGGCGCGATCCTGGGCCAGGAACTGACCGAAGCCGGCCTGCACGTGTTGGCGCTGGAACGCGGCGTCATGCAGGACACGCCCAAGGACGCGGAATACCCCAAGGTGCTGGACGAGCTGGCGTATTCCGTGCGCGGCAAGCTGTTCCAGGATCTGTCCAAGGAAACCGTCACGATCCGCCATGGCGTGGACGATGTGGCCGTGCCGTACCGGCAGAACGGTTCGTTCTTGCTGGGCACCGGCGTGGGCGGCGCGGGCTTTCACTGGAACGGCATGCACTACCGCGCGCTGCCCGAAGAACTTGAATTGCGCACGCGCTATGAAACGCGCTATGGCAAGAAGTTCATTCCCGAAGGCATGACCATCCAGGACTTCGGCGTCACCTACGACGAGCTGGAACCGTACTTCACCAAGTTCGAGTACGTCTGCGGCACGTCGGGTAAGGCCGGCAACCTGAACGGCAAGATCGTCGAAGGTGGCAATCCGCTGGAAGGCAAGCGCAGCAAGGAATATCCGCTGCCGCCGCTGGCCAACACCTACGGCGCCCAGCTGTTCGAGAAGGCGGCGCGCGAAGTGGGCTTTCACCCGTACCCCGCGCCGGCCGCCAACGCGTCCGGGCCGTACACCAACCCGTATGGCGTGCGCCTGGGGCCCTGTAATTTCTGCGGCTTCTGCGAAAACTACGGCTGCTACATGTATTCGAAGGCCTCGCCGCAGACCACGATTCTGCCGGTGCTGCTGAAAAAACCCAATTTCGAACTGCGCACCCAGTCGCACGTCATCAAGGTCAACCTGGATTCGACCGGCAAGAAGGCCGTCGGCGTGACCTACATCGATGCCGAGGGCCGCGAGGTCGAACAGCCCGCCGACCTGGTGATCCTGTCGGCCTACCAGATGCACAACGTGCGCCTGCTGCTGCTGTCGGGCATCGGCAAACCGTACGATCCCAAGACCAACGAAGGCGTGGTCGGCAAGAACTACGCCTACCAGATGAACGGCGCGGTCAACGTGCTGCTGCCCAAGGGCACCCAGCTCAACCCCTTCGTGGGCACGGGCGCGGGCGGCGTGGGCATGGACGACCTGAACGGCGACCAGTTCGACCACGGCCCGCTGGGCTTCGTGGGCGGCGCCAGCATCCGTCACGTGCGTTATGGCGGCCGTCCCATCAAGACCACGCCGACCATGCCGGGTACGCCCAGTTGGGGCACGGCCTGGAAGGCCGGGGTGCAGGACGCCTACCAGCGCTACATGACCATCGGCATTTCGGGGTCGGTGATGTCGTACCGTGACGCCTATCTGTCGCTGGATCCGACCTACAAGGACAGCTTTGGCCAGCCCCTGCTGCGCATGACGTTCGATTGGCACGACAACGAATTCGACATGCTTGGCTACATGGGCGGCCGCATGGACGAAGTGGCCAAGGCCATGAAGCCCGAAAAGCACTTCGTGGCCGTGCGCAAGAAGGGCGCGCGCTACGACACCCGGGTCTACCAGAGCACGCACAACACCGGCGGCGCGATCATGGGGTCCAACCCCAAGGAAAGCGTGGTCAACAAGTACCTGCAGAGTTGGGACGTGCCCAACGTGTTCGTGATGGGCGCCTGCGCCTTCCCGCAGAACATGGGCTACAACCCGACCGGACTGGTGGGCGCCCTGGCGTACTGGGCCGCGCAAGCGATCCGCGACCAGTACCTGAAAAACCCCGGCCCGCTGGTCCAGGCCTAAGGAGCCCACAATGATGAAGAAAACCATTGTTGCGGCGCTTTCGGTGCTGGTCTGCGGCGCCGCCTGGGCTGCCGACGGCACCCCGGCTACCGCGGATGCGCAGCTGATCAAGAAGGGCGAATACCTGTCGCGCGCCGGCGACTGTATCGCCTGCCATACCGCCACCAACGGCAAGCCGTTCGCCGGCGGCCTGGGGATCGAGTCGCCGCTGGGCACGATCTATTCGACCAACATCACGCCCGACAAGGACACGGGCATCGGCAACTACACCTACGAGGACTTCGACCGGGCCGTGCGCCACGGCGTGGCCAAGGACGGGCATTCGCTGTATCCGGCCATGCCGTATACCGCCTACGCCAAGGTGACGCCCGATGACGTCAAGGCCCTGTACGCCTACTTCATGCACGGCGTCGAGCCGGTCAAGCAGGCCAACAAGGACACCGACATCACCTGGCCGTTGTCGATGCGCTGGCCGCTGGGCGTGTGGCGCTGGATGTTCGCCCCGGACGTCGTGACGGCGCCGTCCGCCAACGCCGCCGCGGTGGCCGATGCGGACAAGCAGGCGCTGCTGCGCGGCCAGTACCTGGTCGAGGGCCTGGGCCATTGCAGCACCTGCCACACGCCACGCGGCGTCGCCTTGCAGGAAAAGGCGTTGAGCGACGCGGACGGTTCGGCGTTCCTGTCGGGCGGCGTGGTCGAAGGCTGGCTGGCCAAGAACCTGCGCGGCGACATGACCGATGGCCTGGGCAGCTGGAGCAAGGAGGACATCGCAGCCTTCCTGAAGTCCGGCCGCAATGGCCATTCGGCCGCGTTCGGCGGCATGGCGCAGGTGGTGCAGGACAGCACCCAGCACCTGACCGATGCCGACCTGAACGCCATCGCGGTGTATCTGAAGAGCTTGCCGCCGGTCAACAAGGACGCGACCAAGCCGCTGGCCTACAACGAGACCGTCGCGCAGGCCCTGCGCACGGGCACGGACAAGGGCGACGGCGCCATGGCGTTCCTGAACAACTGCGCGGCCTGCCACCGCAGCACCGGCAAGGGCTACACGGAAACGTTCCCGCAACTGGCGCTGAGCTCGACCGTGAATTCGGCGGATCCGACGTCGCTGATCCACATCGTGCTCAAGGGCGCGCAGATGCCGGGCACGACCGCGGCGCCGACCGCGTACGCCATGCCGGGCTTTGACTGGCGCATGACCGATAAGGAAGTCGCCGACGTGGTGACCTTCGTGCGGTCCAGCTGGGGCAACCAGGGCGCCAAGGTCAGCGCGTCCGACGTGGCCAAGGTGCGCAAGGACGTAGGCGCGGCGCCGCAGCCCAAGCGCTAGTCCTACGCGTTTCGCATGCGGCCAACGGCGCCGCGTTGCCTTCGGGCGGCGCGGCGCCGTTTTCATGGGCGGCTGGCGCAGCCCTATAGCGGCCGCTCGTAGCGGCGCGCCCGCGCCGTGATGCCGCCGATCTGGTCGGTCTCGGTGCCGGCGTATTGCCAGCCCTGGCGTTCGTAGAAATCGATGGCCCGGGTATTGCCTTCCAAGGCGTACAGGTACAGATGCGAGGCGCCCCGGGCGCGGGCCCAGGCTTCGGCCTGCGCCACCATGCGCTTGCCGGCGCCGGTGCCCTGGTAGGCGGGCAGCACGTGCAGGTTGTCCAGCAGCACGCCGTCCGGACTGTCGTGTTCCTGTTTTACGCAGACAAAGCCGATGGGCTGGCCGTCCTGTTCGGCGATGAACACGGCCTGCGCATCGGCGTTGGCGTCCTGCATCTTGTCCTGCCAGTGCACCATGCGTTCGCTGGCCAGGTTGGTGTCGAGAAAGCCGTCGGGCAGCAGGCCACGGTAGGTGACGGCCCAACTGGCCGCGTGCATCCGGGCGACGGTGTCGGCGTCGCGGGCGGTGGCCAGGCGCAGGGTCACGGTGGGGGCGGGCATGGCATCCTTGCGGGAGCGTTGGCGGAAAGGGAGCGGTTGGGGCTTGCGGTGCCGCGGGCGGTGTTGCGGGTGTCGGCTATGGACGGCTGCGTCCGCGCATTTGACAGCGTCGCCAGGCGCGCGCATCATCTTCGCATGAACCGCCCGCAACCTTCGTTTGCCTTGATTATTACCACCATCAGGCCAATGGTGGGTTAGCGCGCGTCGGATCATCGCGACATCAACCCGCCACTGGCGGGTTTTTTGTTGGCCCGCCGCCTGGTTTCTTTGCTGAAGGCCCGCCATGCAATCCCAGCTTCCCCATCACGTTCCCACGCCGACGTTGCACTTTCTGTGCGGCAAGATCGGCGCCGGCAAGTCCACCCTGGCCGCGCAACTGGCGTCGCAACCGCGCACGCTGCTGATCAGCGAAGACGCCTGGCTGGCCGCGCTGTATCCGGGCGAAATCCTGGACGTGGCGGACTACGGCCGCTGCGCCAGCCGCTTGCGCAACGCGCTGGCCAGCCACGTGGTCGCGCTGGTGCACGCCGGCCTGTCGGTGGTGCTGGATTTTCCGGCCAATACCCGCCGCAGCCGCGAATGGCTGCGCCAGGTCGCCCAGGCAGCAGGCTGCGGCCATCAGCTGCATTTCCTGGACCTGCCGGACGCGGTCTGCAAGGCGCGGCTGCGGGCGCGCAATGCATCGGGCACGCACCCGTTCAACACCAGTGAAGCGCAGTACGACGCCATCACCGCGTATTTCGTGGCGCCTGCGCAAGACGAGGGCTTCGAGATCGTGCGGCATGGATGAATCTGCGTCTTGTGTCACCGGGCCTGACGCGCGGGGCGGATCGGCCTGCTATGATTACTGGATAAATAACCAGTCATCCGGCCCCGCCGATGCTTGCCCCGCACCGCTACTACTACCTGCACAATTTCCAGCGCGCCCTGGCCTGGGTGGCCGAACGCTACGCCGACCTGCTGGACGACCGCGAACGCCGCTTCCTGGCGGATTTCGCGGCGTTGCCGCAGGCGTCCCAGGCGCTGCTGGTGCGCATGCTGATGCGGCGCGGGCCGTGGTTCCGCGCCAGCCGGCTGGTGTACGACGAAATCCCCAGCACGCAGCAGGCCGCGGCGCCGCTGCTGGCGCTGGGTTGGCTCGATGCCGATGGACCCATGACGCTCGACGAGCTGTTCGCGCTGCATACGCGGCCGGAACTGGACCGCATCTTTGCCGGGGCCGTGCCCAAGGGCGCGCGCAAGGGTGACTTGCTGGACGCGCTGCGGGCCGCGCAACCCCAGGCGCAACCGTACGGGCAGTGGCATCCGGGCGCCGATCCGGCCTGGCGCGTGGCCGTGGCCGATCTGTGCGAGCGCCTGCGCCTGATGTTCTTCGGCAACCTGCATCAAGACTGGTCCGAATTCGTGCTGGCCGACCTGGGCGTGTTCCAGTACGAAGCGGTGCCGTTCGACGCTTCATCGCGGGCGTTCCAGGCGCGCGCCGACGTAGACCGTTATCTGGCCCTGCACGCCTGCCGCCGGGCGTTGGACGAAGGCCTGGACGTCGACGCGTTGCTGCAGGCGGTGGCCGATTGCGCCAGCGACAACTCCTGGTTGGAAAAGCGCCGCGCCAAGGTGCTGCTGCGCATCGGCCAGGCGTGCGAACGCGCGCAAGACTGGCAGGCCGCGCAGCGCGTGTATGCCTTGTGCGCCTATCCCGGGGCGCGTCATCGCCGCATCCGGGTGTACGAACGCATGGCGTGTTTCGAGGAGGCGCTGGCGCTGGCCTTGCAGGCCCAGGCCCGGCCCGAAAGCGAAGAAGAAACCCAGCGCCTGGCGCGCATGCTGCCGCGTCTGCGGCGCAAGCTGGGGCAGGGGGCGCCGCGCGGCGCAGCGGCGGCGCCCGTGATACGCCTGGACCTGGAGCTGGACCGGCCCGAGCCGCCCGCCCCGGTGGAATTGGCCGCGCGCGATCATCTGCACCGCGACGACGCGCCGGTGCACTACGTGGAAAATACGCTGATCAACTCGCTGTTCGGCCTGCTGTGCTGGCCGGCGGTCTTCGCGCCGTTGCCCGGTGCGTTTTTTCATCCGTTCCAGCGCGGGCCGGCCGATCTGGACGCCCCTGATTTCCATGCGCGGCGCCAGGCGCTGTTCGCGGCATGCCTGGCGCAGCTGGACACGGGCCAGTACCGCAGCACCATACGCCAGCGCTACGTGGAAAAGCGCGGCGTGCAGTCGCCGTTCGTGTTCTGGGGCGCCTTGTCGGACTCGCTGCTGGACCAGGCGCTGGACTGCCTGCCCGCGGCGCACCTGAAGCTGTTTTTCGAGCGGCTGCTGCGCGATGTAAAAGCCAACCGGTCGGGCCTGCCCGACCTGATCCGCTTCTGGCCGGACGCGCCCGGCTATGAACTCATCGAGATCAAGGGCCCGGGCGACAAGCTGCAAGACAACCAGATCCGCTGGCTGGCGTATTGCGCGGCGCATGACATGCCCGTGCGCGTCTGCCACGTCAGTTGGCGTGAGGTCCGGGCATGACCTACGCCGTGGCAGTGCGGACGCTGTGCGAGTTCACGGCCCGCGCGGGCGACCTGGACCAGCGTTTCACCCCCGCGCCGAGCGGGCTGGAAGGCATGGCGGGCCATGGGGTGGTGACGGGCCGGCGCGGGCCCGCCTACGAAACCGAAGTGGCACTGTCGGGCCAATACGAAAACCTGCTGGTGCGCGGCCGGGCCGATGGCTACGACCCGACGGCCAACCAGCTCGAAGAGATCAAGACCTACCGCGGCAAGCTGGACGGCGTGCGCGAGAACCACCGCGCGGCGCATTGGGCGCAGGCACGGGTCTACGCCCACCTGCTGTGCCAGGCGCGGGGCCTGGCTCAGGTGCGCGTGGCGCTGGTGTACTTCAATGTCACCACCGAAGAAGAAACCGTGTTGACCGAAAGCCGCGACGCGGCATGGCTGGCGGCATTCTTCCAGGAACAATGCGGGCGCTTCCTGGCGTGGGCGCGCACGGAACTGGCGCATCGCCTGGCGCGCGACGCCGCGCTGGAAAAACTGGCGTTTCCGCATGGCGAATTCCGCAGCGGCCAGCGCGAGCTGGCGGTGTCCGTATACCGCACGGCGCGCGATGGCCGTTGCCTGATGGCGCAGGCGCCCACCGGCATTGGCAAGACCCTGGGCACGCTGTTTCCGCTGCTCAAGGCCAGTCCGGGCACCGGGCTGGACAAGGTGTTCTTCCTGGCGGCCAAGGGCTCGGGGCGCAATCTGGCGCTGGAGGCGCTGGACACCCTGAACGCGCAGCCTGCCGCGCCCGGCCTGCGGGTGCTGGACCTGGTGGCGCGCGACAAGGCCTGCGAGCACCCGGACAAGGACTGCAATGGCGAGTCTTGCCCGTTGGCGCGGGGCTTCTATGACCGCTTGCCTGCGGCGCGCGAGGCGGCGCTGGCGCAGATTCGAAGCCAAGACCAAGGCGATAGGCCTGGCCAAGGCCCAAGCCAAGATCAAGACAACGGCCTGGACCCCGGGCCACTCGACCCTCAACCCCACGGCCGCCTGGACGCGTCTACCGTGCGCGCCGTGGCTCGCGCGCATGCGGTCTGCCCGTACTACCTGTCACAGGAACTGATCCGCTGGAGCGACGTGGTGGTGGGCGACTACAACTACTACTACGATGGCACGGCCATGCTGCACGCGTTGACGCAGGCCAACCAATGGAAGGTGGCGGTGCTGGTGGACGAGGCGCACAACCTGGTCGAACGCGCCCGCCGCATGTACACGGGTGAACTGCACCAGCTGTCGTTGGCCGCGGCGCGGCAGGCGGCGCCCAAGCCGCTGAAGAAGGCGCTGGACGGCCTGCAGCGGTCTTGGACGGCGCTGAACAAGAAACAGGCCGAGGCCTACCAGGCCTATGATGCCGCGCCTGCCGGGGTGCTGGCAGCGGTGCAGAAGGCAGTGACCGCCATTACCGACTACCTGGGCGAGTCACCGTTGGCGCAAGACGACCCGGTGCTGGCGTTCTACTTCGAGGCGCTGCATTTCATGCGCCTGGCCGAGCAGTTCGGCTCGCACGCGCTGTTCGACGTGACGCGGGCCGACGGGCGCGGGCTGAGCGCCAAGACGCCGCCTTCAATCTTGTGCGTGCGCAACGTGATTCCGGCGCCGTACCTGGCCGCGCGCCACGCGGCGGCGCATGCCACGGTGCTGTTTTCGGGCACTCTGAGTCCGCAGCAGTTCTATCGCGACACGCTGGGGCTGCCGGCGGATGCCGCCTGGATCGACGTGGCCGCGCCGTTCCAGGCCGAACAGCTGGCCGTGAAGGTGGTGGGCAATGTGTCCACCCGCTATCGCGACCGCGAGCGTTCGCTGGCGCCCATCACCGATCTGATCGCCGCCGAGTATGCGCGCCGGCCCGGCAATTACCTGGGCTTTCTGAGCAGCTTCGATTATCTGCGGCAGGTGGCCGACCTGATGCGGCTGCGCCATCCGCAGGTGCCCATCTGGCTGCAGACGCCGGGCATGGGCGAAACCGACCGCACGGCGTTCCTGGCGCGCTTTACCGAAAACGGACAGGGCGTAGGGTTCGCGGTGCTGGGCGGCGCGTTTTCCGAAGGGGTGGACCTGCCGGGCAAGCGGCTGATCGGCGCGTTCATCGCTACGCTGGGGCTGCCGCAGGTCAATGCCGTGAACGAGAACATCAAGCGTGCCATGGACCTGCGCTATGGCCCGGAACAGGGCTACGACTACACCTATCTGTACCCCGGCCTGCAAAAGGTGGTGCAGGCGGCCGGCCGGGTGATCCGCACCGAACAGGACGTCGGCACGGTGCACCTGATCGATGACCGCTACCGTCGCGCCAAGGTGCGCAACCTGCTGCCCAGCTGGTGGCGGGTGGACTGACGTCGGCGTCAGGCCGACCGCAGTTCCGTCAACGCCTGGTCGGGATCGCGGCTGAGCTGGTAGCCGTACCACAGGCTGCGCGCCATGCGCCTGGCCATCTCGCCGGCGGTATCGGCCAGCGCGCGGTTGGGCAGCGCGGCCAGCGTTTCGCCCCACAGCGCCAGCCAGCGCTCGAACAGCTCGGCGCTCAAATGCGGCATGGCGACATGCTTGGGCATCGGCATGCCGGTGAAGCGCCGGGTGCCCAGCAGCACGGCCGACCAGAAGTCCGACAGCGTTGCCAGATGCTCGTCCCAGTCGTGGACCTGGGCGTGAAAGACCGGCCCCAGGGCGTCGTCGGCGCGCGCCTTGGCGTAGAAGGTGTGCACCAGGTCGCGGATTTCGGCTTCGGTGCAGAGGGCGGCTGCGGACAAGGGCGGCTCCTGGGGGCGTGATGGATGACGCGACATGGTAGGGCGCCGGGCGGGCGCGCCGGGTTGATCTGGCGCAAACAACGACCCCTGGCCGAGCCGGCGCGGCCTGGCCGTGCCGGTTACGAAACCTGGGGCCGCGCGGCGGCCCTGGCCGCCTCTGGCTTGCCCAGCAGCGCATAGACCAACCCGGCCAGCAGCAGCGCAAGCATCGCCAGCGCGTACAACACCCGCCCGAACGCCGCATCGTAGGCCTGATGCAGCAAGGCGGCCGCGCCAGGCAACAGATCGGCGGCTTCGGCCAGCTGGCCCAGGGCGGCGCGGTTGGCGGCTTGCAGCAGGTCCTGGCGGCTGGCAGCGGGCAGGGCGGCGGCTGCCTGGGCGTGGACCAAGGTGGCCAACAGGGCGCTGACCACGGCAATGGCCACGCCATCGGCGGAGACGCGCACGGTATTGAAGATGCCGGTGGCCATGCCGACGCGTTCGCGTTCGACCACACTGACCGCCATGGCGTCCATCAGGCCCCAGGGCAGGCCGATACCGATGCCGATCAGGCCCATGGGCAGCCAAAGCCCCTGCGCGTCGCCGGCCAGGTCGCGTGCCAGCCATGCCAGGCCGGCCGCCACGGCCAGCAGGCCGATGCTGGACAGCGCGCGGGGGCTGACCCAGCGCGTCAGCAACGCGGCCAGCAAGGGCACCCCCAGCAACGGCGCGGCCAAACCGATCATCAACTGGCCAGCTTGCAGCGGGCTGTAGCCGTCGATGCCGATGAAGCGGCCGGGCAGGATGGCGATCAGCGCGATGAAGAGAAAGGCGGGCGAGGCCGCCAGCACCTGCACGCCGACAAAGCGCGCACTGCGGAACAACGTCAGGTCCAGCATCGGATGAGGCGTGCGCCTTTCGGTGACGACAAACGCGGCCGCCAGCAGCGCCGACACGAGCAGCGAGCCGGCGACCGCGAGGTCGGTCCAGCCGTTTTCGGGCGCCAGCAGCATGCCGTAGGTGAACAGCCCCAGCGCGCCGGTGAAACTGAGCGCGCCGCGCCAATCGAGACGGCCTTGCGCCGTGCCGGACGTGGCGCGCACGCTGGCCGCCACCAGCGCCAGGCCGGTCAGTCCCACCAGGCCGGTGCCATGGAAGACCCAGCGCCAGCCGGCCGTCTGCACCAGCCAGCCCGAAATCAGCGGGCCGAACGACAGGCCGATGCCGAACGTGGTGCCCAGCAGGCTGAAGGCGCGGGCGCGGGCCGCGCCGTGAAACAGCGGCGCCAGGGACGACATGGCCGCGGCGAAGGCTGCCGCGCCGCCCACGCCCTGCATCAGGCGCAGGAAGTCGATCCAGCCGGCCGACGGCGCCCAGGCGATGGGAAAGGTAAAGGCGCAGAACCAGGCCAGCCCGCCCAGCCAGACGCGGCGCGGACCGTACAGGTCGGTCAGGCTGCCGGACACCATGATGACGCTGCCATAGGCAAGGATGTAGCCGTTCAGGATCCAGTTCAGTTGCACCGGCGTGCCGCCCAGCGCCTGGCTGATCGAGGGCAGCACCACGGCGGGACCGGTGAAGCACAGCGGAATCAGCAAGGCGGTGAGACAGGCGGCCAGCAATTGCAGCCAGCGGTTGGGGGCAGGGGAGAGGGCAGGCGATGTCATGGTCGGAACAAGCGGGGCAAGGCCGGATCGGCAGGAAGGAAACCGGTTGAGCCAGGGCGCAACCGATCCAGTGCCCGCAGAATAGGCAAGCGCCAATAAAAGAAAAATAGGCTAGGATTCCGGATATTCAGGACATTAATGTCCGCATTGGAAGCGATAGGAAAAAGGCCGGAACATGGATAGCCTGAGCGGTATCGGCGTCTTCGTGCTGGTGGCAGACACGCGCAGCTTCGCCGAGGCGGGGCGCGTGATGGGCGTGTCGCCGTCGGCAGTGGGCAAGAGCGTGGCCCGGATGGAAGCGCGCCTGAAGGTGCGGTTGTTTCACCGCAGCACGCGCCACATTGCCTTGACGCCGGAAGGCGAGAAATTCCTGGAACGCTGCCGCCGTATCCTGTGCGAGGTCGAGGCCGCCGAGTTGGAATTGTCCGAAGCCAGTGGCACGCCCAGCGGCCGGCTGCGGGTCAGCCTGCCGCGCTACAGCGGGCTGTTCGAGCCGGCGCTGGCCAGTTTCATGAAGCAGTATCCGCAAGTGGAGCTGGATCTGGATTTCACAGACCGCATGGTCGACGTGATCGGCGAAGGTTACGACGCCGTGGTGCGCACGGGCGAGATGGACGATTCCGGCCTGAAGCGGCGCCGTCTGGGGCCGTTTCGCCGCATCCTGGCCGCCTCGCCCGAGTACCTGGCGCAACATGGCACGCCGCGGCGCGCCAGCGATCTGCTGCGCCACTGCTGCCTGCACTACCGCTATCCCAGCACCGGCAAGCTGGAGAAATGGCCCCTGAAGACCGGGCCTGACGCGCAGGCCCCTGAGTTGCCGCTGACTCTGGTGTGCAACAGCGTCGAGATGCGGATCTTCCTGGCGCTGAGCGGGCTGGGCATCGTGTGCCTGCCGGATTTCACGATTCGCGACGAGTTGGCCTCGGGCCGGCTGCAACTCGTGATGGACGAGCGCACCCGCGGCAACGGCACGATGTGGGCGCTATGGCCCGCCAGCCGCCACCCGTCTCCCAAGCTGCGCGTGTTCGTGGATCATTTGGCGCAGCACCTGTTCGAGTAGGGCCGGGCGCGGAAAACCGGACGTTTGCCGTGGCAGCGCCGTCACCCCGACGATGCGGTGTGTTTAATATATGATGGTTGTCATATTTGAATCGCAACCCGTCTTCGTGGCCGGGCATGGCTTCTGAAGGGCCCGGCCGCCAGGGTTTCCCTCATCGCCCTTTGTTCTTGGAGCACACCGCATGACTGCATCGTCGAATCCGGCGGGCGGCACGTCCGCCGCCTTGCAACGCGAACCCAGCCTGGTCGATCAGACCGGCGCCGGCCTGAGCGGCCTGGAGCAATTGCGCGCCCTGCTGGCGTCGGGCCGCAAACCCGGCATTCTGGTATCGCTGGACTTTGATTTCGTCGAGGCCGAGGAAGGGCTGGCGGTATTTGCCGGTACGCCCGGGCCGCACGCCTACAACCCCATCGGCACGGTGCACGGCGGCTACGCCGCCACGTTGCTGGATTCGGCCTGCGGCTGCGCGGTGCATTCGCGCCTGTCGGCCGAGCAGGCCTACACCACGCTGGAACTGAAAGTGGCTTATCACAAGGCCATCACGCGTCACAGCGGCCTGCTGCGGGCCGAGGGCCGGGTGCTGTCGTTCGGCCAGCGGGTGGCTTACGCTGAGGCCAAGCTGACCGATGCGCAGGGCCGCCTGCTGGCCTCGGCCACCTCCACGCTGCTGGTGTTTGCCCGGCCGCCTGTCTGATTCTGCCGGTGTTGTGCCCGGGTCGCATGCCCGGGAGGTCCCCCGCCGGGTTCTCAGCCGCCCGCCTTGCGGCGTAGTATCGTCGCCTTACGAAGAGGAGACCACAACACCATGAATGCAGCCATGCCGGCGGCCCCGGGCCGCCTGAACGATATCGTCGCCATGCCCGCCCATGCGCTGTCGGACGCGATCCGCCAGCGCCGGGTGTCCTGCCGCGAGGTCATGACGGCCTATCTGCAGCATATCGACGAGGTCAATCCGCGCCTGAACGCCATCGTGGCCCGGCGCGATGCGCAAGACCTGCTGCGCGAGGCCGGCGAGCGCGACGCGCAGCTGGCGGCGGGGCAATGGCTGGGCTGGTTTCACGGCATGCCGCAAGCGCCCAAGGACCTGACCGCGGTGCGCGGCATGGTCACGT
>NZ_JAELTJ010000127.1 GCF_016428805.1 Achromobacter sp. ASV32
GCTTTGGGTATAGCGGATTTTGCCGCCGTCGGCAAAGTTGTCTTCTTCGCTGCCCGGGGTCAGGCCCAGGTACTGTTCGCCCAGCAGTCCCGACGTGAGAATGGCCGCGGAAGAGTCCTTGGGGAACTGGTAGGCCGTTTCCAGGTTGATCGCCACGACGGCCTGGAAGGTCTTGTCGTCAAAGGAAATATTGGCGATCCGGCCGACCACCACCCCTGCGCTTTTCACGGGCGCGCGGACCTTGAGGCCGCCTACGTTATCGAAATTGGCCGTCAGCGTATAGGTGGGCGCAAAAGAAAAGGTGCTCAAGTTGCCGGCGCGCAACGCCAGGAACCCCAGCGCGATCGCGCCCAGCAAGACGAACAGGCCTACCCAGAAGTCGGTTTTTTCGCGTGACATGATCGATCCGTATCAGTTTCCAAACATCAAGGCGGTAAGCAGGAAGTCCAGCCCCAGCACCGCCAGCGAACCCACCACGACCGTGCGGGTGGTGGCGCGGGCAACGCCTTCGGGAGTGGGCTTGGCCTGCCAGCCTTCGTAAAGCGCGACCAGCGTCACCGTGACGCCGAACACCAGGCTTTTGATGACGCCGTTCAGGACGTCATTCCAGACATCGACACCGCCCTGCATCTGTGACCAGAAGGCGCCGGCGTCCACGCCGATCATCAGCACGCCCACCACCCAGCCGCCCAGGATGCCCACCATGGAGAACACGGCGGCCAGGATCGGCATGGCAATGATGCCGCCCCACAGGCGCGGCACCAGGACACGGCGCACCGGGTCGACCGCCATGACTTCCATGGCGGACAGCTGCTCGCCGGCCTTCATCAGGCCGATTTCGGCGGTCAGCGAGGTGCCGGCGCGGCCGGCGAACAGCAGCGCCGTCACCACGGGGCCCAGCTCGCGCACCAGCGACAGCGCGACCAGCAGGCCCAGCGATTCCGAGGCGCCGTAGCGGTTCAGCGTGTAGTAGCCCTGCAGGCCCAGCACGAAGCCCACGAACATTCCGGACACGGCGATGATCAGCAGCGAGTAGTTGCCGATGAAATGCACTTGCTGCGACACCAGCCGCGGGCGCGACAGCGCGATGCCGCTGCGCGCCAGCATGGCGCCGAAGAAACGGGTGAAGCCGCCGATGCCGGTGATGCGGTCGCGCACCCAGCCGCCCAGCGCGCCGATAGCGTTGTTGGATCCGGTCATGCGCGGCGCCCCTGTTGTTGCGAAAGCCATTTCTGGAAAGCCGGCGTTTCGGGGTACTGGAACGCGACGGGGCCGTCCGGCTCGCCCTTGAGGAATTGCTGGACGTAGGGGTCCTGCGAGGCCGACAGACTGTCGGGGCTGCCCGAGGCCTTGAGCTGGCCCTGCCCCACCAGGTAGACCTGGTCGGCGATGGCGAAGGACTCGTGCACGTCGTGCGTGATCAGCACCGACGCGCAGCCCAGACGGTCGGCCAGGCTGCGGATCAGGCGGGCGGTGATGCCCAGCGAGATCGGGTCCAGGCCGGCGAAGGGTTCGTCGTACAGAATGAGTTCGGGTTCCAGCACCACGGCGCGGGCCAGGGCCACGCGGCGGGCCATGCCGCCGGAGATTTCAGCCACCTTCAGATGGGCCGCGGCGCGCAGGCCCACGGCGTCCAGCTTGTCCAGGACGCGGGCGGTGATGTCGGCTTCGGACAGCTGCGTGTGTTCGCGCAGCGGAAACGCGACGTTTTCGAAGACGTTCAGGTCGGTGAACAGCGCGCCCTGCTGGAACAGCACGCCCATGCGCTTGCGCAGGGCTTGCAGCTCGGCGGGGGTGGCGCGGGCGATGTCCTGGCCAAATGCCAGCACGGTGCCCTGCTGGGCGATGAGCTGGCCGGTGGCCGCACGCAGCAACGTGGTTTTGCCGGAACCGGAGCCGCCCATGATGGCGACCACCTGGCCCGGACGCGCTTCCATGGAGATGTCGCGCAAGACGGTGAAATCACCGTAGCCGAGCGCCACACCTTGCAGGCGCAGAGCGAATTCCGGGGGGCTGCTGGTTTGAGCGGGCATGGGCAACGAACGGGTGTTTCGGTGGCGGATGCCCTGCTGCCGCGCTCATGCGCGGCGGTCAACCAGCCGGCGCGAGCGAGACAGGCTGCGTCGGGAAGCGCCCTGTTACTCATATGCCGGGGACAAAGACGGACTGTTGCACCCAGCGGCGAGGGGCCATTGTAGCTCGACGATCTGTCATCGCAGTGCGATATGCCTGTCGATGGAACAGTGTTTTCGCCCTGGGGAACAATGGGCGGGCCATCCGGCGGTGGCGGCCGGACGGTTCGGGGCTCAATGGCGGGCCCGGACCGCGGCCGTTTCATGCACCAATCGGGCGATCAGCGCCGCCGTGCTTTCGCGCCGCGCCAGCGGTGCGCCCTGGCCTGCCCACAGGGACAGAACGGCCAGATTGCCGGCCTTTCCGCCAGCGGTGCGCATGGGCCGGGTCAACGCGTTCTGCAGGGGGTACGGCAGGATATCGTCCGATATTTGATCGGCCTCCTGCATGAACGAATTGACGAGGCCGCGCGCCGGGCGCCCGGAAAACGCCCGGGTCACCCGCGATTGCTCGGCCCGCGAGGCCGGCAGGACCGCCTTGTAGGCGTCACCGATCCCGGCTTCGTCGGTGGTCAGGAAGGCTGTCCCCATTTGAGCGGCGTCCGCGCCCAGGGCCAGGGCGGCGGCGATGCCGCGGCCGTCCATGATGCCGCCCGAGGCGATGACGGGTACCGACACTGCATCGGCGATCTGGGGCACCAGCGCCATGGTGCCGATCAGTGAATGCTCGAATTCGTCCAGGAAGGTGCCGCGATGGCCGCCGGCTTCGGCCCCCTGGGCCACGATGGCGTCCACGCCGTCCTGCTCCAGCGCCACGGCCTCGCGCACCGTGGTGGCGGTCCCCACCGTCAGGATGCCCAGTTCGCGGCAGTGCGTCAGGGCCTCGGCCGGCATGCGGCCGAAGGTGAAGCTGAACACCGCCGGCCGCGTCCGCAGCACAGCTTCGATCTGGCCGGGCAGCGGGTCCGCCTGCGGCACGGGGGCGGATGGCGCCGGCAGGCCCAGTTGCGCGTGATAGCGCGCAATCAGGTCCAGCATGCGGCCGGTGTTGCCGCCATAGGGCCGTTCGGGCACCGAGGCGAACAGATTGATGGCGAACGGCCGCTCGGTCCGCTCGCGGATGGCGGCGGCCGTCGTTTCGATCTGTTCGGGGCTCAGGTAGGCCGCCCCAAGCGATCCCAGCGCGCCCGCCTTCGCGGCTTCGGACACCAGCTCCACCGTCGTCGCACCGCCGGCCATGGGCGCCTGGATGATGGGATGGTCAAGCTTGAGCCGTTCGAGAAGGCGGGAGGGCATGGGAAGACTCCTGGTTGGGTTTACTGAAGCTGGATGTTTCCAGCCTTGATGACGTGGGCCCACTTGGCCGTTTCGCTCTTGATGAAGGCGCCGAATTCCTCGGGCGTGCCGCCGCCGGCCTGGCTGCCGGTGTCGGCGATGGCCTTTTGCACGTCGGCTTCCTTCAGGATGCGGTTCAGCTCGGCGTTGAGCTTGGCGATGATGGGTGCCGGGGTGCCGGCGGGGGCGACGATGCCCTGCCAGTTATACGACTCGAAGCCCGGCAGGCCGGATTCGGCCATGGTGGGCACGTCGGGCAGCACCGCCAGGCGCTGGGCCGAGGTCACGGCGATGGGGTGGATCTTCTTGCCCTGGATGGCCGGCAAGGCGGAATAGCCCATCTCGAACATCATCGAGATATGGCCGCCCATCAGGTCGGTCGCGGCCAGGCTGCCCCCCTTGTAGGGCACGTGCACGATGTCGATCTTGGCCTGTTCGCGGAACATTTCGCCGGACAGGTGGTGCGCGCCGCCCACGCCCGACGAGCCGAACGACAACTTGCCGGGCTGTTTCCTGGCCATGGCAATCAGATCGGCCAGCGTCTTGACCGGCAGTTCGTTGTTTACGCTGAGCACCAGCGGGCTGTTCTCGATCAGGATGACGGGTGCCAGGTCCTTGAGCGGGTCATACGGCATTTCCTTCATCAGCGACGGGTTGACCGCCATCGGCGCCAGGTTGCCGGTGCCGATGGTGTAGCCATCCGGCGCAGCCTTGGCGATGAGGTTGGTGCCGACGACGCCGCCCGCGCCCGCCTTGTTTTCCACCACGATCGGCTGGCCCAGCGATTCGCCCAGCTTGCGCGCCAGGAGGCGCACGCGGGTATCGGCAAAGCCGCCCGGGGCGTAGGGCACGATCATGGTGATGGGCTTGGCGGGCCAGTCGGCGGTCTGGGCCTGTGCGGCGCCGTTCAAGGCGGCGAAGGCCGCCAGGGCGGCGACCAGGGGGCGTAGTGATTTCATGCTGGGTGACTCCTCGTTCTAATGTGATGGTTCCTGCGAACCGATCGCATTATGCCCAGCGTTGGGCGCGGCGACGCTGATATTTCCCAGGCGCCATGCCGACAGCGCCAGCAGCACCGCCCCGCCCGCCAGTACCTGCGGCAGGCCCGCGCCCCAGCGGGCCGCGCTGGACGCCAGCAACGGCCCCAGGATCTGCCCGGCCGCGAACGCCGACGTCATGATGGCGGCGGCCCGCGGCGCCGACGGCCCGGCCAGCCGTTGGGCGGTCAGCATGCCCGCCTGGGTGATGACCATGAATGTGCCGCCGACCAGCAGCGCGGCAATGATGACCGCCGCGATGTTGTGCCAGACCGCCACGGCCAGCATGCCCAGGGCCATCACGGCCTGCGCGCCGCGCCAGACGGCCTTGTCGTCCAGTGCCTGCGCGATGCGCGGCGCCAGCAGGCAGGAGAGCGCGGCGGCCAGGCCGAACAGCGGCCAGGCCCAGCCGAACACGGCGGGATCGGGGATGATCTCGCGGGCCATGGCGGGCAGGAACGTCGCGGGGATGATGTATCCGGCGCCGAAGATGCCGTAGTGCAGCGCCAGCCGGCCAATGCCCGGCGGCAGGCCGGCGGGCGCGGCGGCACCCAGGTGCGCCTTGGCGCCGGCGCGTTGCAGGCGCGGCCAGGCCAGCGCGGACAGCGCCAGGGTCAAACCGCCAAGCACCATCCAGTTGGCATTGGCGTCGGCGCCCGCCGCCATCAGGGCCAGGCAGGCCAGGCCCGTCAGCGCGATGCCCGTGCCGACACCGGCGTAGGTGATGGCCGCTACCGCCGGGCCGCGCGGATCGCCGGCGGCGACGGGGCGCGCGGCGGCGATGCAGATGAACGCGCTGGCGCTGGCATAGCCGGCCGCCAGCCGCAGCAGGCTCCAGGCCAGCACGCCGTGGAACCCGGGCATGGCCAGGGTCAACAGGCCCACGGCCAGCAGGCTGGCGGCCAGCATGGCGCGCGGGTGCCGCGGCGGGCGCACGGCCGCGGCCAGCGCGCCCAGCAGATAGCCCGCGTAGTTGGCCGACGCCAGCCAACTGCCCTGCGCCAGCGACAAGCCCGCCTCCTGGGCCATCAGGGGCCAGACGGGCGTGAAGGCGAAGCGGCCGATGCCCATGGCGGCGGCCAGCGCGAGCGCGCCCGGCCAGGCCAGGGTAGCGGCCCCGCGCGGGCGGGCGGAATCGGAGTGGGTGGCTATTGACATGGCTCCCACTCTACGGCTGTACTAATATCCTGAATAGTGAATTATTAAGAACATGAGTTCTTGAAATGAGAAACTTAGACCTCGACGCATTGCAGATCTTCAAGGCGGTAGCCGACCACGGCGGCGTGGCGCGCGCCGCCGTGCATCTGAACCGGGTGCAGTCCAATGTGTCGACGCGCCTTAAGCAGCTGGAAGCCTCGCTGGCCGCGCCGCTGTTCCGGCGCCAGAACCGGCGCCTGGTGCTGTCCGACCAGGGGCGCGTGCTGCTGTCGTACGCCGACCGCCTGTTGCGCCTGTCCGACGAAGCCCAGGCGGCAGTGCGCGACGGCGCGCCGCAAGGCTTGCTGCGCATCGGCACCATGGAAAGCACGGCCGCGGCGCGCCTGCCGCCGATCCTGGCGGCCTATCACGCGGCCTGGCCGCAGGTGCGCATCGAACTGGTCACCGGCACGTCGGGCGCACTGGCCACCAAGGTGCGCAACTACGAGATCGAAGCCGCGTTCGTGGCCGAGCCTTTCGATGCGCAGGGGCTGGCCGGGATGCCGGCCTTCCAGGAAGAACTGGCGCTGATCTCGCCGCTGGCCTGGCCCGAGATCCGCGGCCCCGAAGACATCGGCGACCGCAGCGTGATCGCGTTCGCCACCGGTTGCTCGTACCGCCGCATCCTGGAATCCTGGTTCGGCCAGGCGGGCGTGGCGCCGGGCAAGGTCATGGAGTTCGCGTCGTATCACGCCATCGTGGCCTGCGTGGCCGCGGGATCCGGCGTGGCGATCGTGCCGCGCTCGGTGCTGGCGGTGTCGGGGGGCGAAGCATCGCTGCGCGTGACCCCGCTGTCCGGCCAGCATGGCCGCGCGCAAACGCGGCTGGTCTGGCGCGCGGAAAACGAAACGCCTGCATTGCAGGCGTTTCAGGAACTGCTGGCGCAGCGCCGCCAGTAGCGGCGGGCCGGGGCCGTCAGAAGCGGTAGCCGACGCCCATCGTCAGCACCCACGGGTCGATGCGCG
The DNA here is from genome assembly GCF_016428805.1 of Achromobacter sp. ASV32. GTDB lineage: Bacteria > Pseudomonadota > Gammaproteobacteria > Burkholderiales > Burkholderiaceae_B > Achromobacter. The sequence continues at coordinate 6,607 of NZ_JAELTJ010000127.1, forward strand.
CGGTGCCGATGTGTTCGCCGTTCAGCTTCACCTTCGACTTGATGTCGATGTAGCGGATGTCGGCGTTCATGAACCAGCGCTCGTTGATCTTGATGTCCGCGCCCAGTTGCGCGGCCACGCCCCACGAGTCTCCCATCTTCAGGTCCGACCCCTTCAAGGCGCCTTCGGCCTTGGTGTCAAAGAACTTGGTGTAGTTGATGCCCACGCCGATATACGGCTGGACCATGCTGTCGGGCAGGATGTGCCATTGCAGGCTGAGCGTAGGCGGCAATTGCTTGCTGGAGCCGATCTTGCCCAGGCCGCTGCCGCTCACGTCGTGCTGGAACGGCCAGGCGCCCAGCAGTTCGATGCCGATATTGCGCGTGGCCATGTAGGCCAGCGTGAAGCTGGGACGCACGTTGTTGTTGGCGTCCAGCTTGACGCTGCCGTCCAGCACGGTGCCGTTGTTCGAGGCGGGGCGGACCTGCGTGGCGCCCACGCGGAACAGGATGTCACCGGCTTCGTGGGCTTGGGCGGGGGCGGCGAACGCGCCGGCAGCGATCAGGCCGGCGATGGCGGTGGCGCGGATACGCCCATTCAGCGAAAACATTTTCTTCTCCGATCTTTCCATGGGGTGAGTGGAAAGGTTCGCAGACCTGGCGCCAGGGCCGGTTGATATGCGTCAAACGCTGCGGGCAAGCCGCCGCCGGCGTGGCTGCACTGCAACAAGGGACGGCGCAGTCTGCCAGCGCAAGGAGAAGGATCAGGCCAGCGCGGCCAGGAATACCGCGGCGCCCAACGCCAGCATCAGAAAGGGGCTGACCCGCGTGTAGACCAGCGCCAGGGTGGACACCGCCGCGACGCCCCAGGCCCACGCGCCGCCTTCGGCCGCGCGCAGCACGGTGCAGGAAGACGCCAGGATCATGCCGGCTGCCACCGGCACCAGCCCGGCTTCGATGGCGCGCACGCAGGTGGCATGACGATAGCGGGCCCAGACCCGCGCCAGTGCGTAGATCAGAAGCGAACAGGGCAGGAAGATCGCGATCGACGCGGCGATCGCACCGGCCCATCCGCCCACGTGCCAGCCGATCAGCGTGACCAGCAGCGAGGCCGGGCCGGGCGTAATGCGCGACAGTGCGAAGTAGTCCAGGAATTGCGACTCGTTGATCCACCCGTAGCTGTCCACCGCCTGGCGGTGGATGTCAGGCAGGATGCTCTGGCCGCCGCCCACGGTCAGGAACGACAGCGGCGTGAAAACCGAGAACAGATCATGCAGCATCGTCAGGTTCATGGCTGCCGGCCCTGGCGCCGCAGGCGGCTGTAGGCGATGCCGATGGATAGCGGCGCCATGGCGCCCACCACCCACAGCAGCGGCAGGCGCAACAGGAAGATGGCGGCAAAGGTCACACCCATGATCGCGGCAGGCACCCATCCGATCAGCGCGCGCCGCGCGGCGCGCAAACCCGTCTGCAGCGATACGCCCACCGCCGCGGCCGCGACCCCTGCCATGGCGACGTGCAGCCCCTGCGATTGCGCCATGCTGGCGAACAACGCGGCCGCGCCGATCGCCACCGCCATCGGCGGCACCGTGATGCCCAGGCCGCCCAGCAAGGCGCCGGGGCCGCCGCGTAGCCGGAAGCCGATCCAGATGGCCAGATTCACCACGTTCACGCCGGGAAAGGACTGCGCCAGCGCCAGCCCGCTGAGAAAGTCGGACTCCGACATCCAGCGCCGGTGCTGCACGAATTCGCGCATCATCCAGCCGCTCAGGCCGCCGCCAAAGCTGGTCAGGCCGACCTTGGTGAAGGCCAGGAAGATCTGCGGCAGCGTCGGTGCGGCGGCAAGTTCAGGATCGGCGGAGGACATGGCGCGGGCGGCGACGGTTCGATGCCGCATCTTACGGAAATGAAAATGTCGGTTGCCTGAAAAACTTCGCCGCCTTGGCATCCGGTGCGCAAGGCGGCGAAATCAGGGCGTCATGCGCCGGGAATCAACGCGGCAGTTCGCTCGATCCCATCAGGTAGGCGTCCACCGAACGGGCGCATTGGCGGCCTTCGCGGATAGCCCACACCACCAGGGACTGGCCGCGGCGCATGTCGCCGGCGGTGAAGACCTTTTCCACGCTGGTGCGATAGTCGTCGGTGTTGGCGCGCACGTTGCCGCGCGCATCGCGATCGACGCCGAAGGCATCCAGCACGGTCTGCACCGGCGACACGAAACCCATGGCCAGCAGCACCAGGTCGGCCTTGATCTCGAATTCCGAACCTTCGACCTCGCGCATCTTCATCTGGCCGGTGGACTCGTCCTTGAACCATTCGACGCGGGCGCCGACCAGCTTTTCGACCTTGCCGTTGCTGCCCTTGAGCAGTTTGGTGGTCACGGACCAGTCGCGGTCGCAGCCCTCTTCGTGCGACGACGAGGTGCGCATCTTCAGCGGCCAATACGGCCACGTCATGGACTTGTTCTCGGACTCGGGCGGCTGGGGCATCAGCTCGAATTGCGTGACCGAGGCCGCGCCATGGCGGTTGCTGGTGCCCACGCAGTCCGACCCGGTGTCGCCGCCGCCGATCACCACCACGTGCTTGCCCTTGGCCAGCGTCTGGTTGGTGAGGCGGTCGCCGGCCACGGCCTTGTTCTGCTGGCGCAGGAAGTCCATGGCGAAATACACGCCCGACAGCTCGCGGCCGGGCACCGGCAGGTCGCGCGGGGTTTCCGAACCGCCGCTCATCACCACGGCGTCGAACTCGGCCAGCAGCGATTGCGGGGTGCGCACGGTCAGGCCGTCAGCCACGGGATCGGTCGGGTTGCCGACGTAGGTCGACGGCGCGAATTCCACGCCTTCGGCCTCCATCTGCGAGATGCGGCGATCGATCTGGTGCTTTTCCAGCTTGAAATCGGGGATGCCGTAGCGCAGCAGGCCGCCGATGCGGTCGCTCTTTTCGAACAGGGTCACCGAGTGGCCCGCGCGCGCCAGTTGCTGGGCGCAGGCCAGGCCGGCCGGGCCCGAACCCACCACCGCGACCTTCTTGCCGGTCTTGCGGGCAGGCACCAGCGGGGTCACCCAGCCTTCGGCCCAGCCCTTGTCGATGATGGCGTGCTCGATGGACTTGATGCCGACCGCGTCGCTGTTGATGTTCAAGGTACAGGCGGCTTCACACGGCGCCGGGCAGATGCGGCCGGTGAACTCGGGGAAGTTGTTGGTCGAATGCAGCACGTCCAGCGCGCGGCGCCAGTCCTGCTTGTAGACCAGGTCGTTCCAGTCCGGAATGATGTTGTTGACCGGGCAGCCGTTGTTGCAGAACGGGATGCCGCAGTCCATGCAGCGCGCCGCCTGCTGCTTGGCCTGGTCGTCGGTCAGGTGCAGCACGAATTCGCGCCAGTTCTTCAGCCGCTTCTGCGGGGCCTCGGAGGCCTCCTGCAGACGCTGAAATTCCATAAAGCCGGTAATCTTTCCCATGGTATCCCTCACGCAGCCAGTTGTTGCGGGTTGGCTGCACGCCACATTTCACCCAATGCGCGGCGGTAGTCCGTCGGCATGACCTTTACGAATTTGCCGCGCGAAGCTTCCCAGTCGCCCAGGATTTCGCGGGCGCGGAAGCTGCCGGTGTAGCGGAAGTGGTCTTCCACCAGGCGGCGCAGGATGGTTTCATCCGTTTCGCGTTCGCCACCGCGCTGCGCGCTGTGCCAGATGTCGATATTGTTCTGCGCCTGTTGCTCGGCATGCGGAACCACGGCTTCCAGTTCAACCATCGACAGGTTGGCGCGATGCTTGAGCGTGCGCTCGGGGTCCCAGACGTACGCCACGCCACCCGACATGCCCGCCGCGAAGTTGCGGCCGGTGGCGCCCAGCACCACGACGGTGCCGCCGGTCATGTATTCGCAGCCGTGGTCGCCGGTGCCTTCCACCACGGTGGCGGCGCCCGAGTTACGTACCGCGAAACGCTCGCCGGCCACGCCGTTGAAGAACGCTTCACCGGCCAGCGCGCCGTACAGGACGGTGTTGCCGGCGATGATGTGATCGGGGCCGAAGCCGCGGAAGTCGTTGGGCGAGCGCACGATGATGCGACCGCCGGACAGGCCCTTGCCCACGTAGTCGTTGCCCTCGCCCACCAGGTCCATGGTGATGCCATGCGCCAGGAAGGCGCCGAAGCTCTGGCCAGCCGTGCCGTTGCACTGGATGTGGATGGTGTCGTCCGGCAGGCCGTCATGGCCGTAGCGCGAGGCCACCGCGCCCGACAGCATGGCGCCGATGGTGCGGTTGCGGTTGCGCACCGGCACGATGAACGAGACCTTCTCGCCGCGTTCCAGCGCGGGCTTGCTGCGTTCGATCAACTGGTGATCCAGCGCACCGGCCAGGCCGTGGTCCTGTTCTTCGGTCTGGCGCACGTCGGCGTCGGACTGGGTCTGGTGGAACACGCGGGCAAAGTCCAGGCCCTGGGCCTTCCAGTGTTCCACGCCCGAGCGCATGTCCAGCAGGTCGGCGCGGCCGATCAGGTCGTCGAACTTGCGGATGCCCAGCTGGGCCATGATTTCGCGGACTTCCTCGGCGATGAAGAAGAAGAAGTTGACGACGTGTTCGGGCTTGCCCTGGAACTTCTTGCGCAGCACCGGATCCTGCGTGGCCACGCCCACCGGGCAGGTGTTCAGGTGGCACTTGCGCATCATGATGCAGCCTTCGACGACCAGCGGCGCCGTGGCGAAGCCGAATTCGTCGGCGCCCAGCAGCGCGCCGATGACGACGTCGCGGCCGGTCTTCATCTGGCCGTCGGCCTGCACGCGGATGCGGCTGCGCAGGCGGTTCAGAACCAGCGTCTGCTGCGTTTCGGCCAGGCCCAGTTCCCAGGGCGTGCCCACGTGCTTGATGGACGACACCGGCGATGCGCCCGTGCCGCCGTCGTGGCCGGCGATCACGACGTGATCGGCCTTGGCCTTGGCAACACCCGCGGCCACCGTGCCCACGCCCACTTCCGACACCAGCTTGACCGAGATCGACGCCTTGGCATTGACGTTCTTCAGGTCGTGGATCAGTTGGGCCAGGTCTTCGATCGAGTAGATGTCATGGTGCGGCGGGGGCGAAATCAGGCCCACGCCCGGCACCGAATAGCGCAGTTTGGCGATGTATTCCGACACCTTGTGGCCGGGCAACTGGCCGCCTTCGCCGGGCTTGGCGCCCTGCGCCATCTTGATCTGGATCTGGTCGGCCGAGGACAGGTATTCGGCGGTGACGCCGAAGCGGCCCGACGCGACCTGCTTGATCTTCGAGCGCAACGAATCGCCCTTCTTGAGCGCGACATCGGCTTCGATGCGATCCGAGCCCAGCAGCGAGGCCAGGGTATCGCCGTCCTTGATAGTGCTCTTGCCTTCGCGCATTTCGGCGCGGTAGCGCAGTTCGTCTTCGCCGCCTTCGCCGGTGTTGGACTTGCCGCCGATGCGGTTCATGGCCACGGCCAGCACCGAGTGGGCTTCGGTCGAGATCGAGCCCAGCGACATGGCGCCGGTGGCAAAGCGCTTGACGATGTCCTTGGCCGGCTCGACGTCATCGAGCGGAATGGCGCGCGACGGATCGAAGCGGAACTCGAACAGGCCGCGCAGCGTCATGTGGCGGCGGCTCTGGTCGTTGATGATCTGCGCGTACTCTTTGTACGTGCGGTAGTTGTTGGCGCGCGAGGCGTGCTGCAGCTTGGCGATGGAATCCGGCGTCCACATGTGCTCTTCGCCGCGCACGCGGTAGGCGTATTCGCCACCGGCGTCCAGGTCGTTGGCCAGCACCGGATCGGTGCTGAAGGCCGCGCGGTGCTGGCGCAGCGCTTCTTCGGCCACCTGGAAGATGCCAATGCCTTCGATATTGGACGAGGTGCCGGTGAAGTACTTGTTCACCAGGCTGCTTTGCAGGCCCACGGCTTCGAAGATCTGCGCGCCGGTATAGGACATGTAGGTGGAAATGCCCATTTTGGACATGACCTTGTTCAGGCCCTTGCCGATCGCCTTGATGAAGTTCTTGACGGCCTTTTCCGGGTCGCTCATCTTGCCCAGCGATTCCAGCGCCAGGTAGGGGTGAATGGCTTCGGCGCCGTAGCCGCCCAGCAGCGCGAAGTGGTGCACTTCACGGGCCGAGCCGGTTTCGACCACCAGGCCGGTGTTGGTGCGCAGACCCGCGCGGATCAGGTGCTGGTGCACGGCGGACGTAGCCAGCAGCGCGGGGATGGCCACGCGCTCGTTGTCGACCAGGCGGTCGGACACGATCAGGATGTTGTAGCCGCTTTGCACCGCGTCCACGGCGCGGGCGCACAGCGCGGCCACGCGGGCTTCAATGCCCTCGGGGCCCCAGGCGGCCGGATACGTGATGTCCAGCTCGAAGCTGCGGAATTTCTTGCCCGTGACCTGCTCGATGTCGCGGATCTGCGCCATGGCGGCGAAATCCAGCACCGGCTGCGACACTTCCAGGCGCAGCGGCGGGTTGACGTTGTTGATGTCCAGCAGGTTGGGCTTGGGGCCGATGAACGACACCAGCGACATCACCATCTGTTCGCGGATCGGGTCGATCGGCGGGTTGGTGACCTGGGCGAACAATTGGCGGAAATAGTTGTAGAACGGCTTGGCGCGGTCGGACAGTACGGCCAGGGGCGCGTCGTTGCCCATTGAGCCGATCACTTCCTCGCCGGACGTGGCCATGGGTTCCAGGATGAACTTGTAGTCTTCCTGAGTCCAGCCGAAGGCCTGCTGGCGGTCCAGCAGCGACACGGACGATTGCGTCGCCACGGCGGCCTGGCGCGGGGCCGGCAGCGATTCCAGCTTGATCTGCAGGCGCTCGATCCATTGGCGGTACGGGCGGCTGTTGGCCAACTGCAGCTTGATCTCGGCGTCGTCGATGATGCGGCCCTGTTCCAGGTCGATCAGGAACATCTTGCCCGGCTGCAGGCGCCACTTCTTGACGATGCGGTTTTCCGGAATCGACAGCGTGCCGGCTTCCGAGGCCAGGATGACCATATCGTCATCGGTGACCAGGTAGCGGGCCGGGCGCAGGCCGTTGCGGTCCAGCGTGGCGCCGATCTGGCGGCCATCGGTGAACGCGACCGCGGCCGGGCCGTCCCACGGTTCCATCATGGCGGCGTGGTATTCGTAGAACGCGCGGCGGCTTTCGTCCATCTGCGTATGCTGTTCCCAGGCTTCCGGGATCATCATCATCATGGCGTGGGCCAGCGAATAGCCCGAGTTCACCAGCAGTTCCAGGCAGTTGTCGAACGTAGCGGTGTCGGACTGGCCTTCGTAGACGATGGGATAGAGCTTTTTCAGGTCGTCGCCCAGCACGGCCGACTGCATCATGCCTTCGCGGGCGCGCAGCCAGTTGAAGTTGCCTTTGACCGTGTTGATTTCGCCGTTGTGGGCGATCATGCGGTAGGGGTGGGCCAGTGGCCAGGCGGGGAACGTGTTGGTCGAGAAGCGTTGGTGCACCAGCGCCAGCGCGGACACCGTGCGCGGGTCGGCCAGGTCGCGGTAGTAGCGGCCGACCTGGTCGGCCAGCAGCAGGCCCTTGTAGACCACGGTGCGCACGGAAGCCGACGGCACGAAGTATTCCTTGCCGTGCGCCAGATGCATGTTCTGGATGGCGTGGCTGGCGGTCTTGCGGATCACGTACAGCTTGCGTTCGAGCGCGTCGGGCACCATCACGTCGGCGCCGCGGCCGATGAACAATTGGCGGATCACGGGTTCGCAGTCGCGCACGGTGGGCGACATGGGCATGTCGACGTCCACGGGCACGTTGCGCCAGCCCAGTACGACCTGGCCTTCGGCGCGCACCGAGCGTTCAAGTTCCTGTTCGCAGGCCAGGCGCGAGGCGGTTTCCTTGGGCAGGAACACCATCGCCACGCCGTATTCGCCGGGCGGCGGCAGGGTGATGCCGTGCTGGGCGAACTCGTCGCGGTAGAGCGTGTCGGGGATCTGGATCAGGATGCCGGCGCCGTCGCCCATCAGCTTGTCCGCGCCCACCGCGCCGCGGTGATCCAGGTTTTCCAGGATCTTCAGGCCCTGCTGGATGATGGCGTGGCTCTTCTTGCCCTTGATGTGCGCCACGAACCCCACGCCGCAAGCGTCATGTTCGTTCTTGGGGTGGTACAGGCCCTGGGCAGACGGCAGGCCGATGCGGCTGGCATCGATCGGGGTCGCCTTGGGGGTGGGACAGGATTCGTTCGGGGTAATTTGGGGCATGGCGCGCTCCGCAGTGAGCCTGCGTCGTAATGTTGCAGTGCAGGAGACGGACAATACCCCCGCCGGCAGTAGGGTGCAACAGGAATATAAGGGGTGTGACCCTAATTTATATGATGCACTGTCATAGAGCATTAATATGGTGACGCATCAAAGGCCGCGCCATTAAAGGCTTGGCGGGGATGTGCTTTTCAGGGTCGGCGCGCAAGGGTAGTGAAACCCCTGTTTTTGAGGTATTCAGTCCCCATTTATTTTGATGATTTGGGCGCTGCCGCAACCCGCTGTCGGGGGGTATTCCGTCGGCGAAATGCGACAGCGCCTGGCGATGGTTGCGCCAGGCGGGCATGAAAAAGCGCCCGAAGGCGCCAGGTCAGGAAGACGAGCCCGTGGGGGTCGGCGGTGAAGCCGGCGCGGCGGGGCTGCCGGATTCGGCGTCGGCGGTGGCGGGTGCGACGGGTTTCTTGCGCGGACGTCCACGCTGGCCCGGCGCGACCCGGCGGCTGGCGGTATGGGCCAGGCTGGCGATGAAGTTGGCGCCACCCAAAGCCCACTGACCGGAAACGGCCTGGTCGATACGCTGCGTTTCCTCGCGCGACAGGCCGTCTTGCAGGCGCTTGCGGTAATTGGCCTGGCGGTCGAACGGCGTATTGCCGCAAGCCCAGTAATCGGCGTGGTCCGATTGCCATTGCGCGGGCGCGGCCGTGGTGTTGCCGGTGTGGCTGGAGGCCGACGACCAGGGCCAGGAATCGGGGTCTTGCGAGGCGCCGCTGCGCACCGGGTAGGTTTCCAGCCAGACCAGGGCGGGCAGCACCCATGCGCCGGGTTCGAGCAGGGCGGATCGGTAGCGGCCGGCGAACACCCGGCCGCCCCGCAGGCGCGCGGCCAGATTGCGGCCCAGCGTCTGCATCAGTCGGGGCAGGCCTTCTTCGTCGGCCGGGGTGGCCAGAAGCAGGATGCGGTCGTTGGCGAGCAGCCAGCCGTGCACCGACACCCGGTGGCGCTGGGCGGATTCGCCCAGCCACGCGGCAAGCTGATTGAGGATATCGGCCGGGGCGGGCTGGGACGGCGCCGCCAGCGGCTGAATGAAGTTGGCCTGCACCAGTTGGGGCAGCCCAGGGGCGTACAGACGGGGCAGACGGGCCATAGTGTCAGGGCTTGCGCTTCCAGAAGAACGGGTTGTCTTCTCTTACTTATATAAATAGTGCCACGGTGGACGCTGGTCAAGCCCCGTGATCACAATATGGGCACGGAATCGATACTTTTTATGAGAAGGACCCCGTTTCGGGCAGGTTAACATTCGGCGACGGATCGTCGTACCGTGGATATACCCTAATCCCGTACGAATTTATTTCAGCCCCAACGCCCGGAGAACGCCCATGCCCGCCGCCCTGGAACTCATTTCCCAGCATCGCTGTTTTGGCGGCACGCAGCGCTACTACCGCCATGACTCGGCCGAGATCGGCCTGCCGATGCGATTCTCGGTGTTCGTCCCGCCCCAGGCCGAGCAGGGGCCGGTGCCCGTGCTGTTCTTCCTGGCCGGCCTGACCTGCACGGAAGAGACCTTCATGATCAAGGCGGGCGCCCAGCGCCTGGCCGCCGAGCTGGGCGTAATGCTGGTGGCGCCCGACACCAGCCCGCGCGGCGCCAATGTGGCCGGCGAGGACGAAAGCTGGGACCTGGGCACGGGCGCGGGCTTTTACCTGAACGCCACGGCCGAGCCCTGGCGCGAGCACTACCGCATGGACAGCTATGTCACCCAGGAGCTGTACGGCATTGTCACGCGCACCCTGCCCGGCGACGCCGCGCGGGTCGGCATCTTCGGCCATTCCATGGGCGGCCATGGCGCCCTGGTGCTGGCGCTGCGCAACCCCGGCAAATTCAAGTCGGTCTCGGCCTTCGCGCCGATCGCCGCGCCCAGCCAGTGTCCCTGGGGCAAGAAGGCCTTCGGCGCATACCTGGGCGAGCACCCGGACGCCTGGGCGGCCTATGATGCATCGCTGCTGATGCGCGGCCTGCGTCAGCCGTTTCCCGGCGGCATCCTGATCGACCAGGGCACTGCCGACCAATTCCTGGCCGAGCAGTTGTATCCCGAGGTGTTCGAGGCCGCCTGCGCCGCCGCCGGTCAGCCGTTGACGCTGCGCCGCCAGGACGGCTATGACCACGGCTACTACTTCATCTCGACCTTCATCGAAGATCACATCCGGTTTCACGTCGAGCGGCTTGGAAAACCGGCCGCCTAGCGCCCCGCTTCTATAC
>NZ_JAELTJ010000128.1 GCF_016428805.1 Achromobacter sp. ASV32
GCCCGATACGGCCGACGGCCCGCAGGTGTCCATGGTCTGGTCCATGCGCAGCGAGCTGGCCGCCGAATTGCTGGCGTTGCCGGCCGACGAGCAGGCCGCCCGCCTGGAATCGCTGCTGGCGCACGCCGCCCAAGGCCGCCTGGGCCGCCTGAAGGTCCGCAGCAAGCTGCACGGTTTTCCGCTGACGCTCGAACGCGCCCAGATGGTCGCGCCCGGCATCGCGCTGGCCGGTGACGCCGCGCACCGCCTGCATCCGCTGGCCGGCCAGGGCCTGAACCTGGGCCTGGGCGACGTCGAAACGCTGGCCCGCATCGTGGCTGCCCGTGAACCCTACCGCCAGGCGGGCGACCTGCGGGTGCTGCACCGCTACCAGCGGGCGCGCGCCGAGCCGGTGCTGGCCCTGCGGCTGGCCACCGACGGCTTGCACAAGCTGTTCGGGTCGCACGCCACGCCGCTGGTCTGGCTGCGCAATGCCGGCATGCACTGGGTCGAGCGGGCGCCGCTGATCAAGCGGCGCCTGATCGCCGGCGCGTCGACGAATTGAAGGGGGGCCGCAAGGCCCCCCCTTGGCCCCGCATGCCAGGAAAGCGCCCGGAATCAGCCTGGCGCGGAACCCAGCCGGGTTGGAACGAGTCTGATTCTGATGGACCATGGCGCCAGGCCCGCTCTTTGCCTGCCGCCGCCGGTCATCCCGGATCGGTTACGCTTTCCGGCTACGTACGCGATGCGTCACGATAATTACAGGAGTCCCCATGAATTTCCGTTTTCCCGCCGCGCTGGCCGCCTGCTTCATGGCCGCGGGCCTGGGTTTGTCCGCAGGCGCGCAGGCCCAGGGCGACAAGTCCGTTTCCACCAGCACGGTGGGGCAGCCGGCCAAAGGCGATAAAAGCTACTCCACCACCCAGGTGGCGCCGGCGGATCCCGTGGCGGACGCAGTCAAGGACCGCTTCAAGCAGCGTTTCACCGGCATGGACGTGACCGCGGTGCGCCGCACGCCCTATGGCCTGTTCGAAGTGCAACTGGGCATGGACCTGATCTACACGGACGAAAAAGTCACCTGGGTCATGGAAGGCCCGTTGATCGACGCCATGACCCGCCGCGACGTCACGCGCGAAGCGCAGGAAAAGCTGGGCACGATTCCGTTCGACCAATTGCCGCTGGACCTGGCCATCAAGCAGGTCAAGGGCGACGGCTCGCGCAAGGTCGCCATTTTCGAAGACCCCAACTGCGGCTATTGCAAGCAGCTGCGCAAGACCATGGAAGACGTGGACAACATCACCGTCTACACCTTCCTGTACCCCATCCTGTCGCCCGATTCCAACGTCAAGGTGCGCGACGTCTGGTGCTCGAAGGACCCGGGCAAGGCCTGGGACGACTGGATGCTGCGCGGCCAGAAGCCCGCCACCGCCAATTGCAGCGTGCCTGAAGACAAGCTGCTGGCGCTGGGCAAGCAGCTGATGGTGCGCGGCACCCCGACGCTGTTCTTCCCCGACGGCTCGCGCATCAGCGGGGCGCTGCCGCTGGACCAGCTCAAGGCACGACTGAACTGACCGGCGCGCAACGCGCTGGCCGGGCGGCTGGCGCGATGCGCGCCACGCCACCCGGAGACAAGACTTGAAAATCGCAATACTCGACGATTACCACGATGTCGCCAAGCGCTATGCCGACTGGGGTTCCCTGGGCGGCGATGCCGAGGTGCAGATCTTCAACAACTTCATTCCCGACGAGCAGGTCGAGGCTACCCTCGCGCCGTTCGACGTGATCATCGCCATGCGGGAACGCACCCCGTTCCCGGCCGCGCGCATCCGCGCGCTGCCGCGCCTGCGCCTGCTGGTCACCACCGGCATGCGCAACAACGCCATCGACATGCAGGCCTGCGCCGCGCAGGGCATCGTGGTCAGCGGCGCGCCGGGCAGCGCCGACGCCAACACCGCCACCGCCGAATTGGCCTGGGCGCACATCCTGGGTCTGTTCAAGCACCTGCCCGCCGAAGACGCGGCGATGCGCCGCGGCATGTGGCAGACCGGCATGCCCGAGCCCCTGGCCGGCAAACGGCTGGGCGTGCTGGGCCTGGGCAAGCTGGGCGCGGCCGTGGCCAAGGTGGGCCTGGCCTTCGGCATGGACGTGGTGGCCTGGAGCCCCAACCTGACCGACGAGCGGGCGGCCGATGCCGGGGTCAAGCGGGTGGACAAGCACGAGCTGTTCTCCACGTCCGACGTCGTCAGCCTGCACCTGATCCTGTCCGACCGCAGCCGCCACATCGTCGATGCGGCCGCGCTGGCCGCCATGAAGCCGTCCGCCTATCTGGTGAACACCTCGCGGGCCGGGCTGGTCGACCAGGAAGCCCTGATCGATGCTCTGGTGAAGTTCCGCATCGCGGGCGCCGGGCTGGACGTGTATGACGAAGAGCCGCTGTCGCCCACCGACACGGTGCGCGACCTGGACAACGTCATCCTGACGCCGCACCTGGGCTATGTCAGCCGCGAGAATTTCGAGGCGTTCTACCGCAATGCGCTCGAAGCCGTGAAGGCCTGGCACGCGGGTCAGCCGGTGCGTGTGCTGAACGCCTGAGCCGGGCGGGGCCGTGCCGGCGCGCCGGCTGGGCGCAGGCAAATGATGGGGTTCGATGAGTCCGGGGCCCGAGGGGCCCCGGATGGCATTGGCGGCGTTCAGCCGCGCGTGAACATCACTTTCTTTTCGACGATGCCGGCAGGGTCCTGCGCAGCCGGCGTATCGCCACAGGCTTGGTCGTCGGCGTCCTTGTCGGTGGGATCCACGGTGTCGAACGCCGTGTCGCCATTGGCGTCGGGCACGCCGGTGGGCTTGAGGCCGACGAAGTCGAACAGGTCGCGATCCATCAGGTGCGACGGCACCACGCGCGACAGCGCGTTGAAGACATTCCACGAGCGGCCCGGGTGCTGCTTGTCCCATTCCTTGATCATGCGACCGACTTCCTTGCGCTTCAGGTTTTCCTGGGAGCCGCACAGGTTGCAGGGGATGATCGGGAACTGCTTGAGTTCCGCGTAGGCGATCAGGTCGGTTTCAGGCACATAGGCCAGCGGACGGATCACCGTGTGGCGGCCGTCGTCCGAGACCAGCTTGGGTGGCATGCCCTTGGCCTTGCCGCCGTAGAACAGGTTCAGGAAGAACGTGCCCAGGATGTCGTCGCGGTGGTGGCCCAGGGCGATCTTGGTCGCGCCCAGCTCGGAAGCCACGCGGTACAGGATGCCCCGGCGCAGCCGCGAGCACAGCGAGCACATCGTCTTGCCCTCTTCGAGCACGCGCGTGACGATCGAATAGGTGTCCTGCGTTTCGATGTGAAACGGCACGCCCAGTTCGGTCAGGTAGCGCGGCAGGATGTCGGCGGGAAAGCCGGGCTGCTTCTGGTCCAGGTTGACGGCGATCAGCTCGAACGGAAACGGCGCGCGCTTTTGCAGCTGGAGCAGGATGTCCAGCATGGCGTAGGAATCCTTGCCGCCCGACAGGCACACCATCACGCGGTCGCCCGCCTCGATCATGTTGTAGTCGGACAGGGCGCGCGTGGTTTCACGCGCCAGGCGCTTGGTCAGTTTGTTGCCTTCGTGGCGGGCTTTCTCTTCTGCTTCGGTGCGAAAGCGGATGGGGGGGGCGATATCGTTCATGGTCAACGCGAGAGCTGGATTTCCACGCCCACCGCCGCACAGTCGGAAAAGGCCATGGGTTTGCTGATGCGCAGGCGCAGCGAGCGGATTTCCTGGAAGTCGGCCAATAGGCGCGCGGCGACTTGTTCGGACAGGGTTTCGATCAGGTTCACATGCGCCTGGGTGCATTCTTCGACGATGGCTTCGCGCAGGCGGCGGTAGTCCAGCACGCTGTGGATATCGTGGTCATCGACCGTGCGCTGGATGTCCACGTCGAATTCGGCGTCGACGTGCAGGGGCTGGGTGGCACGGCGCTCGTGTTCGAGGATGCCGATGCGGGCGTCGAGCGCGAGCCCGGAAAGGATGATGCGGCGTGTGGGCATGATGAAAACCTGGGTGGAATAGGCGGAATTGTAAGGCGATGGCGGGCCGGGGGCCGCGCGCTGGCTACAATTCGGCCAGGTCCGGGCGCCCGCAAGGGGCCGGCGGCGGCAATCAAGGGGTGAAATGCAACAGATGCACGATTCGATCATTGTAGGGGGCGGCCCGGCCGGCGCCTCGTGCGCCCTGTGGCTGGCCAGGCTGGGCCTGGCGCCGCTGCTGGTCGAGGCTGGCGACCGTCTGGGCGGCCTGAGCAGCGACAATCCGTTCGTGGACGACTGGATCGCCGTGCTGCCCGGGGTCACCGGCCAGCAGGTGGCCGCCAATATCGACACCAGCGTGCGCGCCGCCGGCGTGCCGCTGCGGCTGGGCACCCGTGTGACGGCGGTGCGGCCTTGCAAGGGCGGCATCGAGGCCACGCTGGCCGATGCCAATGGGGACGTATCACTGGCGCGCGGCCGCACCCTGGTGATCGCCTCCGGGGTGCGCGCCAAAGGCTTTCCGGAGCACCCGCCGGGTTCGCAGTGGCCCGGTGTGCTGATCGGCCCCGGTTCGCCCATCGTGGCGCAGGACTACTCCGGCCTGTCGGTGGCGGTGCTGGGCGGCGGCGACAACGCTTTCGAAAACTACGTCTATGTGCGCAACCGCGGCGCCGCCACGGTGCACCTGTACGCCCGCAACGTGCGCGCCCAGCAGCAATGGGTGCTGCGCGCCGGCAAGGAAGGCGTGCGCATCGGCCCCTATCAGGTGGACCCGGCCACGCGCAGCGTGGACGGCCGTCAATACGACCTGATCCTGGTGTTCTACGGCTGGGAACCGCAGGCGGGGTTCGCCGACGGCCTGCAACTGGCACGCGACGAGCGCGGCTATATCCGCACGGACGTCGCCACTGCCGAAACCAGCGTGCCCGACATCTACGCCATTGGCGAGGTGGCCCATCGCATGCATCCCTGCGTGGTGACGTCGATGGCCGACGGCGTGGTGGCCGCGAAGGCGATCCAGCGGCGCTGGGAGCGGGCGGGCGAGTAGCGCTGCCAGGCAAGGCGGGCCGGGTGCCCCTGATTGAGCCCGTGGGAAAATTGGTTAATAATAACCATTCTCAAATAAGCCCCTCGTCCGGTTCGTGCGGACGCCTTCCATGCCTTTCCTGCGCGCCCGCGCCGCGGCCCCCGCCGCCGAATACCACCGCGTTGATGCGGCGCTTGACCTGGCCAATGGCTGCTCATTGCGCGCAGGCGTGTTCCGCCGCGGCGTCACCGAGTGGCGCGAAGAATCCCTCTACCCCGGCCTGAAGGTCATCCTGCTCGACGGACAGGTGCGCAGCCGCGTCGAAGACCGTGCGCCGTTGGCGTTGCGCGGGCCGACGTTATGCCTGGCCTGGAGCCTCGGGCAGGCCGAAGGCGCCGATGCCTTCGAGGCCGGCGTGGACCAGCGCTACGCCCTGGTCACGCTGCCGGCGGCCTCGCTGTGGCATGAACTGGGTGTCGAGCCCGATTTCCTGCGCGCCCTGGGGCGAGGGGACGGCCATCCGGGGGCCGGCAGCGGGACTGCCAGCGACGGTGATCCCGTCATCTGGCATGGCGCCGCGGGCCGCGAGGCGCGCCGCATCGCGGACCAGGTGCGCGTGTGCCGCTACGAAGGGCCGGCGCGTGGCCTGTACCTGGCCGCCAAAGGCCTCGAACTGGCGGCGATTGCCCTGGCCCAGGCCGGACAGGCGCCGCTGCCGGACCCACGCGCGGCGGCGCCCCTGGCCGCCGTTCGCGACCTGGACGCGGCCCACGAGGCGCGCCGTCGCCTGACGGCGGACCTGCGTGGCGCGCCCGCGTCGTCGGTATTGGCGCGGGAATTGGGTCTGCACACCCGCAGACTGGATCAGGCCTTCAAGCGCGCCTTCGGCGTCAGCATGGCCCGCTATCTGCAAGAGACGCGCCTGACGCATGGCCGCGAATTGATCCTGAGTGGGGGTCTGAGCGTGTCCGAGGCCGCCTGGCACGTAGGCTATGCGCCCGCGCACTTCTCGGTGGCGTTTCGCCGCCGCTTCGGCGTGCGTCCCAGCGACCTGCGTTAGCCATGCCAGGGGCCGGGCAGGCCCAGCCCCGGCCCACCGCATCACTGCGGCAGCAGGAAGTCCAGCACCGCGTCCTGGAACGCCTGCGGTTGTTCGATATTGGACAGATGCACCACCGGCAACATCACCAGCTTGGCCCCCGGCACCGTCTGCGCGATCTGCTCGCCATGGCTGGCGGCGGTCACGGTGTCGTCGCGCCCGGCGATGACCAGCGTGGGGCGCGGGATCAGCGCGATGGTGCGGCGCAGGTCCATGTCCCGTACAGCGGCGAGGGCTCCCGCCAGGCCGCGCGGGTCGGTCGCCAGCAGCATGCCGCGAAAGGAGTCGATGACCGGGCCGCCGGCTTGCAGCATGGCCGCAGGAAACCAATTCGCCAGAAAGGTCTCGGCGGTTTCCGCCATGTCGGGCGCCGTCTGCGCGGCGGCGATGCGCTCATCCCATTGCGGCGCGGGACCGAGATAAGGCGAGGTGTTGGCAAGGATCAGGCGGTCAATGCGATCGGGGGTATGCACGCCCAGCCATTGGCCGACGATGCCGCCCAGCGACAGGCCCAGGAAGTGCGCGCGCCGCACGCCCAGGGCATCGAACAGTTCCAGTACGTCGCGGCCCAGCCGGTCCAGCGAATACGGCCCCGGCGGCACGCTGGAGGCCCCATGGCCGCGGGTATCGAAACGCAGCACGCGAAAATGCCGCGTCAGTGCCGGCACCAGGCCGTCCCACATGTGCAGCGTGGTGCCGATGGAATTGGATAGTGTCAGCACCGGCAGGTTGGCATCGCCATCCCAGCGGTAGGCGATGCGGGCGCCATCGCCCGCGAGGAAGGTTTCGGTCTGCATGAGGGGCCTCGGGAAAGAAGATTCGATGAGGCAGATCGTAGTTGCGGGCCGTTTTGGAAGATATTACAAAGATTGCACAGAGATTGTCGGAAAAACAGACATGAGCGAATTCACGCTGCACGACCTGCAATGCTTCGACGCGGTGGTGCGGGCAGGCGGCTTCCAGGCCGCCGCCACGTTGCTGCACCGGTCCCACCCGGCGGTGTTCGCCGCCGTGGCCAAGCTGGAGCGGCAACTGGACCTGACCCTGCTGGACCGGGCCGGCTACCGGGTCAAGCTCACGGCGGCCGGGCAGTCTTTCCACCTGCGGGCGCAGGCTCTGCTGCGCGAACTGGACGGCCTGCGCGCCCACGCGCAGCAATTGGCGATGGGCCAGGAAAGCGAGCTGAACGTGGTGATCGGCGATTTCTGTCCGCGGCCCTTGCTGCTGGGCATGCTGGGCCAGTTCTTCGCGCAATGGCCGGCGACGCGGCTGAACCTGCATTTCGAAGCGGTGACCGGCCCGTGGGAGCGCCTGATGGACGGCGATGCCGACCTGATCCTGCACCGGGTGGATGCCGCCGATGCGCGGGTGGAATGGCTGGACCTGGGCAGCGTGCCGTTCGTGCCAGTGGCCGCGCCGGGCTATCTGGCCTTGCCGGCGGGACGGACGCTGCGGCCGGACCAACTGCGCGGCTACACCCAGTGCGTCATGCGCGATACCGCAAGCCACACGCCCGCGCAGGATTACTTCATGGTCGAGGGCGCGCGCCAATGCACCGTGGCCGATCAGCTGATGAAAAAAGAGATCCTGCTGCAAGGCCTGGGCTGGGGCCATATGCCGCGCTTTCTGATTGAAGACGAACTGCGCGACGGCCGCCTGCTGTCGCTGGCCAACCGTCATCTGCCTGGCAGCACCGAAACCCTGGCCGCGGCGCGCCGGGCCGACCGCCCGCATGGGCCGGTCATGACCCGCCTGTGGCAGACCCTGCGACAGCAGGCGCCCGCGATCCGTCAGGCCGTCTCGCCGGTGAAAAAGCGAAAGTCTTAATCCGGAATCCGAAAGCCTTTCCGATTGCCTGCCGCGAGCCCGTTGATGATGATTATCAATCTTGTTAAACGGGCTGGAAGCGGAGGAAATTTTGAGTATCAAGACACGTGGGGCGCGCGGCGGCCAGGACCGGTTCGCGCGGCGCAAACACGCATCCCACGCAGGCGTGGCAGGGGCCGCGCGGTGGTTGCGGCGCGGCGCCGTGGTGGTCGGCCTGGCCGCGGGGGCGGGCAACGCGGGTGCGCAGTCCGCGGGTGATGACGCCGCCACGCTGGCGCCGGTCACGGTGCAGGGCGAGCAGGTCGGTGTC
Source organism: Achromobacter sp. ASV32 (assembly GCF_016428805.1). Lineage (GTDB taxonomy): Bacteria > Pseudomonadota > Gammaproteobacteria > Burkholderiales > Burkholderiaceae_B > Achromobacter. The sequence continues at coordinate 8,246 of NZ_JAELTJ010000128.1, forward strand.
ACCGAGGGCAGCCGTTCGTACACGGCGCCCAGCGTCACCATCGGTGGCAAGCTGCCCTTGTCGCTGCGCGAGATTCCGCAGTCGGTTTCGGTCATCACCCGCCAGCGCATCGAGGACCAGAACCTGGCCTCACTGGAAGACGCCATGGCGCAGACGCCCGGCATCACGATCGATCTGGCCGCCACCGCCGCCATTCCGCAGTTCTATTCGCGCGGCTTTCAGATCGAATACTTCCAGTACGACGGCGTACCGATGCAGACGGGCGGAGCGTCCTGGGCGCAGCCGGACCTGTTCATGTTCGACCACGTCGAACTGCTGCGCGGCGCGGCCGGCCTGTTCAACGGCGCGGGCCAGCCGGGGGGCGTCATCAACCTGGTGCGCAAGCGTCCCACGCGCGAACTGCAGTTCTCCGGCGCGGCCAGCGCCGGGTCCTGGGACAACTATCGCGGCGAACTCGACCTGTCCACGCCGCTGAACGCGACCGGCTCGGTGCGCGGCCGGGTGGCGACGGCGCAGGAAGACCGCAAGTATTTCTACGACGTGGCCAATTCGCAGAAGCAGGCCTACTACGGCATTGTCGAAGCCGACCTGGGCGAGCGTACGCTGCTGACCCTGGGCGGCAGCTACCAGAAGCGCGACTGGCTGCCTTACATGATGCAGCTGCCCCGCTACAAGGACGGCGGCGACCTGGGCCTGACGCGCGGCACCTACCTGGGCGCGGACTGGAACCGCTGGAACTTCGAGAACACGCAGGTGTTCGCCGAGCTGGCGCACCAGTTCTCGTCCGACTGGACGGTCAAGCTCAACGTCAACCAGGCCGAGGAAACCAGCAAGCTCAAATACGCCTATGTGCGCGGCGCCGTCGACCGCCAGACCGGCCTGGGGCCGCGGCTGTATGGCGGCGGCAACCAATACCGCAACGAACAGCTGGGCGTGGACCTGATGGTGACGGGCGCGTTCGAGGCGCTGGGCCGCCGCCACGAACTGGTGTTCGGCGGCAATTGGTACGACCGCAGCGCGCGCGCCTACAACGCCTATTCCCTGCCGGGCTTTTCGGCGCGGCCAGTGGACGTCTTCCATTACGACGTCAACGACTATCCCGAGCCGGCCGATCCGCAGTGGGGCAGCAAGAGCGACGTCAAGACGCGGCAATCCGGGGTCTATGCCATGGCGCGCCTGAAGCTGGCCGATCCGCTGACGCTGGTGCTGGGCTCGCGCATGAGCTGGTGGCGCACGCAAAGCAAGGACCTGATCAGCGGCCGCAGCGACCCGGCGGTCAGCGAGCATGGCCGGATGACGCCCTACGCGGGGCTGGTCTACGACATCGACAGCCACTGGACCGCCTACGCCAGCTATGCCGACATCTTCCGCGTGCAGAGTGATCTGCGCACGGCGGGTGGCGGCTCGCTGCCGCCGGTGGTGGGGTCCAACTACGAGGCCGGCCTGAAAAGCGAATGGCTGGACGGCAAGCTGAATACGTCTTTCGCGCTGTTCCGCATCACCGAGCGCAACCGCGCGCAGCGCGACCCCGCCTATCCCGACGTGGGCGACTGCTGCTATGAGGCCAGCGGCCAGGTGCGCAGCCAGGGCCTGGAAGCCGAGGTCTCGGGCCGCATCGCGCCGGGTTGGGAAGTGGCGGGCGGCTACACCTTCAACACCACCCGCTACCTGAAAGACAACACCAATGGCGGCGCCGCGTTCAGGACCTTCACGCCCAGGCACCTCTTCCAGCTGTGGACGACCTACCAGCTGCCCGGCCAATGGAACCGCTGGAGCGTGGGCGGCGGCGTCAACATCAAGAGCGGCATCTACACCGAAAGCGCCGTGCAGGGCCCGGTCAGCGGCAGTGCGGTGCGCGTGTCGCAGGCCGGCTACGCCCTCTGGAATGCCCGCATCGGCTATCGCGTCAGCGACCACGTGTCGCTGGGCCTGAACGTGAACAACCTGTTCGACAAGGTCTATTACCAGCGGCTCGGCAACGCCGACATGGGCAACGCCTACGGCGAGCCGCGCAGCGCCATGCTGAACCTGCGGGTCAAGTATTGATTGAACGCATCATAAGGAGAACACCATGCATACCTTCCTGACACGCCCGTTGCGCGCCGCGATCCTGGGCGCCGCGCTTTGCACGGCCACCGCGGCGCAAGCCGCCCCGCCGCCAGCGCCGGCCACCGCCGTAGCTGCCGCCGCCCAGCCCGCCTGGGCCGCCGGCGAGTACCGCTGGACGGTCGACGACCGCAACGGCGAGCCGCCCTACACGCTGCGTCTTTACGTGCAGCCGCTGCCTTCGGGCGATTACGCATTGACGGGCAGTTTGCTGCTGGACGACGCCGAGCTGGGCGCCTACGGCTCGGCGCGGGTGCGCGACGGCAAGTTGGTGCTGGACCTGACGGCCAGCGGCGGCGTGTTGCAGGCGCCGATCGACGAGGGCAAGCGGCGCCTCTATCCCAAGGGCCGCGCGCCCGAACGGGTAGACTCGGCCGGCTTCGCGACGATGCGCGCGCTGCTTGAGCCGCAAACGCTCGACGGCGTGGTGCAGCGCTACCAGACCAATGTCATGACGGGCCACCACGTGCAGGGGCCGATGTACGCCAACAGCGTCATCCGCCGCCTGCCCTGAGCGCGGCCGCGCGGATCAGTACTTGCCGGTAAGCAACGCGCCGGCATCGGGCACGCGCGTTTCCAGGTTCAGCACCTTGAGCATGCGGTACACGGTGGCCGCGGCCGCGGTCACCACCGGCAGGCCCAGGCGTTCCTGCACCGGCTGAATCGAGGCCAGCGACGGCATCTGCACGCAGGCCGACAGCACCACCGCGTCCACGCCGCGCGTGTCCAGGCGGTTGACGTGGCTGGCGGGCGCCATCGGGTCCTGCGCGCCCACCTTCAGGTTGTCGGCGATTTCCAGCGACAGGCTGTCGTGCACCTCGATACCTTCGTTTTCGATGTAATCCACCACCATCTTGGTCAGCGGCTTCATGTAGGGCGTCAGGATGGCAACCTTGCGCGCGCCGATGGCGTGCAGGCCTTCGACCAGCGCGCCGGCGCTGGAAATGACGGGCGCGGGCGCGCCGTTGTCGACCGTGGCCTGATGCAGCCGCTCTTGCGATACGCGGTGGTAGCCCAGGCCCTGCGCCATGATCGCCACCAGGCAGGCATAGCCCAGAACGTCCACGCGGGCGTCCGACAGCTCCTGCGCGCAGCGATCGGACTCGCGGTCCATCGAGGCCAGCTCGGCCGCCGTCACCTGCTTCATGCGCATGCGGCTGGAGTGGAAAGTGAAACGCTCGGGCGCGATGGTCTCGCGCAGCCGCAGCATGGCCGGGATTTCCGTTTCCATGGTGGTATTGGAACTGGGAACGATCTGGCCGATGCGCAGGGCGCGGGGCGGCGTGGACATGGCGGGGCCTCCGGGTGGAAATGGGTCTGCGCCCGATCGGCGCCAAACAATTCTGCTCGCGACGAACGATAGTTTCCAATATAGTTTTTGTCTGGTTTCATATCTTTCGCAAATCATTGGTCGCCATGGAAATCCGCCAACTCCGCTATTTCGCCGTGCTGGCCGAAGAGCTGAACTTCACCCGCGCCGCGGCCCGGCTGCATATTTCGCAGCCGCCGCTCAGCCTGCAGATCGCGCAGCTGGAACGCGAACTGGACGTCAAACTGTTTGACCGCAACAACCGCCGGGTGGCGCTGACCGAGGCCGGCGCGGCCTTCCTGAACGACGTGCGCGCCACGCTGGCCGGCCTGAAGGACGCTACCGTGCGAGCCCGCGAAGTGGACCAGGGCAGGGCGGGGCGCATCGAGATCGGCCTGTCCGGATCGCACTTTCTGGGGCCGGTGCCGGCGCTGATCGCGCGCCATGCCGCCACGCATCCCCAGGTTTCCGTGCTGCTCAATGAAATGAATCCCGCCGCGCAACTGGATGCGCTGCGCGGGCAGCGCATTGACGTCAGCATCTCGCGCACCGCGGTCGATGACGACGAACTGCAATCGTTGGCGCTGTGGCCCGATCCCGTGGTCGCCGCCTTGCCCGCCGGGCACCGGCTGGCCGCCAGGAAACGCCTGGCGTTGGCCGACCTCGCGCAGGACGCCTTTGTGATGCTGCGCCCGGATACCTCGGGCTTTGCCCGCGGTCTGGCCGACGCCTGCGCCCGCGCCGGCATCGCGCACACCGTGGCCCAGCGCGTAGCCGAGGTGCCGGCCCAGCTGGCGTTGGTGGCGGCCGGGCTGGGCGTGGCACTGGTGCCCCAGTCCGCCTGTGGCCATTTCGGCGATCGCATCGCGGTCTGCGCGCTGCCCGCCGCACTGTCGCGCGGCACCGTCTACGCCGTCACGCGGCGCCAGGGCCGCAACCGTGCATTGCAGGCCTTTCTGCAGATGGCCGCGAAGATGGCGCCGCGCCCGGGACGCTGACGGGGCAATGGCCGGTGCGGCGGCGTCGACGCCGCGCCGGCTATCCCTTCCGGCGCCGTCGCAACGTCGCCTCTTCGGCACAGGCGAAGCCGCTCCTCCACATTCCGGAATAGGCATTTGCGCCCGCCGCGCACACACTCTCCCGCACAAGTTGATCCGTCCGATGATCACGTAGGGAGACAAGCATGTTGCACCCGCAACGCTGGCTGGCCGCCGGCGCGCTGGCGGTCGCGCTGGCAGGCCCGGCACAGGCGGCCTGGCCCGAGCGCCCCATCACCCTGATCATCCCGGCCTCGCCGGGGGGAACCACCGATATCGCCGCCCGCCTGATCGCGGACAAGCTGGGCGCCAAGCTGGGCCAGCAGGTCATCGTGGAAAACCGCGCGGGCGCGGCCGGCATCATCGGCGCCCAGGCGCTGGCACGCGCCAAACCGGACGGCTACACGCTGCTGATGGGCAATATCGGCCCCAACGCCATCAACTACGCGCTCTACAAGACGTTGCCTTACCAGCCCGGCGACTTCGCGCCCGTCACGCGGGTGATTTCGGTGCCCAATGTGCTGGTGGTCAATGCGGCGTCGTCCGCGCACGACGTGGCCGATCTGTTGGCGCAAGCGCGCCGGGATCCCGCCAAGGTCTCGTTCGGCAGCTCGGGCTCGGGCCAGTCGCCGCACCTGTCGGCCGAGCTGTTCAAGCAGCGCGCGGGCATCGGCGGCACCCATGTGCCCTACAAGGGCGCGGGCCCTGCCGTGGCCGCGCTGTTGGGGCAGCAGTTCACCTTCATGATCGACAACCTGCCCAGCTCGATGCCGTACATCCAGTCCGGCAAGCTGCGCGCGCTGGCCGTCACCAGCGACCGGCGCCTGGCCGAGCTGCCCGACGTGCCCACCATGGCCGAGGCCGGCGTCAAGGACATGGTGGTCACCGCCTGGTTCGGGCTGGTCGCACCCGCCGGCACGCCAGGCCCGATCATCGACACCCTCTATGCCGCCACCCGCGACGTGGTCCGCAGCCCGGACATCACTGCGCGGTTCCGCGCCATGGGCGGACAGGCCGGCGGCGACACGCCGGCCGAGTTCGCTGCCTTCATCGACCAGGAACGCGCGCGCTGGCAACAGATCGTGGCCGCCGCGGGCATCGTGCAGGAGCAATAAGTGATCGACAAGATTCAGGCATCCATGGTCGAGGCCGTGGCTATCATCCCCGACGGCGCCTCCGTGCTGGTCGGCGGTTTCGGCGAGGCCGGCGTGCCCTACGAGCTGCTGCACTGCCTGGTTGAGCTGGGCCGCCGCGACCTGACGCTGATCGCCAACAACGCCGGCACCTTTGACCGTGGCATCGCCGCGCTGCTCAACCGCCGCCAGGTCAGGAAAATCATCTGCTCGCATCCGCGGCCGCCCAACTCCGATGCTTTCGCGCGCGCCTTTCGCGCGGGTGAAGTCGAACTGGAATGCGTGCCCCAAGGCACCCTGGCCGAACGCCTGCGCGCGGCCGGTGCCGGCCTGGGCCCGTTCTATACGCCCACCGGCTACGGCACCGAGCTGGCCCAAGGCCGCCACCAGGAAGTGATCGACGGCGTGGGCTACGTGCTGGAGCAACCGCTGCGCGGCGATTACGCCCTGATTCGCGCGCACCAGGGCGACCGCTGGGGCAACCTCATGTACCGCCACGCCGCGCGCAACTTCAACCCCGTCATGTGCATGGCCGCCGGTCATGCCATCGCCCAGGTCGACGACGTCGTACCGCTGGGCACCTTCGTGCCGGAGCAGATCATGACCCAAGGCATCTTCGTCAAAGCCGTCGTGCGGGTGGAGGCCTGACATGCAGACTCCCCTGACCCGCCAGCAGGTCGCCCAGCTTCTGGCCGGCGACATTCCCGACGGCGCCATCGTCAATCTCGGCATCGGCATGCCCACCCTGGTCGGCGACTACCTGCCGCCCGACAAGGACATCCTGCTGCACAGCGAAAACGGCATCCTCGGCATGGGTCCCGCCGCCGCCGGCGACGCCATCGACCCCGACCTCATCAACGCCAGCCGCCTGCCCATCACCCTGCTGCCGGGCGCGTCCGTCACCGAGCACACCATCTCCTTTGCCATGATGCGCGGCGGCCACCTCGACTACGCGGTGCTCGGCGCCTTCCAGGTGTCCGAACGCGGCGACCTGGCCAACTGGAAAACCGACGCCGCCGACGCCATTCCCGCCGTGGGCGGGGCCATGGACCTGGCCGTCGGCGCCAAGCAGGTCCTGGCCATCATGGAACACCGCGGCCGCGACGGCGCGCCCAAGATCCTGCGCCGCTGCCGCTATCCGCTTACCGGCGCGGGCGTGGTGACCCGCATCTACACCGACCTGGCCGTCATCGACGTCACCCCTGACGGCCTGCAGGTCCACGCGGTCCTGCAAGGCATCAGCCGCGACTTCCTGCAATCCATTACCGAAGCCCCGCTGCAGTTTCCCGAGCCGCTGCGCACCATCCAGCTCGACCCCGCCGGCACGCCGCGCTACGTGTGATCCTGCGCGCTGGTGCGCCGGTTGACGCACCGGCAGGGCGCAAAAACAGGGCGCAAATGCAGGGCGCAAATGCAGGGCGCACCACCGCCATCCGCACAGACCTTTCGTCCGAACATCCAGGAGCCCCGCCATGCCCCGTTCCATCCTCGCCGCCCTGGCCGCCGCCACGGTGACTTTGCTTGCGGCCTTCCCGGCACAAGCCGCCGGCCCGTATCCCGACAAGCCCATCACCCTGCTGATTCCCTACCCGCCGGGCGGCAGCGCCGACATCCTCGCCCGCCCGCTGGGCGCGGCCCTGCAAAAGCAGTGGGGCCAGCCGGTCGTCCTGGAATACAAACCCGGCGCCGGTGGCGCCATTGCCTCCTCGCAACTGGCCCGCGCCAAGCCTGACGGCTACACCTTGCTCATGGTCCTGGCCGCCCACGCCATCAACCCCAGCCTGTACCCCTCGCTGCCCTACGACACCCGCCGCGACTTCGCGCCCGTGTCGCTCGTCGCCACCTTGCCCATGCTCGTCTCGGCCCCGCTCGCCACCCCCGCCAACAACATCCCCGACCTCATCGCCTACGCCAAGGCCCACCCCGGCAAACTCAGCTTCGCCTCCGCCGGCAACGGCAACACCAGCCACCTCGCCGCCGAAATGTTCAAGGCCCGGACCGGCACCGACATGATGCACGTCCCCTACAAAGGCAGCGGCCCCGCCGTCGTCGCCCTGCTGGGCGGCGAGGTCTCTCTGATGTTCGACAGCCTCTCCACCTCGCTCCCCCAAGTCCAATCCGGCAAGCTCAAGGCCCTGGCCGTCACCGGCGAGCATCGCTCCCCATTGCTCCCCAACGTGCCCACCGTCGCCGAATCCGTGCCCGGCTTCGTCGTCAACGGCTGGTACGGCATCCTGGCTCCCGCCAACACCCCGCCCGCCATCCTGGACACCCTGAGCACCGCCATCGCCACCGCCGTCCAGGCCCCCGACCTGAAAGCCCAACTGAACAGCTACGGCTACGAAACCGTGGGCTCCACCCCCCAAGCCTTCGCCGACCACATAGACAAAGAACTCGCCACCTGGAAAAACGCGGTAGAAGTCTCCGGCGCCAAACTGAATTGAGCACCGCAAGCCCGCAGCGCCATCCCATGACGCAAGCCCCCACGTAAGCCGAGCAAGGCCGCCCGCGCGGCCGGCATGAGGCGAGCCCCGCAAACTCCTCCATACCCCCACCGCCGCTGGCAAAAACGCCAAGCACACCGCTCGCCCCAGAGGCCGCGGCTAATCCGCATCAAGAGCGCGTGACGGGGCAGGCGGGTGAGGGCGGGGCGTGTAGATGCGCCCGAGGGAATCCGAAGGGAGCCGAAGGCGACAACGATGCTGCTCACGCCACACAATGCGCAACCCACCGCAAGCGCGCAGCGTCATCCCATGACGCAAGACACCGCGTAAGCCGAGCAAGGCCGCCCGCGCGGCCGGCACGAGGCGGGCCCCGCAAACTCCTCCACCCCCAAACCGACTGTGGCCAAAATGCCAAGCACACCCCCCGCCCCAGGGGCCGTGGTTAATCCGCATCAAGAGCGCGTGACGGGGCAGGCGGGTGAGGGCGGGGCGTGTAGATGCGCCCGAGGGAATCGGAAGGCAGTCGCCGAAGGCGACAACGACGATGACGAAGGGGAAGTCCGGAGCGAAGGCTCCGGACCGCAATCGTAGCCCCGCCCTCACCCGCCTGCCCCGTCACGCGCGGCTCAAGAACCC
>NZ_JAELTJ010001164.1 GCF_016428805.1 Achromobacter sp. ASV32
CCCCGAGGCGTCCGAGCAGGCCTACTGCATCGAGCTGGGTGCGTCGTGGGTAGGGCGGCCCAGGCTTGCGTCATCCGTGCAGGCACGCGCGGATTCCAGCAGGGCGTCGGTCAAGGTGCCCACATGCTGTCTCTTATACACATCTGACGCTGCCGACGACGATGCGGTTGTGTGGGTGTGGGGGGGGGGGGGGGGGGTGAAAAGGGGGGGGGGGGGGGGGGGGGGGGGGGGGGGGGGGGGGGGGGGGGGGGGGGGGGGGGGGGGGGGGGGGGGGGGGGGGGGGGGGGGGGGGGGGGGGGGGGGGGGGGGGGGGGGGGGGG
>NZ_JAELTJ010000129.1 GCF_016428805.1 Achromobacter sp. ASV32
GCGGCCAGTTTACATCGGCGACCAGGGACTAAGCCTCGCAGGTAGCGCCACGCAGTTGCTTGGCGAAATGGGGTGTGTGATGTCGACAATTTCACCACTTAGCCCGCTGCAGGGCAGATTTACCACCGTTCTGGGCTGCATTCTCGAAATGTCACGTTATAGAAAAAGGAGTTACAATTCAAGGCTTTTAGCCAATCCGAGGAAATTGTGGCAGGCCCGGTCCTTTACTCCACCAATAGCTGGATTGCTCACGAGTTCGCAACGCGGTATCGTGGGGGCTCACACTTCGTCTGGTGTAGCGAGCACTATGACCCTCATAGTGCGCCGGCAGGATCGGCGGCCGCTGCGATCGCCCCTAGTTCGAGTCCTAAGGGCATCTACGACACTCTTCGGGGCGACTGTGACCGCGAGGACCGGCATAGTAGTCTCATTCGGGGTTATCGGAAAACTTTCTTGCGGTTGGCGAAGACTTGGCTCGCTGACAAGTCAATCTCAAAGCAGCAGTACGACGAGATTGTTTCGACTGTGAAGTCAAATAGCTGGAGAATTTGGCGACCGGTGTTGTTTGTCATCCCAGAGGAACCTGTCCGTAGCAGGATTGTTCACGTTGCGCATCCCGGTCGTGCTGGGTATGGTCCCGAAATGCAGATCCATGATCTCAAATCCACCGAATTTGACGTGATAGTCCTATGATCAGATTTGACGGCATATCAAGCTTTGATCCGGTGAGTGCAGCCGGAATTTTAGCGCGCGCTTCAATGCACCTGGATGACGATGCGAATCCAGCAGGCGAGGGGCGAGTCGCAGGTGAAGCTGAGATCCGAGATCGGATCATGCGCCAGCTTCGAGCTTTCCTCGGAGTGCGCGAGTCAGATACTTCGGAGCATACTCGTGCATTGCTAGTGGACGCGTTGGATGAAGCTGCGGAAGAACTGCTGTCCCCCACCGATGAGCAAGCCACCCTGGCCAGTTTGTCAAATAAGGGGGAGCTTCCCTCTGATTTGTATTTAGTGGTTCTGGACTCTGCGGTGCAGGAGTATCTTGGATCACATTTCGAGAGCGAATCCATCCTCGTTAGACAGACGGTGCAATCGCCTGATCGGGAGCAGCACTTTAATGCTGGGGCTGATGGGGAGCAGGGCGCTACGGACGTCAAGAACACGCTTATATCATTGTTCAGCCGCTTTTTTCTGAGCAAGTTCCCCGCGCGCAGCTTTACTTTGCTCGTCACAGGACAGCGATATGGCATGACGATGCGCGTAGTGCAGGCTTTACGAATCTATAGTGATGTGGTTGATTTGAATGGCACAAAAGACCTGCTAGACATGCTTCAGCGCTTCACTAATCGTTTCGGCACAGACGTGGCTATCAATGACAGCAAGCCAAGCGCGTTCTTGGTTTCCGAGCATACGCCCGATGCTGATAACAAATTGTCGTGGGACTTCGCTATTCAAAAGTCAGAAGCGAAGGGCGACAGGATTTGGGTTAGTCAATTCGGTGGCCGCCTCCCCGGCCAAAATGCATTTAAGGCTATTACTACGGCGATCAACTTGGACAAGTATCTTCGGTTTGTAGGTAGTCGAGGGTGGGAAATACGTTGACTATTACTTGAGAAAAAAAGAGAGAGGCCCGCGCTATGCGGGTCTTTTTTTTGCCGCACATTTTTTCGCTGGGGCCCCTGAGAGGGCTTCTGCGGTAAGGGTAATTCGAACCCCGGCCGCTCGCTAGTCATGGGGCCGCCATAGGGGGGTAATAATAATTTCGACCGAATGGCCTGTTATTTCAAAGGCTTAGTGTCTGGCCTCGCTGCGCGGCGGGTGGTTCCGCCCTGTGGGAGGGGGTTATATGGGAGGGGGCATGCTGAAGTTCACGTCCAAGCTGCGCGAGGGCGTGGACTACTACGCTGCAATGCGGCGTCAGTTGCCGTATGCCACCTCAGTCGCACTCAACCGAACCGCGGAGGCGGTGCGCCAAGCACTGTTCCAGAAAACCCTCGAGGTGTTTGACCGGCCCACGCCGTATACCTTGAATGCACTGCGCGTTGCGCGCGCGACGAAGGGCAACTTGGTCGCGACCATTGCCTACCGCGATGGCGCTGGCAAAGGCACTTCCGCCGATCGCTACCTGGCGCCTCAGGTGCTGGGTGGCGGCCGCCGATTCAAGAGGTCGGAAAGGGCGCTGCAGCGAGCGGGATTGCCGGCGGGTATGTTCACGGTGCCGGGGGCAGCTGCCGAGCTTGACGCCTACGGCAACATGTCGCGGGGTCAGATAGTGCGCCTCCTGTCCTATTTCGAGGCGTTCGGGGAGCAGGGTTACCGGGCGAACGCGACGGCGCGAAGCCGCGCGCGGACCGCCAACGTCGGCACATCCCGCGAAGGCTACCGACGGATCAATGGCGTCCAGTACTTCATATCCCGGGGAAAGGGCTCAATGAACGGGCAGCGGCGCCAAGTCTTGCCCGCCGGCATCTGGCGCAAGACTGGCACGCATGGGGCCGATGTCGCCCCGGTTCTGCTGGCAGTCGATGCGCCGCATTACACGCCCCGCCTGCCGTTCTATGAAACCGCGACCGCCGTGTATGGCGATCGCTTCGACGTGGAGTATTCGACCGCTTTGGACGCCGCCTTGGCGACAGCCCGATGATCGACCTGGAAAAAAAATCTACGCAGGCAAGGTTTGCGCAGCTCGTTGGGGTTACTCAGCCGGTTATCAGCGGCCTGCTGATGCGCGGCGTTTTGACCAGCGGCGACACCTTGGGCAACTGGCTCTTGGCCTACTGCGGGAACCTGCGGGACGCTGCCGCCGGGCGCAACCGCGACCCGGACGCGAAAGGCCTGGACCCGACCGAGGAAAAGGCGCGGCTGAACGCCGCCCAGGCCGACAAGGTGGAAATGGAGAACGCCGAGCGCCGGGGCGAGCTTGCGCCTGTCTCGGTGCTGGAGGGGGTCCTGGTGCGCGCTGGGACGAAGGTGGCCGCCACTTTCGACGCCATCCCGGGGGTCCTCAAGCGGCGTTTGCCGAACTTGACCGACGCGGATTTGACGATTTTGCGCCGGGAACTGGCTAAGGCGCGCAACGCCGTGGCCGCCCTGTCCTTGGAGGATATTGAATCGGAAGATGATAACGAGGGTGAATGATGCTCGTAGAAGACAACCGCGCGGGAGTTGCACGCGCGCTTCGTCGCGGGCTGGCATCCTTCGGCGCTCCGGAGCCTATGACGCTTCGGGAGTGGGCAGAGCGAAATTTCTACCTGTCAGCCGAATCGTCCTACGTTGAGCAGAACTGGGAGGCCTGGCCGTTCCAGCGTGCGATCCTCGCATGCATCGGCAGCGATGACCTGACCGAAGTGGATGTCATCAAGTCGGCCCGGGTCGGCTACACGAAGATCGTTCTCGCCGCGGTCGGGTACTTCGCCGAACATCGCCGCCGCAATCAGGCGCTGTGGCAGCCGACCGATAGCGCGCGTGACGAGTTCGTCAAGACCGAGCTCGAGCCCATGTTGCGCGACGTGGAGGTCATGCATCCGATTTTTCCTACTCGGCTGGCGCGTCACAAGGACAACACGCTGCTGGTGAAGAAGTTTATCGGGAGCGCACTTCACCTTCGGGGGGGTAGGGCGGGGGACAACTACCGCCGCCTGTCCGTTAGCGTGGCAATCCTTGATGAGTTCAGTTCGTTCGACTCGAACATCGACGGCGAGGGTGATCCAGGTCAACTGGCTGCCAAACGTCTGGAGGGGGCCACGTTCCCCAAACTGGTGATCGGCTCGACGCCTAAGCTGAAAGAGACATGCCTCATGGAAAAGCGGGCGGCCGGCGCAGATGCACGGTATGACTACCATATCCGTTGCCCGCACTGCGGTGAGCATCACGCAATCACATGGGGCGGAAAGGACGAGCCGCACGGCTTCAAATGGCTGAACGATGACCCCGATACGGTGCGACACCTCTGCCCGCACTGCGGGGTCCTGATCGCCCAGGGCGAGTATCTTGCCGCATCCGAGGATGGGTTCTGGCACGGCTCCGACGGAACCACCATCGACCGTGATGGGGCATTCCGCAATGCGGCCGGAGAGGTGGTCCCCGCGCACAAGCGGGTCGCATTCCACGTCTGGACTGGATACAGTCCGATGGTCAGCTGGCCCAAGATCGTCCGCGAGTTCCTGGACGCCTACGCGAAGGCCGAGCAGGGCGACGATGAGCCGCTGAAGACCTTCTGGAACACCACGCTGGGCCAAGCTTGGGAAGGCGAGATCGAGAAGATTGAGGCCGATGAGTTGAAACGTCGGGCTGAGATTGAGGCGTACAGCTTGCCTGGCCAGTCCGAGAACGTGGTGCCCATGGGCTGCACGTTGCTACTTGCGGGGTGTGACACCCAAGGCAACCGCGTCGAGGTGGCGGTTTGGGGCTTCGGCCGTGGATGCGAAATGTGGACCGTCGACCACCAGATCTTTCACGGGAATCCGGCGGAGGACGAGGTTTGGAACAGCGTGGCGGAATACCTGTTCCAGCGTCGGTTCCAGCATGAGGGCGGCCAGCAGATGAGCATTTACGCCACCGCGATCGACTCGGGTGGCCACTATTCAAACGCCGTGTACGACTTCGCGCGCCGCAACAAGGCGCGGCGGGTGTATGCGGTGCGTGGGCGGCCATTCGGAGAGAAAGCGATCAAGGATGGCGCGGGACAAGTCGATATCGACTGGCGTGGCAAGCGCGTGAAAAAGGGTGTGATTCTGTGGCACGTGGGCACCAATCGAGCGAAAGACTTGCTCCATAGTCGGCTGGCGATCGAGTCTCCTGGGCCTGGCTACGTTCACCTCTCTGCGGACCTCTCTGACGAATGGTTCCGCCAGTTCTCCGGTGAAGTGCGGGTCGCCCGGAAGACTGCGACGGGTGTTCGCACCCTCTGGACGGCGATCCGCAAGCGTGTGGAGACCTGGGACTGCGCGGTGTATGCCCTGTGGGTGGCGGAACATTTAGGGCTGACACGCAAGACGGAAGCGTGGTGGGACGCGATGGCGGCCAAGTTAGACGCCATGCCGCCGCCTGCGGACTCGGTGGAAGCGGATGACGCTCCGGCCCCGGACTCCAGCGGCAAGGTGCCACCTCAGGCAGCTCGAGGTGAGGCGACGGTGGCAAAACCCCGTGCGCCGGCCCGGCCCTCCCGTCGCCGTTCGTCTTCTTCCAGCTATTTAAAGGCCCGCAGGTAGCGCGTGCGGCGGGTATTACCAACGGCAATAGAACAGGGCGACAGAAATGGCGTACACCCCGGCCGACCTCGAGAAGCTGGATCGTGCGATTGCGGGCAGCCAGCTTGAGGTCCAGTACGACGGCAAGCGCGTGCGCTTTCGCAGCATCGACGAGCTCATGCGAGCGCGAGCGCACGTATCCGCAGAAATCAACAAGGGCATGCGGCGCCCGCGGCAGTTTCGACTGCGCAGCGCTGGAAAGGGAATTCGATGAGCTATGCCACGCAACGCCGCTCCGGCCTTCTGGTGCCTCGGCGTCTGAATGCGCAGATGAGTTCCAGCTATGAGAGCGGCAGCGCGACCGGCAGCCGTGCGAAGAACTGGAACCCCTCTGCGGCCGGCCCGAACGCGGCCGCAACGCAAGGGCTCGCCCTACAACGCCGACGGTCCAGGGACGCGGTTCGAAATGACCCGTGGGCCTCGGCCGCCGAGCGCAAGTGGGACAGCAATGCTATCGGCACCGGCATTCAGCCGTACCCCCAGCACCCCGACAAGGCCGTGCGCAAGTTATTGAAGGAACTGTGGGCCGACTGGTGTGTCGAGGCCGATGCTGACGGGCGCCTGGATTTCTACGGAATGCAGTCGCTGGCGGATCGGTCCATCTTCACCGCGGGGGAAGTCTTCGTTCGCTTTCGTCGGCGCCGCCCCTCCGATGGTCTGGTCGTCCCTCTGCAGCTCCAGTTGGTCGAAGGCGACCAAGTGCCGGTGGAACGCACCTACGCGCTGCCCAACGGCGGCGAGGTGGTGAACGGCATCGAGTTCGATGCTATCGGCCGCAGGACAGCGGTTCATATGTGGAGACGTCACCCGGGCGAATTCGGGCGATCCAGCCCGGCGCAGGAGATCGTGTCGGTGCCGGCCGATCAGGTCATCCATGCATTCCAGATGCAGCGGCCTGGCCAAGTCCGTGGGGTGCCTGCCCTGGCAACCGTATTGCTGCGCCTGAAGTCGATCGACAACTTGGACGACGCGGTGATGTATCGCCAGGAAGTCTCCAACCTGTTCGCCGGCTTTATCACGAAGCCGGATCCCGACGAGGACCCCACAAACCCGCTGACCGGGGGGCAAGACGACTATGTCGACGATGACGACGGTATTCCCCTAGTGTCCATGGAGCCCGGCACGATGCAGGAACTGGCTCCGGGCGAGGAGGTGACGTTTTCGACGCCTCCCGGTGCCGACAGCAACTATGAGAGCTTCATGCGCCATCAACTGATGGCGGCGTTTGCCTCGGTCGGCATTCCGTATGAGCTGGCAACTGGTGATCTGCGGAACATCAGCGATCGAGCGTTGCGGGTGTTGGTGAATGAATTCCACCGCCTGATGGAGCAGTACCAATGGCACTGCCTCATTCATCAGATTTGCCGTCCAGTGTGGGCGGCCTGGATCGACGCTTTGGCGTTGGCTGGAACTATCCCGATGCCGGACTACCATCGGCGCCGCCGGGAATGGCTGCGCGTCCTCTGGGTGCCGCAGGGTTGGCCGTACTTCCACCCGGTGCAGGACATCGAGGCCAAGCAAAAACAAGTGCGATCCGGCTTTACAAGCCGCTCTGCGGTGATCTTGGCCCAGGGCGATGACCCTGACCAGGTGGCGGCGGATATCGCGGCGGATAACGCTGCGGCGGATGCTGGGGGGGCGGTGTTTGACAGCGACCCGCGACGGTCGACAGCGGCGGGCAAGGCTATCCCGCAGAGCGACGTGGAATAGCCGCAACAATTATAGATATGGAGCCATCATGGCAAAGAAGCTCTGGTACACGATCACCGCTAAGGCGCAGGCCGATAAGCCGCTGGTCGAGATCCGCATTTATGACGAAATCAGCTTCTGGGGAACCACGGCAGCAGCCTTCGTGGCCGAACTGGATGCAGCCGCAGTGGGGGGCGCCGACATCTTGGTGTCGCTCAATAGCCCCGGGGGTGACGTTTTCGACGCGCTGACGATCTACAACGCGCTCCGGCGTTACGCCGGACGCGTGACGACCCGCGTCGATGGCGTCGCAGCGTCGGCGGCTTCATTGATCGCAATGGCTGGTGATCAGCTGATCATGCCCGACAACGCCCAGCTGATGATCCACAACGCCTGGACCCTCGCGGGCGGCACGGCCGAGGACCTTCGCGCGACGGCGGACATGATGGACCGGATCCGCGATGGCGTCGTCGCAGCCTACAGTCGCAAGAGCGGCCTGGCGGCGGAAAAGATCGTGGAAATGATGGATGCGACCACGTGGATGTCCGCGATGGAGGCCCAGGCGCTGGGCTTCTGCGATCTCATCGAAGACCCTATCCGTCTCCAGATGTCGTCCGAGCTGGCCGCCGAGGTGCTTCGCAAGCACAAGAACCTCCCGGCCGAGGTGGCGGCGATGCTCGACCAGCAGGACGCCGCAACGCCGCCGCTTGCACCTGAGCCGGTTGTCGTTCCGCCCGAGCCGGCTGCGAATCAACCGGGAGAGGCACCGACGGCACCGGCCACGCAGCCGCAGGCTAATGCGACCCAATCCGCCGCCGTGGCCGCGCATGTCTACGCTGCCTGCCGCACTGCCGGTGTGGCGCACCTTGCGGAGGGTGTGATCCTCTCATCCGGTCTCACCAGCATGGAGCAGGCGGATGCGCGGATCGCGCAGGCGGCGGAAATTGCCGGTGTGTGCCTCGCGGCCAAGATGGCCGACAAGGCGGCAGAGTTTGTCGCTTCGGGTCTTTCGGTGGACCAGGCCCGCGCGAGGCTGTTCGACGCCGTGACCGCAGCGTCTGAAATCGCCATCGATAACACCCAACGACCCGATGCCACGCCGGCCAAAGCCGTGCCGACCCTCTCGATTACCAAGTTCTACGAGGCTCGTGCTGCGGCACGCCGCCGCGCGTCCTAAGCAGCACTTACTCATCCTGGAGAAAGCATGAACACCCTGCACGAAAAAGCCCGTACCGCCGAATTCCTCTTGTCCGAGGGTGCTGGCGAGATCTCCCGCGAGAAAATCACCCTGGCCGCCACGACGACCGGCTACCCGTCCGGCCAGGTCCTGGGGCAGATCACCGCAACCAAACAATACGCGGCGTACAACCCCGCCGGCACCGACGGCACGGAAAAAGCTGCTGCGGTTCTGTACGGCGCCGCCGACATCTCGACGGATCCCCAGCTGGCGACCGCCATCGTCCGGCTGGCCGAGGTCGCGGTCTGGTCCCTGACCGGCCTGGACCCCGAAGCCCGGGCCGACTTCGCACCCAATTTCCTCGTCGTGCGCGACTAACTCGCGTCTGCGGCACCCCGTTCAAGGACCAACGCATGGCCCGCCTCAGGCGGGCCATAGTCATTTTCAGGAGCCAAAACATGGCACACATCGATATCTTCCGCGATAACGCGTTCTCCCTGGCGTCCTTGACGGCCGCCCTCAACGTGCAGCCCGAAGGCCAGGCCGTACCCACCACGTTGGACAGCATGTTCGACGAAGACGGCGTATCGACGCTGACGGTCTCGATCGAGCGCGAAAACGGCAAGCTCGCCCTGGTGGCCGATTCGCCCCGCGGTTCGCCCGGCCAGACCAGCGAAAAAGACCGGCGCGACCTGATCCCGTTCAACACGCTGCACCTGCCGCTGCGCGACACGATCTACGCCGACGAGATCCAAGGCGTGCGCGCCTTCGGGACCGAGAGCGAGCTGGAAGTGATGCAGAGCATCGTCAACAAGCGCACCGTGAAGCTGCGCTCGCGTATCAACGCCACACTCGCCTACCATCGTCTGGGCGCCGTCACCGGAAAGATCTTCGACGCCGACGGCGAGCGCGTGCTGCTGGATCTGTACCAGCGCTTCGGCTACACGCAGAAGACGGTGAACCTGGGTCTGGGTACGGCCAGCACCAAGGTGCGCCAGAAGGTACTGGACGCCAAGCGCCTGGCCGAAGACGCGCTGGCTGGTTCCGTCCAGATCAAGGGCTGGCTCGGCATTCTGGGGCGCGGCCTGTATGACGCGTTCACGGGCCACGATTCCGTCGAGAAGGCATTCGACCGCTGGAAGGATGGCGAATTCCTGCGCGCCGATATGCGCAAGGGGTTCATCTTCGAAGACGTCGAGTGGAAGGAGTACTACGGCAAAGTGGGCGCCGTGACCTTCCTCGATCCGACCGAGGGCTACCTGGTGCCGATCGTTACCGAAGATCTGTTCCAGACCCGCTTCGCGCCGGCCAACCACATCGACGTGGTCAACACCCCGGGCCTGCCGTTCTACGCCTCGCAGGAGATTCTCCAGCACGGCATGGGCGTCGACCTCAAGGTGCAGTCCAATCCGCTGACGATCAACACGCGGCCGAACGCCGTCATCCGGCTCAAGGCGTCGTAATCGCCATGTGGGACAACGCGATTTTCGATGAAGCGTTCGACCAGGCAGGGATGCGCGAGCTTGCCAGTCTGGTCGGCGTTGTCCCTGCCGTCGATTTCATGGTCCGGTTTGACCGTCCCGATGTTATCGACGAGGCGACCATGGTTCATTCGACCGACTACGAAATCGAATTTACGACGTCGGCCGCGCCGGGCCTGAAGTACCACAGCCTGCTCGATATCGGTGGCAAGCGCTATCGGGTCCGGCAGGAGCCCACGGTGCGCGGAGACGGGCATTGGACTCGTGCATTGTTGGAGCTGCTGCCATGACATCCCTGGCGCAACAGTACGTGCTGGACCTTCGCTTGGCTCTCGCGGGGGCGCCCGGTGGCTTTCCGGCAGCAGTTGAGGCTTCCCCCATGCGCGCGATCTCGCGTGAGGACCCGAAGGTGGTCTCCGTGCAGCTGGGGGCTGAGTCGATCCAGGAGCTTTTGCCGCCGCGTGCCACTCGGGTGCGAGAAGTCCATCTGATCGTTCACACGTGCGGCGACGATCACCTTCAGCTGGCCGAGGAGGTGTTCGAAGCGGCGCAGCCGATCGTGATGGGCTATTCCGGACCCAACATGGTTTCGATTGTGGAATTCGGCACGGACGAGCCCAAGTATGCCAATGGCGATCTTCGCCGACAGGTGGTCACCAAGCGTTACCGCATCACCTATCAGACCGATGAGCATTCCCTGGGCGCCTGACGCTCAGGCACCCGAAGGAGAGCAGCATGTCCGCAATGAAACCGACCGGCACGCCGGCGGGTGGCGTCGATACCGAGCCAGCCGGCGCGTCTTCCGAAGCGATCAGCCCAGCGGCTGCGGGACCTGACAAGTTCCACGGCCAGGGCGGCAGCTACCTCCGCGATCCTGCCACGGGCGAGCGCGTGCTTGTTGAGCGGACGTCGCCGTGCGACTGCGGTAGCACCGCCTAATCCCCCGAATCAAGACATTTACGGAGCCAAGAATGGCCAAATCCATCCGAAAGACGCTGTTGCTGGCCAAGATCCAGACGGCGGAAGGGGTCGACCCGGTTCCCACCGGGGCGGCTAACGCGATCCTGCTGCGCAACGTGACCGCCACGCCCCTGTCGGCGGAATTCGTCGAGCGTGCGCTGCTGCGGCCCTACATGGGCAACGCGGGGCAAATCGCCACCACCCAGTACGCCCAAATCGAAGGGGAGGTCGAACTGGCCGGATCCGGCACGGCCGGTAAGGCGCCGGCCTGGGGGCCGCTGCTGCGCGCCTGCGGCTTTGCCGAGACGGTCACCACGGGCACGGACGTGCGCTACCTGCCGGTGTCCGAGAACTTCGAGCGCATCGCGTTGCACTACTACCTGGACGGTGTGTTTCACAAGATCCTGGACGCTCGCGGCACGGTCTCTTTTGAGCTGACTGCCAAGGGCATCCCGTTCATGCGCTTTCGTTTCATGGGTGTTTATCTGCCCATCACCGATGGCGCCAATCCGACGGACGTCGACTACAGCGCCTTCCAGATCCCGAAAGGCGTCAACAAGGCCAACACACCGGCCTGGTCGCTGGGCAGCTATTCCGGGTGCTTGCAGTCGCTGACCTTCGACATCGCCAATCAACTGGTCTGGCGCTCGCTGATCGGTTGCGAAGGGGCCGAAATCACCGACCGCCAGCCAACCGGCAAGATATCTCTCGAGCTGCCGCGCATCGCCCAGTTGGATTGGCCGGCGATTGTGCTGTCCGGCGAAGGCAAGGCACTGGCTATCCAACACGGAACGGCAGCGGGCAACATCATCGAGATCAAGGCGCCCACCGCGCAATTGACGAATCCGGCCTATTCGGACCAGGACAACGTTGCAATGCTCGGCCTGGACGTGAACGTGAACCCCGGGCCGGACGGCAACGACGAACTGGAAATCGTCGCTCGCTGATCCTTCGCAGTCGAACGCTACAACCATCTGCGCCCGGTACAACCGGGTGCTCTACATTCTGGAGCTTTCCATGGCATTTGTTGTCACGAAGCGCGCCCTCGCAGCGTGCGAAATCAAGGTCACTGTTCACGGCGAGAACGGTGCACCGATCGAACTCGACTTCATCGCTCAGTACAAGCGCAGCCCGCTGGATCAGATCAACGCTCTGCATGATGCGATGACCAATGCCTACCGTGAGCGCATCGGGGAGCCGCCGTTGCCGGTTGCAGCGGGCCAGAAGGCGCCCGAAAAGTGGGTGTACGCATCGGACGTCGATTTCATCAAGGACAAGATGACCGGCTGGTTGGGCGTGCGCGAGGGCCAGGGCGATACCGTGCCGTTCTCAATCAAGGCGCTTAATCAAATCCTCATGGATTGGCCCGAACTCGTCGGGCCGCTGTTCCAGGGCTTTTGGCGCGCCCATCAGCAGGTACGGGAAAAAAACTTGTAGGGGCCGCGCAGCACTGGGCGACTGGCGGTCGACGTGCGGAAAGTGCGTTCGACCCCGACGACGCAGTGCTGGCGGCGCTGGCCTTGGCTGGTGCGCCTGCTGACGTCCTCGATGCGGCAGGCGCCAAAGCTACGAACGGGCCTTTTGAGGTGTTTGAGGAGAACTGGGAGACCGTTAGGGCATTCCTGGAGCTTGAAACGTGTTGGACCTGGCTGGTGCCGCCAATGGGGCGGCCACTTCGTACCGGCATATCAGCCGCGGAGATCCGCGCGACCTTGGAGGTACTGATGCCTACAGGAACAGATCTTAGGGAGGCGTTCCTAGACATCCGAGCCATGGAACGCGCCGCCTTGGAGGTCTTCATGGGTCAAGCATAAGCCAACCCGAAATTTGAACAATCAGCGGCAGAATTCAATGAATGACAAAGTTCTAGGCGTCACGCTGACGGCGAACGAGGCTGATCTGCTGCGTGGCTTTTCGGCGTCCGGCGCCGCGACGGCGGAGTTTGCCGCGACAGCCGAGGCCAGCCTGGGTCGCGCGAGCGCCGCATCTGCACGTATGGGGGCGTCCGCCGGACAGATGGCCCAGGCCGTCAATGCGTCGGCGGCCGGAAGTCAGGCGTTCATGCAGACGTCTGAGCGATTCGTTCAAGGGCTTGAGCGCCAGGTGCAGGCGATCGGCAAGACCAAGTCGGAGTTGCTGGAGCTGCAGGCGGCCGAGCTTGGCGTCTCTACCCGAGCAGCGCCCCTGATCGCTAAGCTGCGTGAGCAGGAAGTGGCACTGGGCTCGTCTGGCCGCGCGCTGGACAGGTACGGGAACAGCGCTGCTCAGACGGCTGCGGCCATGCGGGGCGTGCCGGCACAGCTGACAGACATAGTCGTGTCCCTGCAGGGTGGGCAGCAACCCATGACGGTGCTGCTGCAGCAGGGCGGGCAACTGAAGGATATGTTCGGCGGCATCGTGCCAGCGGCCAAGGCTCTGGGAAGCACTCTCCTCGGGTTGATCAACCCCTACACGCTGGTAGCGGGCGCTGCGGTGGCGTTCGGGATTGCTGCCTATCAGGGCAGTGAGGACGCCTCGCGCCTGAATCGCACCATCCAGCTCACCGGCAACTATGCTGGCGTGACTGCGGAGAAGATCCGCGGCATGGCCGCTGCTGCTGCCGGTGAGAATGGCAGCAGCAGCAAGGCGCAACAGGCCGTCGAGGCGCTTGTTGCAACTGGGCAGATTTCCGCCGACACCATTCAGCTGATGTCCAGCTCGATGGTTGCCTTTCAGAAGGCATCAGGCCAGGCGATGGATGATATCTCCAAGGATTTCGCCAAGATGCCGGAGGGGGTCACGAAGTGGGCGGAGGAGCACAACCGCTCGCTCAACTTCATGAGTCTGGCGCAATGGGATTACATCCGCACGCTGGAAGAGACGGGCAATCGTGAAGGTGCCATGCAGGAGACCTCACGGGTCCTGCACGATTACCTAGGAACCGAGGCGCCCGAGAAGCTTGGCGTTTTGGAGCGTGCATGGCGGGATGTGAAGGGCGCGGTCGATGGCGCCTGGGAGTCCATGAAGCGGGTGGGGCAGGAACAAGATCCACTCGAGGCGCGCATTGCCACGCTGCGCGAGAATATTGCGCTGATGCGCCAACGCGATGCCGGGCCTGCGGGCCTGAACGAGGCCGGCCGTGCTCGCGTGCGGAACGCCGAGGGCTCATTGTCCGACGCGCTGGATCAGAAGGGGTTGTCTGACGCCGTTGCGCAGGTGAAGGGCCTCAACGCCGCGGCGAACGCAGCAGCTATCGAGGCCGCCAAGAGCCTGGACGTCTACGACAAGCAGACCAACAAGGTTCGGCAGCTGACCGACGCGCTGGAGAAGAATGCGCGCCTTGAGGCCGCCATCCGTGCCGTGAATCCTGCGGACGATCGGATATCTTCCAAGGCCATCCAGGACCGCGAGGCTGACACTCGCAAGAAATTCCAGGACAAGGACGCCGTCAGCGCTGGGCAGAATTCGATTTCTGGTCAACTGGCCGCCATGCAGGCCCAGGCCCGCATGCGGGAGGAAGCTCTGCGTGCGGAGACGACCGCGCTGGAGGGGCAACGGGCGGCGGGCCTGCTGTCGGAAGAAGCGTTTATCCGACGGCGGGCCGCCGCCCAGCGTGCCGCCCTGAACGACGAGCTGGAAATTGCTCGCAAGCAGGCGGAAATCGCGGGAGGAAAGAAGCAGCTCGCCGAGCGTGAACGGTACGCCGGCCGGGTGCAGGAACTCGAGGCGCAGATCGCCCGATCCCAGCAGCAAGAAGCCACGGACATCGAGAAGTATCAAGCCAAGATCCGCGGCGCCCTGCGAGCCACGCAGCTTGATATCGCCAACTACAGCGAGACTCGAGCGCTCCAGGAAAGCCGGCAGAACAACGCGCTGACACTGGGCAGCAACGACCGGGCCTTGGTGGATGCTATTAACCAGGCGCAGGACAGGTTTCGGCGGATTCGCGACGGATTCACCGACAAGATGCTGCGCGAAGGCGGTGCCGGCGCGCTGGAGTCCGATCAGTACCTACAGGGCATCGCGCAAATCGATGCGGCAATGCAGGGGCAGATTGAGCGTGAGCGCGGCTACATGGAGGATCGTGTCGCCCTGCAGGGAGATTGGAAGAACGGCGCAATTCGCGCGCTGAACGACTGGGCTGACACGTCGGCCAACGTCATGGCGCAATCCCAGCAGGTGTTTACGAATTTGTTCCAGGGTATGAGCGACGGCTTAGCTTCGTTCGTGACCAGTGGAAAACTGAATTTCTCGGACTTTACCAAAAGCGTCCTTTCCGACCTGGCACGTATCGCAGCGCGTCAGGCAATGATGGGGATCTTCTCCAGCATCGTCGGCGCGGTCGTGGGGGGCACTTCCGGTGCCGCCGCTGGCACGGAAGCTGCGGCGAGCCAGGTTCAGGCTTCTGGTGGTGACGGAATCGGCGCCTTGATCCAGTCGAATGGCTGGACTGCTAACGCGAAGGGGAACGTGTACCAATCCCCAAGCTTGTCTGCTTTTTCCGGTGGAGTGTATGACACCCCTCAGGTGTTCCAGTTTGCGAAAGGTGCGGGCGTATTCGCCGAGGCTGGGCCTGAAGCAATCATGCCTCTACGTCGCGGTCCAGACGGTCGACTGGGAGTCCAGGCGCACGGTCAGGATGGGGGCGGGCAAAACCCCACCTCAATTCAGGTAAACGTGTATGTCCAGTCTGACGGAAGCACCAAGGCTGAAGGTCCGCCGGGGTTAGAGCAGTTCGGCCGTGAATTAGGAGAGTTTGTGGATGCTCGGTGCCGCGTGCTCATCACCAAATCGTATCGAATGGGTGGAACGTCCTGGAATGCAATGAATGGACGGAAGCCATCATGACCGATCTTGAAGTGTTTCGTTGGCACCCCAAGCGGAGCCCGCAGGCCGAGGTGAAATTCAGGGTTTTGCGTGCCCAGTTTGGCGACGGTTATGAGCAAGTCGCCAAGGATGGTCTGAACCCTAGAACTGAATCTTGGCCTCTGGTGTTCTTTGGTAGCGAAGCCGAGATATTGCCCATCAAGCAGTTTCTCGACCGGCACGGCGCTTGGCGCACTTTCCTCTGGACTGCGCCGCTGGGCGTCGAGTTGACCTATCGGGCTGGAGACTATCAGTTCGTGCCGCTGGGCGGCGGCTGGTACACGATTTCAGTAACTTTCACGCAAAGGCATAGGCCCTAGTAATTATGGAAAGCTTGAAACCCGTTTTTGTGGGCACTTTCGCTAATGACGGTACCGGCGATCCGCTGCGCGACGCGTTCATCATAATTAACGAGAATGCGGCCAAAACCAGTGTGGGTGTCCAGACCGTTGAGGTCGCAGTGGGTGCTGCGCAGACGACAGCGGACGCTGCTAAGGTTAAGGCCGATGCTTCGGTCCCCTTGGTATCGAAGGGCATGGCCGGCGGGGTGGCACCACTTGACAGCGCAGGTAGACTGCCGGCGGAGCATTTGCCCAATTTGGATGAAGACTACGTATCGATGGATCAAAAGGGCGCCGCCGATGGTGTTGCGCCGCTCGACGCAGGTCGCAAGGTGCCGCTGGAGAATTTGCTGTTGGGAGCACCCCATGGTTTGGCACCCCTAGACGCCACTGGGAAGGTGCCAGCAGCCAATCTTCCCGCTGCGGAAGATGCCATTCCGTTGTCACAGAAGGGCGTGGCTGAAGGTGTTGCGACGTTGGACGGTGGCGGAAAGGTCCCCGCGGTGCAGTTGCCACCTATCCCGACAGGTCCTGCCGTTGGCACGCCTGCCTGGTGGCCGTCACGGGTGGCGATCCCTGCCGGCCAGGTGCCGTTGGACGGCCAGACCGTTACGCGCGCCACGTTCCCCGACTTGGCGGCGATGGTTGTGGCCGGAAATCTGCCGGTTGTGCCCGATGCGGATTGGCTTGCAGACCCGCTTAAGCGCGGTTCCTACACGCTGGGCGATGGGTCAACCACCATTCGCCTACCCGATTTGAATGGCCAGGCTGCTGGCTCGCTCGGCGCCGTAGTCGCCCGTGGTGATGGCGCGCGGTCTGCGGGCGCGCCTGGCACCATCCAGCGCGACCAGCTGGGGCCTATGCAGTATTCGATTGCCGCTGGCTTTGCTTCCGCCACCAACCTGCTGATCAATGGCACCGGCTCGCCTGTAATGCCGTCGGGTTCATCGGCAGTAGGGACCATATCCGGGACTACACAGGCTGGCGACGGTAATAAGTGGATTCGCAACACCGGCGACGAAACGCGCATGCTCAACGCCACTGGCGTCTGGACTGTGCACGCCTTCGGCACAGTGACAAACCCGGGTGCCGTGGATGCCGCCCAGTTAGCAAGCGATCTTGCCGCGCTATCCG
>NZ_JAELTJ010000012.1 GCF_016428805.1 Achromobacter sp. ASV32
TATTAGGTCTCGTGGGCTCGGAGATGTGTATAAGAGACAGCCCTTCGTCATCGTCGTACGCCTTCGGCTCCCTTCCGATTCCCTCGGGCGCATCGAGGTTGCCCACTCCGCAAGCCACCGCCGCCAGGGGCTACGGTTTTCGAGATTTGTCGCGCTGCTGGACCTGTGGTCAGGGCATGAAACCTGCAGGGCCGCCAAGCCGCGGCCGCGCGGGCGGCCACGTTTGGCATTCATGTTGCTGACTGTGTTGGGGGTGCGCTTCGCGCGGGTGGGGAGCGGTTTTCTAGTGGGTCCGCAGTCAGGGGGGAGGGGCGGTGATGGGCGGCGCGGCTGGCACCGGTTTGCGCATGCTGACCGTCTCGCAAGCCGCCCATCCGGCGCTGCGCGGTAGCGTGGAACATCACGGTAGCCGCGCCGCTAGAAGGTCTGTGGCGGTTGAGCGCCATTTCATCGTTGGGAACAGCGTCGACGATGAACCTCAGACTCCCCCGACGTTGCCACCAAAAACCAGCAGCGTTCGCTCCTGGAAACCTGCACTCTCACCTACACGCGACAGCGGCATCCGATTCCGCAAGACGACGCGTAAGCTTCGTAAGGCCGCCCGCGCGGCCGGCACGAAGCGGGCACCGCCCCCTCCTCCACACCCACGCTGACCGGGGGTTACCATGCCAAGCACACTGACCGCCCCAGGGGCCGATGCTAAGCCTCAGCAAGAGCGCTTGGTGGAGTTGGCGTGCGCAGGGCGGGGCGTTAGATGCGCCCGACGGAATCGGAAGGCAGTCGCCGAAGGCGACAACGACGATGAGGAAGGGGGGCCCCGCCTAGGGCAGTCCGGAGCGAAGGCTCCGGACCGCAATCGTAGCCCCGCCCTGCGCACGCCAACTCCGCCAAGCGCGACTTAAGAACTCGCCCCACCGCACATCAACAACCTCAAACGCCCTCAAACTCAGCCAACAACGGCCGAACCACAGCCCGCAAAGCCGCCTGCAACTCAGCCCCCGGCTCCACCAACGGATCCAAAACACAAGGCGAATCGACGCCGATGAGATCCATCACAGACTTCATCGGTCCAGGATTCGTCTCTGCGAACGCCAAGTTCATTAGCGGGATCAGGCGGCGGTGCAGCAGCATCGCGTCTTGCGTGCGGCCCTCGGTGGCCAGGTCGTAGACCTTGCGCCAGGCCTTGGGCAGCAGGCTTGCCGTCACCACGATGCCGCCGCGGGCGCCGGCGGCCAGGTGGACGGGGAGCAGTGTGTCTTCGCCGCTGAAGACGGCAAACGATTCGTCCACGCCGGCGACCGTGCGCAGGAAGTGGTACAGGTCCGTGTTGCACGCCTTCATGCCGATGATTTTCGGGTGGCGCGACAGTTCGTGCAGGATTTCCGGCGCGACCGCGATGCGGGTGCGGTACGGAATTTCGTAGATCATCACCGGCAGGGGCGATGCGTCCGCGTAGCGCAGGAAGTACTCGCGGATGCCGGCTTGCGTCGGGGTCGTGTAGTAGGGCGTCAGCACCATCAGCGCGTCGGCTCCGGCGTCGGCGAACTCGCGGCCGGCTTGCAGGGCGTCGTGAAAGCCGGGGTCCAGCACGCCGGGGATGACCGGCACGCGGCCGGCCACGGCGTCCACCGTCAGCTTGCACATGCGGATGCGTTCGGCGCGGGCCAGCGCGCCGTATTCGCCCGTGCCGCCCAGCGGCACGATGCCGTCGATGCCTTGCTTGAGCAGGTAGGCGATCAGGGCCTGGGCGGCCGGGGCGTTGATTGTGTCGTCGGCGTTGACCGGGGTGGGAATCGCGGGGAACACGCCGCGCAGGTGGCTTGCATTCAACATGGAAGAAATCCTGATAAAGGGAAACGGCGCCGCGCGTCAGCCCGCCAGGCTGCGGCGGCGCAGCCGGTCGGCGAGCCAGATCAGCGCGGCGATGAAGATAAAGAGGCAGGTCGACACAGCGGCGATCACGGGCGATATCTGCAGCGTCACCTCGTCCCAGAACTGCTTGGGCAGAGTGGCGTTCAGGCCCCCCGAGGCGAACAGCGCGATCGTCAGCTCATCGAACGAGGTCGCAAAGGCAAACAGGAACGACGACATCAGGCCTGCACCGAGAATCGGGAAGGTCACGAAGCGCAGCGTCGACCAGGGACCCGCGCCCAGGCTCTGCGCCGCCAGGTCCAGGCGAGTGTCATAGTTGCGCAGCACCGCCATCATGGTGATCACCACGTACGGCACCGCCACGACCGTGTGCGCCAGAATCAGGCCGATGGTCGAGCCGACCAGGCCGACGCGGGCGAAGAAATAGAACATGCCCACCGCGATGATCATGCGCGGCACGACAATAGGCGACAGCACGAAGGCCAGCATGGCGGACTTGCCGCGCATGTCGGCGCGTACCAGCAGGAAGGCGGCCGGGGTGCCGATCAGCATGGCCAGCAGGCCGGTGCCCACCCCCACGATCAGCGAGCGCGTGATCGCCTGCATCCACACCGGCGACGTGAACATCTGTTCATACCATTGCAGCGAAAAGCCCTTGGGCGGCCAGGTCAGGCCCGAGCCGGAGTCAAAGGACAGCGGGATCATCAGGAACGCGGGGGCGGACAGGAAGGCCAGTACCGCCAGTACGATCCACCACAGCGTGCGCGATTGGCCAGTGCCCGACACCGAACGGCGCAGGCGCGTGGGCAGCAGCGCGAACAGGCGGTCGGACAGCGCGGCCAACAGATCCAGCAGGGCTTCGCCTGCGCGGCGCAACAGGCTGGGCCTGCCGGATGTGCGGGGCCGGGACGCGCCAGCGCCCGTCATGGTCGACAGGCCCAGTATCTTGTCGTACAGGGCGAAGACCGCCAGCACCACCACCAGCAACAGCACCGATACCGCGCCGGCGAATTCCCAGTTCATGGTCTGCTGGACCTGATCGATGATGATCTGGGTGATCATCGTTTCCTTGCGGCCGCCCAGCAGCGCCGGGGTGATGAAAAAGCCGATGGCGGTGACGAACACCATGATGGCCGCGGCGGCCACGCCGGGCATGGACAGCGGGAAGTAGATCTTCCAGAACGCGGTGCCGGGGCGCGCGCCCAGGGTGGAGGCGGCGCGCGGCAGGTTGCGGTCGATGTTCTCCATGACCGACAGCATCGTCAGCACCGCCAGCGGCATCAGCGCATGCACCATGCCGACCAATACGCTGCCGAAGTTGTAGAGCAGGTTGGCCGGCGCGTCCAGGATGCCCAGCGCCTGCAGCAACTGGTTGACCACGCCGTTGCGGCCCAGCAGCACGACCCAGGCAAAGGTGCGCACCAGGAAGCTGGTCCAGAACGACAGCAATACCCAGAACAGCAGCGACGTCTTGCGCCGGGCCGACAGGCTGGAGATCAGGTAGGCGACCGGGTAGCCGGCCACCACGGAAAAGAAGGTCGTCCACAGCGAGATCTTCAGCGTGATCAGCAGCACGTTGACGTACACCGACGACTCGAACAGCCGATGGTATTGCGCCAGCGAGAAGCCTTGGTCGCCGTAGAAGCTGAGCAGCAGCAGCTGGCCGACCGGATAGATCAGCAACACCAACAGCAGGATCACCAGCGGCGCGGCCATCAGGAAGTGGCGGCGGCCCTGGCTCATGCGCTTGCGGGGAGGGGCGGCGATGCTCATGCGGTCACTCCGCAATGGCGACCGCGTCGGCCGCCTGCCAGGTCACCGATAGCGGCTGGCCGATGGCGTATTGCTCGGCCTGGCGGCGCGTGGGGTAGGCGACGACCAGCGGGGCGCTGTCGGGTACGCCCGGGTCCAGGTACAGCTTGGTCAGGCTGCCCGTCACCATTACGTCAAGCAGCTTGCCGGTCAGGGCTTGTCCATACACACCGGCGGGGCCGGCCTGCAGGTTCTGCGGCCGCAGCATCAGCGTGACTTTCTGGCCAGGCCTGACGGCGGCGCCGTTGGACAGGGCCTGGCCAATGACACCCTGATGGTCCAGTTTGACCGTCAGGGTGTCACCGTCGATGGCGGTGACCTCGCCCCGCAGCAGGTTGGATTCTCCCAGGAAGTCGGCAACGAACAGGGTGCGTGGACGGAAGTACAGATCGGCTGGCGTGCCCAGTTGCTCGATCGCGCCACCGTTCATCAGGCAGATGCGGTCGGACATGGTCATGGCCTCTTCCTGGTCATGCGTCACGTAGACGATAGTGGTGCCCAGTTCGCGATGGATACGCTTGATTTCCAGCTGCATCTGGTCACGCAGCTTCTTGTCCAGCGCGCCCAGCGGCTCGTCCATCAGGATGATCGCGGGACGGTAGACCATGCATCGCGCCAGCGCGATACGCTGCTGCTGGCCGCCGGACAATTCGCGCGGCAGGCGGGCGCCGACCTGGGGCAGGCGCACCATGTCCAGCGCTTGCTGCGCACGGCGTTTCGCTTCGGCCGCCGGCACCTTGCGCATCTTCAGCGGAAAGGCGATGTTCTCCAGGATGGTCATGTGCGGGAACAGCGCGTAGTTCTGGAACACCATGCCGATATCCCGTTCGTACGGCGCGCCGTAGGTGACGTCGTTGCCGTCGATCAGCACGCGGCCTTCGTCGGGCCGGGCCAGGCCCGCGATCAGGCTCAGCAGCGTGGTCTTGCCCGACCCGGATGGGCCCAGCAGGGTCAGGAATTCGCCGCGGGCGACATCCAGATGCGTGGGCGCCAGGGCGACGAAGTCGCCATAGCGTTTGCCCAGGCCCGAGATTTGCAGATTGGAAGAAGACATGGTGTTCGGCGTATGCGGAGATTTACTTCAGGACCCAACCGTTGAAACGCTCGAGCACGTCGCGCTGCTTTTCCAGCCAGTACGCGGCGTTGATGTGCAGGCCGGTCTTGATGTTGTCGGGGTGGGTAGGGCAGTTGCGCGCCACGTCGGCCTTGATGTAGTCAAAGGCGGCCGGCTGCGTCACGCCAGCGGCGAAATACTCGATCAGCGCGGCCTGGCGCTTGGGGTCCGAGGCGAACTTGATGAATTCGCGGCAGGCGTCGGCGTTGGGCGTGCCCTTCAGGATCGACCAGTTGTCGCAGCCCCAGATGTTCTGGTCCCACACGATCTGCACAGGCGCGCCGTTGGCGATGGCCGACTGCGCGCGCGAGACCCAGGTGGCGATCATGTCGACTTCACCCGATCCCAGCATCTGCTCGACCTGCGCGCCGGTGTTCCACCACACGTCGACGGACGGCTTGATCTTGTCCAGGCTGGCCAGTGCGCGGTCGATGTCGCAGGGGTAGACCTTGTCGGTCGTTACACCATCGGCCATCAGCGCTTCCTCGATGGTGTCGAACGGATGCTTGCGCAGGCCGCGCCGGCCGGGGATGTTCTTGACGTCCCAGAAGTCCGCCCACGACGCCGGGGCGCGACGGCCCTTGAAGGCGTCGGTGCGATAGGCCAGCACGGTGGTGTAGACGTTGTTGCCGACTCCATAGGGCGACATGTATTGCTTGGGAATGGTGGCGATGACCGGGTCGGATTCCAGGCCGTGCTTTTCCAGGTAGACCTTGCCGCCTTCGGTCAGCATCAGGATGGCAGGCTGGCTGATCTTGGCCATGTCCCAGGTGTAGTTGCCGGTGTCGACCATGCTGCGGATCTGCGCGGTGGGCTCGGCGTTGGCCTGCACGCCCACCACCTGGATGCCCGTGGCGTCCGTGAACGGCTTGTAGAACACGGCGCCGTAGGCCTTGCTGTAGATGCCGCCATCATCGCGCACGACGATGCGCTTGGAGGCCGCGCGCGACGGCGTCCAGATCATCGGCATGGCCAGGGCGGCGATGCCGGCGGCGGCGGTTTTGATCGCGCTGCGGCGCGAGGCGTTGTGCGGGGTGGATTTCATGGAAGGGCTCCAGCGGGGCGGGACGGCGGACAGGAAGGGCGGCTTCAGGGCAGCAAGCGGCCGGGATTGAAGAGAGCAGCGGGGTCGAAGCTGGCTTTCAGCGTGCGCATCATGGCCAGTTCAACCGGCGACTTGTAGTGCGCCATTTCGGCCAGCGAGGTACGGCCCACGCCATGCTCGGCGCTGAAGGTGCCCCCCAGCGCGTCGGCCACATCGTTGACGGCGCGGCGGATGGCGGCCGCCATGGCGTCGCGTTCGGGCAGCGCGTGCCAGGCGTCGAACGTGAAAAACGGAATGAAATGCACGTTGCCGTCGCCCAGGTGGGCCACGATCAGGATGGGCAGGTCGGGCACCAGGCGGCGCACGGCGTCGGTGGCGGCGGCGATGAACCCCGGCACGCTCGAGACCGGCACGGCGCTGTCGGTCGTCAGGCCGACGCCGGCTTTCTTGTTGCCTTCGGACACGCTGTGGCGCACTTCCCAGAGCGCTGCACGCTGGCTGTCGTTGCTGGCCACCACGGCATCGTGCAGCAGGCCCTGCTCGGACGCCTGCTCCAGGATCTGTTGCAGCACGTCTTGCAGTTCCGGGCCGCTGCCGGTGTCCGCCAGTTCCACCAGCACATGCCAGGGATACGCGCCGGCCAGCGGATTTTTGCGCCCGGGCACGTGGCTCATGACGATGTCAAGCTGGTTGCGGTCAATCATTTCAAAGGCCGACAGGCGCGAGCCGCATTGCTGCTGGAACAGACCCAGGATGTCCAGGGCGGCCTGCGGATCCGCGGGCGCGAGCCAGGCGATGGCGTGGCGGGTGGGCAGCGGGTGCAGTTTCAGCACGGCCGCGGTCACGATGCCCAGGGTGCCTTCGGCGCCGATGAACAGGTGCTTCAGGTCGAAGCCCGTATTGTTCTTGCGCAGGGCGGTCAGGCCGTTCCAGATGGATCCGTCGGGCAGCACGACTTCCAGGCCCAGGATGTTGTCGCGCGTGTTGCCGTAGCGCAGTACGCCCGTGCCGCCCGCGTTGGTGGCGATGGTGCCGCCGATCTGGCACGAGCCCTCGGCGCCCAGGCTGATGGGATACAGGCGGCCATGTTCCGCGGCGGCTTGCTGCACAGTGGCCAGCACGCAGCCGGCTTCGACTTCCATCGAGTTGTTGGCGGGGTCCACCCGGCGGATCTGGCGCAGGCGCGACAGGTTGACGATGACGGGCGGCGGGCCTGCCGCGTCCGGCACCGCGCCGCCGCACAGGCTGGTGTTGCCGCCTTGCGGCAGCACGGGGGTGGCGTGGGCGTTGCACAGGCGCACGATCTCGGCGACCTGCAGGGTAGAGCCCGGCAGGGCCACGCAAAGCGCCGCGCCCTTGTAGCGGCCGCGCCAGTCTTCGGTGTAGCCGGCCATGTCGGCGTCGGCGCGCAGGATCGCGTTGTCGCCCAGGGCCTGGATAAGCGCATCGAGCAGGGAAGTGCCTGTGGTCATGTCTGTCGTCCCGAGGGGATCGGGTAGGTGGAGAACCCGATCACGTTGAGACACAGCATACGATTACTTAAATCGCTTTTCGATTTGATTAATCGTATATCAATTGAATTTAGGGTATGTCCTAGGGCGGAAGGCCCGAATAGCCGTTTTAAAAACAATCGAAATACAATTGATATGTTCGATATGTAATTTAAACGGAATCCCGGCAACAAGGAAGAGACATGCTGCCCAGCGTGATGGATTACCGGATGCAGGCGCGCAAGCGGCTGCCCCGGCTGGCCTTCGATTATCTGGAAGGCGGGGCCGAGGATGGCGCCTCGTTGCGACGCAATGTGGCCGCCTTTGGCGAACTGGAGTTCGTGCCAGAGGTGCTGGCCGACGTGACCGACTGCCGTCTGGAAACCACCGTGCTGGGCGCGGCCGCGGCCATGCCCGCCATTGTCGGGCCGACGGGCTTGAATGGGCTGTTCTGGCCCGACGCGGATGTGCACCTGGCGCGTGCTGCCCATCGCGCCGGCCTGCCGTTCGTGCTGTCTACGGCATCGACCTCGCTGCTGGAAGACGTGCGCGCGGCCAGCGCGGGCGAACTGTGGTTGCAACTGTACGTGCAACGCGACCGCCGCATTGCCGAGCACCTGATGGATCGGGCCTGGAGCAGCGGCTATACCGTGCTGTTCCTGACCGTCGACGTGCCGGTGCATGGCAACCGCGACCACGACAAGCGCAACGGCTTCAAGCTGCCGCTGCGGCCGTCCGGCCGTATGCTGCTGGATCTGGCGGCGCACCCGGGCTGGTGCTGGCGCATGCTGCGTGGGGGAAGTCCGCAGTTGAAGAACCTGGCGGTCAGTTCCAATGCGCGTGAAAACATCACCGAGCAGGCGTCCGCCCTGAGCCGTCAGATGGATCTGGCGTTGACCTGGGACGATATCGACTGGCTTCGCCGCAAGTGGCGCGGTCGCATCGTCATCAAGGGCATCCAGACGCTGGCCGACGCGCGCCGGGCCCAGGCGCGCGGCGTGGACGGCATCGTGCTGTCCAACCATGGCGGGCGGCAGTTGGAAAGCGCGCCTTGCGCGCTGGAGGTGCTGCCGCAGGTCGCGGCCGAACTGGGGCAGTCGTTCGACGTGTTGGTGGATGGCGGCGTGCGGCGCGGCAGCGATATCGCCAAGGCGGCCGCGCTGGGCGCGCGTGCGGTGCTGCTGGGCCGCGCGCCCCTGTACGGCCTGGCCGGGCGGGGCCCGCGCGGCGCGGGCGAGGTGCTGGCGATTCTGCGCACCGAGCTGGAAAACACATTGCGGCTGCTGGGGCGCAATCGCATCGGCGCGCTGGATGCCGCGGCGGTGCGCCGGCGCCGGGCTATTTTTGATTGATGGAAGGAGTCAGACATCATGCGTGAAAAAATTGTCTTCATCGG
Organism: Achromobacter sp. ASV32; assembly: GCF_016428805.1. Taxonomy (GTDB): domain Bacteria; phylum Pseudomonadota; class Gammaproteobacteria; order Burkholderiales; family Burkholderiaceae_B; genus Achromobacter. The sequence goes on from NZ_JAELTJ010000012.1 coordinate 8,730, forward strand.
CGGCGGCAATATGGCCAGCGCCATCCTCGACGGGTTGCTCGGCCAGGGCCGCAAACTGGCGGATTTCCTGGTGGTGGAACCCTTTGAACCCACGCGCGCCGGCTTGCTGGCGCGCGGCCTGACGTGCCGCGAAAGCGTCGGCGCCGAGATCGCCGACGCGGCGCTGTGCGTGCTGGCGACCAAGCCTCAAGTGCTGCGCGACGCCTGCGTGCAGGTCCGGGCGCATCTGCCGGCGCAGGCCACGGTGGTCAGCATCGCGGCGGGCGTCAATCTCGCGTCGCTATCGCAATGGCTGGGCGGGCACGCGCGCATCGTGCGGGCCATGCCCAACACGCCGGCCAAGGTCGGGCTGGGCATGACGGGGCTGTACGCCACCACGGCTTGCGGCGCGGCGCAGCGCGATCAGGTGGATGACCTGTTCGCCGCCGTGGGCGAGCGCATCTGGGTCGACACCGAAGCCATGATCGACGCGGTTACCGCCGTGACCGGCAGTGGCCCCGGCTACGTGTTCTATTTCATGGCGGCACTGGAAAAAGCGGCGCGGGAGTTGGGTTTCGATGCGGTCGATGCGCGCCGCCTGTCGGTGGCGGCGTTTCGCGGCGCCGCCGAGCTGGCGGCCGGCGACGACGCGGCATTGGCCGAGCTGCAAGATCGCGTGACCTCCAAGGGCGGCACCACCTATGCCGCGTTGACGCACCTGCGCGAGGCCGGCGTGGCCGCCGCCATTACCGAAGCGGCGCTGGCCGCCGAGCAACGCGCCCGCGAATTGTCGGCGGGCTGACTCAGCGGCGCCGGCCCAGCCAGGCCAGCAACAGTACCGACACCGCGATGGCGGCGACGTTGAATTGCATGGCGCTGGCGAACGCGCGCGCATAACGTTCGCCGGCCGCGGCGTTGGCGTGCGCGTCGAGCGCGCCACTGAACAGCATGCCGGCAGCGGACACCCCCAGCGCCGCGCCCACCTGCTGCAACGTCGCGACCACCCCGGCGGCCATGCCCGCGTGGCGGTCCTGCACCAGCCCCAGCGCCAGGTTGACCAGCGGCGTATTGACTGCGCCTTGCGCCGCGCCCAGCCACACCAGGGCGGGCACCAGCGACCAGGGGGCGAGCGCAGCGCCGGCCGCGTCCACCTGCCACATCAAGGCGGCCGTGGCGCCGCCATACAACAATGCGGCCAGCGTGATGGCGGGCGTGCCGAAGCGCGCCACCAGCCGCGGCGCCGCCATCGAGCCGGCCACGAAGCCGACGCTGGCGGGCGCGAATATCGCGCCGGCCGTCAGCGCGTCCACGCCCAGGCCGGTCTGCAGCAGCAGGGCGTAGCACAGGAACATGGCGCTGGCGGTGGAGAACACCAGCGTCACCAGCAGGCAGCCCGCCGCAAAGCGTGGTTGCGCCAGCAAAGCCATGTCCACCAGCGGGGTGCGGCCCGCTGCGGCCGCGCGCCGTTGCAACCGCGCGAACCACGCCAGCAGGGCCAGCGATGCAACGCCCGCCGCCCATGTCCAGGCGGGCCAGTGGCGCGCCGGGCCTTCGATCAACGCCAATAGCAGCAGGCCCAGGCCCAGTCCGACCAGGGCCGAGCCAGGCCAGTCCATGGCGGCGCCCGAGGCGTCGCGGGACTCGGGAATGTGGCGCGCCAGCCGCCAGGCGATCAGCCCCAGCGGGACGTTGACCAGAAAGATGGTGCGCCAGGCCAGCCCGAACAGATCGGCATGCACGATCCATCCGCCCAGCACCTGGCCGGCAATGGCCGCCAGGCCCAGTGTCATGCCGAGCAGGCCAAAGGCGCGGCGGCGCGCGTGGCCGTCGTAGCTGACGCGGATCAGCGCATAGACCTGCGGAAACAGCATGGCGGCGGCCGCGCCTTGCAGCACCCGCGCCGCGATCAACGCGTTGGCGCTTGGGGCCAGCCCGCACAGCGCAGAAGTCAGCGCGAAACCCGCCATGCCCAGCATGAACAGGCGCCGCCGGCCATGCCGGTCGCCCAGCCGGCTGCCCGCGATCAGCAGCACGCCGTAAGCCAGTTCATAGGCCACGATGATGAAGTTGATCTGCGCGAAGCTGGCGTTCAAGGTGGCCTGCATGCTGGGAATGGCGACGTTGACCACGAACAGGTCGAAGATCGTGATGAAGCCGCCGGACAGCAGTACGGCCAGGCCCAGGCGGCCGGGGGCTGGCGCGTGGCCGGGGCAGGGTGAGGACAGGGCAGTGGAAGACATGAACAGGCCAGGGGAAAGACGATTGGCGCTATTCTGGGCAGTCTCCCAGCCTTATACAATTTAGCTGTTTATGCTATTACTGAAGGCAATAGCCGATGCCCCGTTCCCGCAAGCCTGAAGCCGCGCTTGAGGTCGCGCCCGATGCCACCAGGGAGTCCGCAGCGATCGCCCTGCCCCCCGCGGCCGACGCCGCCCCCGCGCAGCGGCTGGACCGCACCCGTAGCGATCTGGCCGAGTTCCTGCGCTTGCGCCGCGAACGCCTGAGTCCCGCCGCGCTCGGTCTGCCTGCGGGCGGGCGGCGTCGCACCCCGGGCCTGCGGCGCGAGGAAGTGGCGGCGTTGGCCGGCGTGGGCCTGGCCTGGTACACGTGGTTCGAGCAAGGCCGCAACATCAGCGTGTCGGCCACCTTTCTGGAAAATCTGGCGCGCGTGCTGAAGCTGGACGCGGCCGAGCGGCGCCATCTGTATCTGCTGGCCCACCAACGCCCGCCGGCCGAGCCGGGGCGCACCTGGTGCACCGTGCCGCCGCAGGTGCGCCGATTGATGGACGACCTGCCTGCGCGCCCCGCCTACATCCTGAACCTGCGCTGGGATGTTGTGGTGTGGAACGCCGCGGCCGGGCGCGTGTTCGGCTTCGGCGCGCAGGCGCCGGGGCGGCGCAACCTGTTGTGGATGCTGTTCACGGACCCGGCCATGCGCCAGCTGTTCGTGGACTGGCACGCGCAGGCGCCCGCCATGCTGTCCACCTTCCGCCGCGATTTCGCCTCGGCTGCGGGCGTGCCCGACATCGCCGAGCTGGTCGATGAACTGGAACGGGTGTCGCCCGACTTCAAGTCGTGGTGGCGCGAGCATGACGTGCATGGCAACTGCATGGGCGTGCGCAGCCTGCATATCGATTCGCTGGGCGACGTGGCGTTCGAGCATTCGACCTTGTCGGTCGATGAAAGCCGGCACCTGCGTCTGGTGGTGTATGCGCCTGCGCCAGAGGAGCCGCGGGCGCGCGCCTTTGCGCAATGGCTGGCGCGCAAGCCGGCGCGTGGCCCCAGAGAATAAGCGCCGCGTGGGTCTACGGCGGGGCGGCGGCGCGCTCCTATAGTCGCCGCCATGGCTACCGAAACCCTCTCGCGCCGCAAGGCCCTGTCGCTGCTCGTCGTGGTTGTGCTCGCCTGGGGCTTCACCTGGGTCGTCAGCAAGCTGCTCCTGCAATTCATGACACCGATCTGGGCGGTGGCGGCGCGCAGCCTGGCCGGCACCGCCGCCTTGCTCGTATTGGGCCTGCTGCTGCGGCGGGTTGCCTGGCCGGTCAAGGCCGACATCCCCGTGATCCTCAGCGTCGGCCTGCTGCACATGGGCGCGTTCGCCGCCCTGGTCAGCCTGGGGCTGCAGTACGTGCCGGCGGGGCGTTCGGTGGTGCTGGCCTACACCACGCCGCTATGGGTCATTCCCGCGGCCCGCATTTTCCTGGGCGAACCCATCGGTCGCGGCCGCCAGGCCGGCCTGGCGCTGGGCCTGCTGGGGCTGGGGGTCATCTTCAATCCGCTGGCGTTCGACTGGCGCAACACCGAAGCCGTTTTCGGCAATGGCCTGGTGCTGCTGGCCGCGCTGTGCTGGGCCGCCAATATCGTCTACGTGCGGGCCCATCATTGGGTTACGCCGCCGTTTGAACTGGCGTTCTGGCAGGCGTTGCTGGCCTCGGTGGTGCTGGCGGCGGTGGCCTGGGCGGCCGAGGGCGCGCCGCGCGTGGTGTGGTATGCGGACCTGGCCTGGCTGCTGGGGTATGGGGGCGTGTTCGGGATCGCGGTGGCGTACTGGGCAGCGGTAAATGTGAACCGCTCCCTGCCCGCGGGCGTGACGTCCCTTGGCCTGCTGGGGGTGCCGGTCGTCGGCCTGCTGTGCGCGGCAGTGGTACTGCACGAGCCGCTGAGCACGCCCTTGGTGGCGGGGATGCTGCTGATCGTCGCCGGCATCGCGGCCGGCGTGCTGGACAAGGGGCGCACGCCATGACGCGGTGAAAAAGCCGCTTGACGGCGGGAAGCAGGGCTGTGTATCGTAAGATATATATCTTAAGATGTATCGTAAGTCATACTCCCGATACCCTGCGAGGCACCCCCATGCGCTATTTCCACTTTCTGACTGCGTTTGTCCGCGGCTCGCGCCATGGCATTCGCGAAGGCCACGGCGGCCGCCATGGTCATTGCGGCCATGCCGATCATCCCGGCCGCGCCGGCCACGGCCACGGCGACGAGCCCCAAGGCCATTTCTGCGAAGGCGGCCGTGGCCGTCATCGCCGCCATGCCGGCGGCGGTGGCGGCTGGTTCGGCGGCCCCTGGGGCGGTCGTGGCGGCGATGCCGACGACAGCTTCGGCGGCGACGGTCGCGGCTGGGGCCGCAGCCGCAAAGTCACCGCCGACGACCTGCAACTGATGCTGCTCGGCCTGCTGGAGCAGAACCCCAGCCATGGCTACGAACTCATCAAGGCGCTGGGCACCCTGTCCAACGGCTTCTACACGCCCAGCCCGGGCATGGTCTACCCCGCGCTGACCTACCTGGAAGAACTGGGCTACGCCACCGTCGAACAGGAAGGCACCAAGAAGCGCTACCACCTGGCCGAGCCGGGCCGCGCCCACCTGGAAGCGAACCGCGAACGCCTGTCGCTGATGTTCAACAAGCTCAAGCACGTGGCGCGCAAGATGGACTGGATGCGCCAGGCCTGGAGCGGCGAGCCTCGTTCCGCCCCCGCCGATGACGACGCGGCCGCCGGCTGGATCGACGAATTCGTTCATGCCCGCCAGGCGATCCGCCACGCGCTGCTGGAACGCACCGAGGCGTCGCCCGCCGAACAGCGCCGCATCGCCGCCATCCTGCGCCGCGCCACCGAGGAAATCACCGGCAAAAGCTGTGCCTGATTCCGTTCATTCCCTTGGAGTACCCATGACCCGTAGCGACCTGAATGTCGAACGTGTGCGCCATCCCCTGAAGATGCGCACCTTGACCGTGGCGCGCGTCGAGCGCATCGCGGGCCTGCTGGCCCGCGTGACCTTCACCGGTGAAGACCTGCAGGACTTCGTGTCCGCCTCGTTCGACGACCACGTGAAATTGTTTTTCCCCGCCGATCCGTCCCAGCCGGTGGCGCTGCCCGAAGTGGGCCCGGACGGCATCAAGTTCCCCGAAGGCGTGCCACGTCCGGCCGCGCGCGACTACACGCCGCGCCGCTTTGACGCCGCGCGGCAGGAGTTGGACATCGACTTCGTGCTGCACGGCGACGGCCCCGCGTCCACCTGGGCCGAGCAGGCCGAGGCCGGCCAGCGCCTGGGCATTGGCGGCCCGCGCGGCTCGTTCGTGGTGCCCACCGGCTTTGATTGGCACGTACTGATCGGCGACGAGACCGCGCTGCCGGCAATCTCCCGCCGCCTGGAAGAGCTGCCCGCGACCGCGCAGGCGCTGGTGGTGATCGAAGTGCCTGGCCCCGACAACGAAATGCCGCTGGCCACGCGCGCCCAGGCCCATGTGCGCTGGCTGCATCGCAATGGCACCGCGCCGGGCTACAGCACGCTGCTGCTGCAAGCCGCGCGCGAGCTGACGCTGCCGCCGGGCGAGGGCTATGCCTGGGTCGCGGCCGAGTCTGCGGCGGCCAAGGCGGTGCGCGAGATCATGGTGGCGCAGCACGGCATCGACAAGCACCGCATCCGCGCGGCCAGCTACTGGAAGCGTGGCGCGGTGGCGGTGCACGAGTCGCACGAAGACTGAGGCCTTGCGGCGCATGCCCCGGCGCCCCTGCGCCGGCATGCGCGCCGGGCAGGTTGACCGCGCTTACCCCTGCGCCAGCGCCAGCAGATTGGCGACCCGGCCGCCGGGCGCATCCTGGCGCGCCGCCAGCCCCAGTACCGCGCGCGGCCAATCCAGCGCGAACGGCCGGTAGACCACCCCGTCCGGCCGCAGGTGGCGCAGCGACGCGGGCACGATGGCCACGCCCATGCCCGCGGCCACCAGGTTCACCGCCGACGACAGCTGCGGCGCGCGCTGGCCGGGCAGCGGGTTCAGGCCATGCTGGCGGCACGCCGCCATGATGTCGGCGCTGAGGCCATACCCGGATTTGCGCGAATACTGGATGAAGCGTTCCTGCGCCAGGTCGGCGGGCGCCAGCCGCTTGCGCCGCGCCAGCGCGTGGCCCAGCGGCAGCGCCACCACCAGCGGCTCTTCGGTCAGCTGCATGAAGCGCAGCCCGCCATCGATCGCGAAGGGCGGGCGCACGAAGGCCGCATCGATCGCGCCGTCGCGCAATTGCGCCACCAGCGTCTCGCTGTCGTCCTGTGACAAGGTCATTTCCACGTCGGGATACTGCTGCCGGTACAGGCGGATCAATTCCGTCACGACCGGATGGAACGATGCCGACTCGGTAAAGCCCAGCGCCAGTTCGCCGACTTCGCCGCGGGCGGCGCGCTGCGCGGTCTGCACGGCGGCCTGGGCGCGCTGCAGGATGTCTTCCGCACACACCAGGAACGCGCGGCCGGCGTCGTTCAGGCTGACGCCGCGCCCGCGGCGGTCGAACAGCGGCGTGCCCACTTCTTCTTCCAGTTGCCGGATCTGCTGCGACAGCGGCGGCTGGGCCATGCCCAGCTGTTCGGCCGCGCGGGTGAAGTGCTGGGCCGCCGCCGTGGCCACGAAATAGCGCAGATGGCGCAGTTCCATATTGATACCTATAAAGTACTGATTATAAATTTTCCATATATTGGACATTCTATTGCAGCGGGATGATCATGCGGGCATCGATCTCTCGTTTTCAAGGAATGCGCATGGCACCCTCTCTGACTCCCGGCGCGCGCTTGCGCCAGCATCTGGCCCAGGACATCGTGGTGGCGCCCGGTGCCTACGACGGCATGTCGGCCCGCCTGGTGGCGGCCGCGGGCTTTGACGCGGTGTACGCCAGCGGCGGCGCCATCGCTCGCGCGGCGGGCTATCCCGATATCGGCCTGCTCAGCTTCACCGAGGTGATGGACCGCGTGGAAAAGATCGTCGACGCCAGCGGCCTGCCGGTGGTCGCCGATGCCGACACGGGTTTCGGCGGCTCGGCCAACGTCGAACGCACCGTGCGCATCATGGAACGGGCGGGCGTGGCCGCCTTTCATATCGAAGACCAGTCCTTTCCCAAGCGCTGCGGCCATCTGGACGACAAGAGCCTGGTGGACGCCGAGGAAATGTGCCGCAAGGTGCACATCGCGCGCCAGACCCTGGCCGATGCCGACACGCTGGTCATCGCGCGTACCGACGCCATCGCGGTGGAAGGCTTTGACGCGGCCATCAACCGCGCCGAACAGTATGTGAAGGCCGGCGCCGACATGGTGTTCGTCGAGGCGCCGGAAACGCTGGCACAGATCCGCGCCATCGCGGACCGCCTGCCTGGCTTGAAGCTCATCAACATGTTCTACGGCGGCAAGACGCCGCTGGTGCCGCTGCCCGACCTGGCGGCCATGGGCTACCGACTGGCGATCATTCCGTCGGACCTGCAGCGCGCGGCCATCCACGCCATGCAGGCGACGCTGGCCGCCATCCGCGAAACCGGCGACAGCAGCGCGCTGGCCGACCGCCTGACCAGCTTCAAGGAACGCGAAGAGATCGTGCAGACGCGCCGCTACCTGGCGCTGGACACGCAGTGATCGCGGCGTGCCACGCCCGCGCGGCAGGCGCGGCCGTGGCGGCATGCGGCTGCCGGCGCTACTGCCGGCAGCGCTGCGGCATCGACAGCGGCCACAGCCGCTGGTTATAGGCGCCGTACAGCGTACGGATGCCGCATTCCATCCCGACCCGCGCCACCATCGCGCCCTGGCTGTCCAGAATCATCGACATGTCGCGCGTGGACACCACCGCGCGTTGTCCCGAGAACGGCGTGGCGTACAGATAGACCGGCGCGATCGCGAGCTTGCCCTGGCCATCGGCGTAGCCGAGCAGGCCGCCCACGCCGGCGACGGCCAGGCCGTCGTGCCGCGCGCCCAGATAGTCGAACACCGGGCCGTCCGCCACCGCCTTGTCGTTGACGGCGCGTGCGGTGCCGTTGGGCAATGTCATGACGGCGCGGCCTTCCGAGAACCCCGAGCCGAAGCCGGCCAACGTCATGCGTGTCTTGCCCGTCAGGTCGGCATAGTGGGTGATCTGCTTGCCTTGTTGCTGGTCGCGGCGCACCAGCCAGGGCGAGCCCGCAGGCCAGCTCCACTCGCCGGCGGGCAGGCTGGCTACCGTCTTGCCGTGCTCGTCGATCAGGCGGGCGCCGTCGTCGTCGCTGAGCAGCGCGCGGGCCGGCTTGCCCTGGAACGGGGTGCCGGCGACCGGGCCCGGCGCGATCTGCCATCGGCCAGCGCCATCCAGGTAGCCATGCCGGTTGGCGCGGCGGATGGCCAGCCAGCTGCCCATCGGCGTGTAGCTGGCATCCTGCACGTCCAGCGCATCGGATGCGTCGGGCGAGATCATCCAGCGCTGCTTCTGGCTGTAGGCCAGGTAGGCGCCGTCGTCGGTGCGCGACACGTCCAGGCCTGCCTGGAACGTGGTCAGCGCGTGGCCGCGGTTATTGATCACTGCCTGCGGGCGCTGGTAGTCCTCGCCTTTCCACGCGGCCTGCGAGACCAGCCACAGCTTGTCGCTGACGCGCTTGGCGCCATGGTGGGTCGGCGGCACGATCCATTTGCCTTGCTGGTCGATCACGCCGACCTTGTCCGCGCCCAGCGAGGCGATCGCCTGGCCATCCTGGAAGACGTCGATGAACTGAAACGTGGGCGCCGCCACTTCCTTGCCGGCGATGAAGTCGTACAGACCCCAGGGGTCGCCTTCGGCCGCGGTCTTCAGGTAGCGCACCAGGCCGGGCGCCACCACCTCGGTCTCGAAATAATCCGGCAGGGCGTAGGCCTTGCCGGGGCGGTCGATGATGCGCGCCTCGCCCTTGGCGTAGATCAGCGCATAGCCGTGGCGGAAGTCGCCGATGTGCTGCTGCAGGGGCAGGTCCATCGGCTTGCCGCGCGCATCCAGCAACTGCATGCCGTCTTCGGTTTGCGCGGCAAAGCGCAATTGGTCGGCGGTCAGGGTATCGGTCGCGTCATCGCGCGCGGCGTAATCGTCCTTCGGGCCGTCCAGCGGCACGATCTCGGTCCAGGTCTTGTCGGTGGCGACGCTACCGTCGGCCAGCAGCAGCCCGGCATTGCTGTCGCCGCATTGGCAATAGCCCTGGCCCAGCAGGCCCAGCGGGCCGCCGGGCAGGTCCAGCGGCATGTCGCGCAGTTGCGAGCCTTGGGCGGCGGCCAGGGCATCCGCTTGCAGGATCTCGCGGCCGTCCGCGTCCAGCGCATTGAACAGTTCGCCGTCGTTGCCAGACAGCCACAGCTTGCCCTGGCGCAGCACGACCCGGTCGACTTTCCCCAGCCAGGACGGTGCGGTGTCGCCATGCAGCCAGGCGCCCTTGGGCGTGAGGATGCCGGCCACGCGCTGCGCCGCGTCGCGGAACAGCACGTAGTCGCCTTCGTTTTCGGCCGCGGTCAGGCCGGCGCCCAGCGTCAGCGCCCCGGCGCGGCCCGGCACATAGGCCTTGAGCGTGTCGCCGGTGGCGTAGACCAGGGTGTTGCCATGCAGCACCGTGGAGTGCGCCTCGGCGTCGGTGAACTGGCCCAGGGGCTGGCCGGCGGCATCGAGCAGCGCATAGCCGCCGCGGGGCAATTGCGCGCTCCAGAATCCCTGGCCGACCCGGATCAGGCGCCGGTAGCCCTTGCCCTGGCCGATGAGGTTGCCCGATGCGTCGATCAGCGCCACTTCGTCGTCGCCGGTGGCCAGCGCCAGGGTCGACTTGGATGGCCGCGAGATGTCGCTGTATTGCGGTTTGACGCGCCAGTTCCAGTCGCTGTCGAGCAAGCCATACATGCCGTGCGCGTCGGCGGCGATGAACAGGTCGGCGCCGTAGCCGGACAGGATGCGGATGTCGTCGGTGGCGTAGCGGCGCTGGCCGCTGTTCGAGCGGTATTCCTCGCGGTACGAGATAGAGACCTGGGCCGGCTTGCCTTCGCCCAGTTCCACGGCCTGGACGCTGGCGTCGAGCGCGTCGCCCACGGCACGGCCGCTGCGGTCAATCAGTTGGTGGCTGCCGTCCAGCGTCACCACGGCCAGCCCGGCTTCGACGAAGTCCGACACGCTGTCGTAGCGCGGCGGCACCGCCATCTTGCCTTTGGCGTCGATGTAGCCCCACTTGCCCTTCCAGCGCACCGCGGCCAGACCATGATGGAAATCACCGACCGCTTCGAACTGCGGATTGATGGCCAGCTTGCCGTTGCCGTCCAGAAAGCCCCAGGCATGCCGGCGCAGCGATTCGTCGGTGGGCACGCGGTCGATCTCTTCCAGCGCCGATGGCAATAGCACGGCCGCGCGGTTGTCGGACAGGGGGCGGATGCAGCCCGGGGCCGCCTTGCCGTTGTCGTCGCGATGGTCGGCCATCGCCATGGCGCTGATCCGGGAAGCATCGACGCAGACGCTGCGGGCCTGGCGGTATTGCGCCTGGGCAGACAGGGACACGCCCAGCGCAGCGACGGCGCAGGCGATACGGGTGGCGTGAAGCGCGCGTGAGGTCATGGTCATTGGGCTTTGGCAGATTCGGGGGCGGTCGCGTATTCCATGTCGGCGGCCTCGGGGCAGGTCAGTTTCTCGCGCGGCCAGGTAATGTGTTCCTGCGCGTCCAGCACCACGATTTCGTCGCACAGCTGGCCGAACAGCGCGGTGGTCTTGCCACGCGTGTCGATGAATTCCAGCAGCCGGTCGCGGCGCACCAGCGCGCGGCCGTCCTGGAAGTCGGCCGCCCAGCCGAACTCGGGCGCGATCGCATAGCGGCCCGTCAGGTCGATGTAGCCGAACAGCTTGCCGGTGCGCTGGGCGCGCTGGGCGACGGCCAGGCCGTTGCGCAAGGGGCCCAGCCGGTCGAAGTAGGGGCCCACGATGCGCTTGCCGTCGGCGTTGAGAAAGCCATAGCGGTCACCGTCGCCGCGATAGGGCACCACGCCTTCGCTGGCCTTGTCTTCTTCCAGCGAGTATTCGCCTTTGACGCGCGTGATTTCCCGGCCTTGCAGGTCGGTGATGATGCCCGCGGAGTTATTGCTGTCCCGGAACACGATCCGCTTCATCGAGGCCAGCGGCGTGCCATCGCCGCGCTTCTCAAGCAGGGTCTTGCCGTTCTCGTCCATCAGCCGGTAGTTGCGGCCGTCGTTGACGCGCGCCAGGCCCTCGGGCTGCACGAAGAAGGGATTGAATTCGCCGTTGACGGCGGCGATCTTCATATTGCCGCGCGCGTCGATCGCGCCGTTGCGCGAACGGTATTGCACGTAGATCCAATCGCCGTATTGTTCCTTGCGGTCCGGCGCGCCTTGCCACAGGCGGGTCGTGCGGCCCTGGCTGTCGAACAGCAGCGTGGCGCCATCCTGCCCCTGCGCCAGGAAACGGCCTTGCCGCAGGTCCTGCGGCTTTTCGCCGAGCAAGGGGCTGCGCTGGCCGGTGCGCAGGTTGATCAGGCGATAGTTTTCGCGGTAGCTGCTGGAATCTTCGGGCCGCTTGGGCTCGCGCGCCAGCAGATAGCCGTTGCCCAGGTATTCCAGTTCGTAGCTGCCGGCGTAGGTGGCCGGCAACACCCATTTGCCGTGACGGTCGATCACGCCCCAGCGGTCCTTGTCCTGCGCCTTGGCCCAGTCGTCCTTGAATTCCTCGATGTTTTCCAGCGTCGGCTTCACCGCCACGCTGGCGCTGCGGATGTTCCACAGGCCCCAGCGCCGGTTGCGGTTGTCGTCCAGCGAGAAGTAGTAGAGCAGGTCGCCGTCGATCTTTTCGCCATTGACCTCCACCCGGGCGGGCAAGGGCTGGACCTGGCCGCGGGTGTCGATCAGGCTGGCGCTGTTGCGGTCCATGCCGGGGGTGCGGGCCCAGGAATACGCGCCGTTGAAGCCGGCGATGCCGGCGTAGGTGGGGGGCAGCGTCCAATTGCCTTCGGCGTCGATCGCGCCCACCGTGCGCTTGCGTGTCTGCACCACCAGCGGCGCGGTGGCGTTGTAGGTGTTCATGTCGTCCCAATCCGGATTGGTGACGATCTTGCCCGACGGGGTCAGGATGCCGGTCGGCTGTTCGTAGTCGACCGGGCGCAGCAGCGCCAACGGCAGCGTGGCGCCGTCTTGCGAGGACGCCTCGGGGCCGTCCTGCGGGGTGTCGGCGGCGGTCCGGGGGGAGAACTCGGTGACGCGGTATTGGCCCAGGCGGGCGGCCGTGTCGGCATCCAGCAGGGCCGTGCCGTCGGGCCGGTAGATCTGCATCAGCGTTGCTTCAGTCTGCGTGCTGCTTTCCGTCACGTCGACCGCGACGGCGGCGTTCGCGGGGGCGGCGCTATCCGAGGCCGCGTCTATTGCGGCGTCGGCGGCGGCGGAGGCATCCGCCGACGACGCCGTGACCGCCGTAGCGGCAGCCGTTGCATCGTTCGCCGCGGCCGTGGGCGGGGCTTCGGGCCTGGCGGGCGGCGACGGAACGCTCGGCGCGTCCGGCCGGACCGGTGGCGGCGGATCCTGCGGCGCGGCCACGACCGGCACGGGCGAGGTGATGGTGGCGGCGGCGTCCGTGTCCTGCGCGGGCCGGGCGGCGTCGCTGAGGCCATCGGGGGCGGGGGCCGGCGGATGGGCGTAGACCCAGGCCAAACCATTGTTGATGCCCACACGCGCAAAGCGCGCGGGGATCTTCTGCATCTTGCCGTCCGGGAAGACCAGGATGAGCATGTCGACGTCGGTCAGCATCTTCCAGCCGTCCCGTTCTTCGACGCCCGGGTAGGTCACCGAGAAGGTGTGCAGTGGCGCCAGCTTGGCATCCAGCAGCAGCGGCGGGCCGTCGCCTTTGGGCTTGACCAGCCACAGGCCGGCCGTGACCCGCTGCACGCTCGAAAAACGGGCGTCGGACAGCGCCGTGCCGTCGGGGCGCACGAAGCTCCATTCCTCGTCGCGGCGCACGGCCAGGGTGTCACCGTCGCGTTGCGGCGGTTCATGCGAGCGCAGCACGTCGGGCGCGATGGCCCAGCGGCCCTCGGCGTCCAGCAGGCCCCACCAGCCGCCGTACCGCGCGTTGCGCCGCTGTGCAGGCAGGTAGCCGCCGTCGGGCTTGGCAAGCATCATCACATCGCCGGGCAATGTCAGCGCGCGGCCAGTGGCGGTATCGAACAAGCGCGGCGCCTGCGGCACCTCCATCGAGGCCAGTTTCTGACCGGGCGCAAAGCCCCACGAACGCATGCCCAGTTCAAAGGTCTTGACGGCCTGTCCCTGGCGATCGATCAGCACGTCGCGTTCGTCCAGTTCCACCAGCGCGGTGCCCTCGGCGTTAAAGCCCGTGGCGCGGGTGAAGCGCGGCTTGATCACCCATTGGCCGCGGGTGTCGATGTAGCCCCACAGCTTGTCTTGCTGCACGGCGGCCAGGCCGTTCTGGAACGGCTCGGCTTCCTGGAACGACGGCAGGATCGCCATGCGGCCTTGCTTGTCGATGTAGCCCCAGGTGCCTGCCGGATCGCTGGCCTTGCCGACCCGCACGGCGGCCAGCCCTTCGGTATAGGCGCGGTTGCAGGGCGTGTCCGGATTGATGGCGTAAGTGCTGCCGATGCACTCGCGTTGCCAGTCCCTGTCGTATTGGGCGCTGGCGGCGCCGGCATACAGGCCGGTCAGGGCGGTGGCGAGCGCCAACAGACGAAAGGAACGAAGCCGGACGTGCCGCATGGTCGGAATGCCTGCCAAAAGGAGTGGGAGGCAGCACTGTAACCAGCAGTAGTAGGCAAAGAACCGAGAAATGTAACTATAAAAAACGAACCGTTAACGCTACGGCGGCGGGACGTCAGCCGTCTGGCCAGGCGAGCCCCAGGCGCGCCGCGTAGGCGACCCGCTCGGCGGTGCCGGGCAGCGAAAGTCCGCGCTTCAGGTTTTCGCGGTGCTTGCGCGCGGTCAGGGGGCTGATGATGCCATGGTCGTCGGCCCTGAGGACGTGCGGCAAGGAAGGCGGACAAGCAAATGTCATGGAAGACGGACGGGGGCGGCGCCGCAAGGTTGTGTCAGAATAATGCACCTTTATAGGCACTGATCCAGGCGCATGACCGCCCCCGCCGCGCTTACTCCGCCCAGTCCGCCGGGCGAGCCCCATGCCGACGCCCGCGGCGCGGGGGGCCCCGCTGTCGCCGACGCGGTCGCGGCCGAGCTGGCCACGCTGCTCTATAAGCAGTCTTACGGCGTTCTCTTTGCCAACTTCGCGGTGGTGGTGCCCGTGGCCTACGTCATGCGGGACGCCTTGCCGGGCTGGCTGTTGCTCTTGTGGGCAGGCGCGGTCTACCTGCTGACCCTGGCGCGCGTCGCTGTCAGCCGCCGCTTCCTGCGGCGCGGCCCCACGCCATCGCGCCCATGGGTGCGCGGCTTCTGCGCGCTGTCCTGGACCTCCGGCCTGCTCTGGGGGCTGGCGGGCCTGGCGGCCGTGCTCTCGGAGCAGGACATGCTGCTGGCCTTTGGCTGCGTGATGCTGGCCGGCATGTGCAGCGGCGCGGTGCCGTCGCTGTCCGCCTATCCCCCCGCCTATGCGGGATCGGCGTTGGGCATGGTCCTGCCCTTCATCCTTGCCTGCCTGGCGGCGGCCGACGGAATGCACCTGGTGTATGCCACGTTTGGCGTCTGTCTGCTTGTGGTCAACCTGTACTACAGCGCGGTCACCTACCGCAGCCTGAGAACGACCGTAGCGCTGCGCTTCGAGAACACGGCCCTGGTACGCAGCCTGGAGCGCGAGCGCGACCGCATCGCGGCGGCCGACCGCGCGAAGACCCGCTTTCTGGCCGCGGCCGGCCACGACCTGCGCCAGCCGGTGCACGCGCTGGGCATGTTCACCGACGTGTTGGCCAGCCATGCCGAGCAGGGCAGCGTCACGCCGCAGGACGCCTTGCACGTGGCGCGTCGCCAGCAGGCGGTGCTGGACGGGCTGAACCGCCTGCTGGACGGCCTGCTGGACCTGTCGCGCATGGATGCGCACCTGCTGCGGGTCGAACGCCGCGCGGTCGACCTGGACACGATGTTCGATGACCTGCGCCAGGACTACGAACCGCAGGCGCGTGCGCGCGGCCTGCGGCTGTCCGTGGCGCCCGTCGCCCTGGTGGTGGAGACCGACCCCGCCTTGTTGCGCCGCATCCTCGACAACCTGCTGAGCAATGCGCTGTCGTACACCCCCAGCGGCCGCGTGCTGCTGGCAGCGCGCAGGCGCCGTGGCGGGGCGCTGATCCAGGTCTGGGATACGGGTGCGGGCATCGCGCCCGAACTGCAGGAATCCGTGTTCGCCGAGTTCACGCGTGGCGCTGCGCCCTCGGAAGCGGCCTTGGCCGGCCAAGGCCTGGGGCTGGGCCTGGCCATCGTGCGGCGCCTGGCCGATCTGCTGCACTGCGAGGTCTCGCTGCGTTCCGTGCCGGGCAAGGGCTCGGTGTTCTCGCTGTGGGTGCCCCCTGGCATTCCCGCCGCGCATGCCGCCGGCAAAAAATAATCAGTTGAACGGCGGCTGCGCCGGCTCTGTAATAGCGCAAGCTGCCCGCCCGAGCGGGTGTTGACGTTTCCTGCCTGAGGTTCGCCATGCCCGTCGCCGCGCCATCCGTCCGTCTTCCCGCTTCGCGCAACCTGTGGGTCATGGTGCTGGCCGGCGGCATCATCATGGGTCTGGCGCTGGGCGTGCGGCACGTGCAGGGCCTGTTTCTGCTGCCCATCACGATGGACCGGGGCTGGTCGCGCGAAACCTTCGCCATGGCGCTGGCGATGCAGAATCTGACCTGGGGCGTGGCGCAGCCCTTCACCGGCATGATCGCCGACCGCTACGGGTCGGCCAAGGTGATCCTGGGGGGCCTGGTGTTTTACGTCCTGGGCCTGGCCGGCATGGCGCACGCCGCCAGCCCGGCGGCCTTCATGTGGAGCGCCGGCATCTGCATCGGCATCGCCCTGTCCGGCACGGCGTTCGCGGTCATCTATGGCGCCCTCAGCCGCCTGGTGCCGCCGGAAAAGCGCGGCTGGGCGTTGGGCGTGGCCGGCGCGGTCGGGGGATTGGGGCAATTCACCCTGGTCCCGGCGGCGCAATGGCTGATCGGCGGGTGGGGCTGGGTCAGCGCGCTCCTGACTTTTTCCGTGGTGCTGGCGGGGGTGCTGCCACTGGCGTGGCCGCTGAAGGAAACCGCGCGCAAGGCCGCGGCGCGCGCTGGCGGCGTTGCGCCGACCGGCGCCAATCCGGCCGACCTGCCGATGGGCGCCGCCATCCGCGAAGCCTTTGCGCAGCGGGGGTTCTGGTTGTTGAACCTGGGCTTTCTGGCCTGCGGTTTCCAGTTGGCGTTCATCGGCACGCATTTGCCGGCCTACCTGATGGACAAGGGCCTGCGTGCGGCCGACGCCGTCGCCGCGCTGGCCATCATCGCGCTGACCAATGTCATCGGCACCTACGTCTGCGGCATGCTGGGGGCGCACCATCGCCGCAAATACCTGCTGGCCGGCATCTACCTGCTGCGCACGGCCGCCATGGCGCTGTTCTTCCTGCTGCCGCTGTCCACCTGGTCGGTGTACGTTTTTGCCGCCGTCATGGGCTTTGTCTGGCTGGGCACGGTGCCGCTCACCAACGGCTTGATCTCCCAGGTGTTCGGGGTGCGCTACATCACCACGCTGTTCGGCTTTGTGTTCTTTGGCCACCAGGTCGGCTCGTTTCTGGGCGTGTGGCTGGGCGGGGTGGTGTTCGAGGCCACCCATTCCTATGACCTGATCTGGCTGGGCGCGATGGCGCTGGGCGTGCTGGCGGCGGTGCTGCACTGGCCCATCGATGATCGCGAACTGCCGCGCCTGCGCAACGTGATGGCGGTGGGCTGAACCGGCCGCAGGGCGGGCGGCGGCGGGGCAATACGCGGTATAACGGTGCAATAGCGCTGCCGCCACCGCGTGCGGCAAGGAAAGTCCCCATGCAGATCGAATCCCGTTGGTTGTTCCCGTGTGAACCGCAGCATATCTGGCCGCATTTCTTGCATGCCCGCATGGACGACACCCGGCCGCTGCTGTTCCGGCTGGGGGTCCCCAAGCCGATCAGCTGCAAAGTGCTGGAAGGCGTGGCGGCGGTGGGCAATACCCGCCAATGCACGACTGATCGCGGCACCATCGACCAGCGCATCCTGATATTGCAACCCAACGAGCGCCTGCGCTACCAGATGCAGAAAAGTACCGTATGGTGCGCCGGCTGGGTCGGCACGCTGGTCGATACCTTTGAATTGCGCGCGATACCGGGGCAAGGCACCGAAGTGCGCCGCACCACCCAGTTCGAAGCGGCCGGCGCCTTGCGCTGGGCCAAGCAGCTGGGCCTGTGGGCCGGCCTGCGCCAGGCGCATGCCTATGCCAGCCGCAACTGGCGCCGGCTGGCCTTGCAGGCGCAAGGCCAGCAAGTGCAGAATGCGGTCGCGGCCAAGACCGTGCCGGGCACGAACCAGGTGCGTGGCTGAGCGCCACGCGATCCTGCCCGGCGGCCGCTTGCCGCCGGGGCCGGTGCGGCACGTGGCCCGATGCATAAAGGAGATAATGTCGGCATGAGCAAAGGATTCGACGGCGTGCGGCCGGCTTCCGAGTCGTCCATCGAAATTGGCTTTTTCTACCAAGGCCGTCATTGCGTGGAGCGCATCCGCGTCAAGCCCACCGCCGCCAACCTCCAGCGCGCCAAGGACCGGCGCGCCACTATCCTGGCCGCCATCGAGCGCGGCGACTTCAACTACGACGCTGAATTTCCCAAGCGGGCCATGCCGGCGCAGGCTGGGCAGCCCGCCCCTGCTACCCCGATCACCCCGCCTCTCAAGGACGACGCATGACCCGCGCTGCCGCATTGCCTGTGCACGATCTGACCGCCGACGCTTTCAAGCCTTACGGCTGGATGCTGGGCAAGCCCATGCCACAGGGCAATGGCATACCGCTGTTCAGCAACGAGGCAACTGACTTCTGGCAGGAACACGTCTTCAACACCGGCGCGGGCGGCGACGCCGAGGTGTTGTGGGTCAACTACCGCAGTGCCTCGGCCGATATCGCCAGCCTCGAAAAGCACCTGCTGACGCAACAGGCCATCGTGCCGCTGACCGGCGACATCATCCAGGTCGTGGCGCGCAGCGCGGCGGACGGCAGCCCTGATGTGTCCACGCTGACCGCGTTTCGCGTGGCCCAGGGGCAGGGCGTGTGCATGCGGCCGGGCTGCTGGCACGCCACCCGCGTCACGGGCGCGGAAGTCACGTGCTTGATGCTGACCCGCCGGTCGACCACCGTGGACCTGATCCAGCATCTGACCACCGATGCGGCCGCCAGTGAAAGCGCCATCGCGCCGATCCCGCCGGCCCAGCTGGAAGGCCTGCCGCTGCCGGGCTGAGCCGGACCCGGATCGGGACGCGGTCCCGGCATGAACAGGCAGTGCAGCTGGACGGGTCCGGTTTCACTAACGAAGTGAAATGTGCCAGAATTTCCCGGACCTTCCCGTCTTGTCCGCGACGCTGCCGCCATCTGGGCGTTGCCAACATCCTCACATGTTGGAGCATTGGAATGCGCGTACGCCTGCTTGGCGCTGGACTCTTCCCCTCTGTTCGCGGCATGGCCGCCCTGGCGCTGGCCGCAAGCCTGGCCGGTTGCAGCTTCACATCGCCCGATGCGGCCAGCGGGTCGCAGTATGTCGGCATCGACGGCGTCCTGGCGCCCGAGGCGCGCCGCATTGCCAAGGAGGCCTACGTCTACGGCTATCCCATGGTGGCCAGCTATCAGGCCCTGTACGCGACCAGCATTGATCAGGGCAATCCGCAATACCGCGGACCCTTCAATACGATCAGCCACGCGACGCACGCGTTCAGCCCCGACGACACCGCGGTGGTGGCGCCCACTGGCGATACGCTGGCGTCGTTCGCCGCGCTGGATCTGCGGGCCGAACCGGTCATCATCAGCGTGCCGCCGATGGAGCCGAAGCGCTATTTCTCGCTGCAGCTCACGGACCTGTATTCGCAGAATTTCGCCTATATCGGCAGCCGCGCCACCGGTAACGGCGGCGGCAGGTTCCTGATCGCGGGTCCCCGCTGGAAGGGCGCCGCGCCCAAGGGCATCACCCAGGTCATCCACGCCGAAACGGAACTGGTCAGTTTGGTGGGGCGCACGCAGCGCTTTTCGGCGTCGGATGTGGCCAACGTCAAGCGCATCCAGGCAGGCTACAAGGTCCAGCCGCTGTCCGCGTATCTTAAAAAAGCGCCGCCCGCCTCGGTGCCGGTGCAGTGGATGGTGCCTGAATCGCCTGCGCAACTGCGCACCTCGCTCGAGTTCTACAACCAGTTGGCCTTCCTGTTGCAGTTCGCACCGCCCCCGGCCAGTGAAAAAATGCTGCGCCGACGCCTCGACAGCATGCGCATCCGGCCGGGCGAGGCGGTAGTGACGGATGCGATGAACGCCCGCCTGCGCCAGATGATGCAGGAAGGCATGCACGACGGTCAGAACGAAATCGACAAGCGCCGCGTGGCGCTGGCCGGCAAGACAGACACCCTGTCCGGCGATCGGCAGACGTTCAAGAACGACTACGTGGCGCGCGCCGTCGGCGCGCAGATCGGCTTGGGCAGCCCCAGCCGCGAAGAGACGTTGATGCCCGTGCTGGAGCAGGACAGCGCCGGCCAGCCGCTGGACGGCGCCCAGGCCTACACCTTGCGTTTTGCCCCGGGTGGCCTGCCGCCCGTCAATGCCTTCTGGTCGGTGACGCTATATCGGTTGCCGCAGCAGCAACTGGCGGCCAACCCCGCCAATCGTCATGTGATCCACTCCGCCGCGCTGCCGTCGCTCAGGCGCGACCGTGATGGCGGCTTGACGATCTATTTGCAGCGCGAGGCGCCGGGCAAGGGGCGCGACGCCAATTGGCTGCCCACGCCGGCCGGGCCCTTCATGCTGGTGCTACGCTACTACTGGCCCAAGCCCGCGCTGTTGGACGGGACCTGGCAGACGCCGCAGGTGCAGCGGGCCGCGCCTCAGGCGCAATGACAAACGGGATGCCTGGCGCCCCGGCCCGCTCGGCCAAGGACGCTTGTGGATAGCCCGTGCATCAGAAATCGTCGCTGCGCCACACCTTCAGCACGCGGCCGAAGATCTGCAGGTCCATGTCTTCGGTGATGTCCCAGGCGTCGTACTTGGTGTTCTCGGACTTGGCGCGGATCAACAGGCCCTGTGCGCTGGGAATGCGCTGCAGCCGCTTGATGAAGCCTTCGTTGCCGACCCGAAAGAAGAACACCCCGTCGACATCGGCCTTGGCCACGCCCAGGTCCACCAGCAAGGGGTCGCCCGGGTTGTACATCGGCCGCATGCTGTCGCCGAAACCCGTGACCACGCACAGGTTGGCCGCCGACGT
This sequence comes from Achromobacter sp. ASV32, assembly GCF_016428805.1. GTDB lineage: Bacteria > Pseudomonadota > Gammaproteobacteria > Burkholderiales > Burkholderiaceae_B > Achromobacter. The sequence goes on from NZ_JAELTJ010000012.1 coordinate 29,365, forward strand.
GTAGTGCCGCAGGTTCTTGTGCAGCCATTCCTGGCTGACCCGCAGGCTCTGGATCACGCCGGGCTGGTCGCGCAGTTCAACCCCCGCGCCCATGGCGCCACCCGTGTCGAAACGGGGAATGCGCAGGTCGTCGGCCAGGCCGTCTTCGGCCTGAAGGATTTCATGCGGCGAGGCCAGGACCATGTCCGGCGGATACTGCGCCGCTTCGTCCAGCAATTGTTCCAGGGACAGCCCCAGCCCGGCGGCCAGCCGCGCCGCGTATTTGGACCGTTCGCTGTCGCGCCCTTCGAGCGCGGCAATGGTGCCCACGCCCACGCCCGTGCGCGCTTCCAGCTGTTCCAGGGTGAGACCGAGAGCGGCGCGGTAGCGCCTGATTTGTTTTCCGAGAGCCATGGTGGGGACGCTAAACAGTTGTGGAATGTTGTGCAACAACAAGTGTTGAAATGGCGATTATACACTTGTAGAATCATAGCTATGAATCACCCCACACGCGTGTTGTTATCAGACGGAAGTGTCGGTAGCGTTTCGCTACCAGAATGCTTCTCCCGACAACCTTTCCGACCGGCCTCGTCGCCGGTCCGCGCAGCAGGCACCCCGCCGGCGCACTCCCGGGACAGCCCTCGGGCGGTCCACCCCGGCATCGAACTCAACGGCAAGGAGCGGCATATGGATCAGGCAGGAAACATGGCGTTGCGGGCACCGCAAGGCTGGGCAGTGGCGGCATCGCAGGCGGGGGCCGCGATCGCGCGCTCGTTCGCCGCGCGGCCAGCGGTCGACGCGGACCGGGCGGCCCGCGCAAGCATTCAGAAGGGGCAGGGCATGACGCGAGAAGAATCGGACCAGGTCGAAGCATTGATCATGGAGTGGTATCACTGGAGCCGTGGTTATCGGCCCAAGCTGGGCGTAGGGCGCGTGTCGGCATTTGCGCGCGGCATGGTGCCGGACGATGCCTACGTGGACGACGAAGACATCGACGCGCGCCTGACCGCGGCGCGCGGCGAGCAGACCGAACTGTGCATCGACGAACTGCCGTGGCAGCAGCGCTCGGCCATCGGCGTGCATGCCGGCAACAAGGCGGCCGGCGCGCGTGTCTTCAGCAACCCGCGCCTGACGCCCGAACAGCAGCACGCGGCCTACCAGCAAGCCAAGGCCGCGCTGTTGCCCGCGCTGCGTCGCCGTTCGCTGGTGACCGCGCCGCAAGTGCGACACGCTGATCGCGTAAACGCTTGCGGCGTAAACAGGGCCCGCGCATAATTCAGTCGTCGGGGCAAGTTGCGCCCGAACAAAACAAACCCGCTGGCCTGCACAGAACTCGTGCCTGCCCGCGGGTTTTTTCATGTCCGACACTTTCTTGGGGCGCCGCCCGGCTTGCGGTCCCTATCCCCCGACATTCCTCTTCAACACTGATCAGGCCCCGCGGCAATTGCCGCGGGGCCTTTTTCATGGTCGCTCCGGATTCCCGGACGGCCGCAGTTGCCCGCCGCCGGCGGGCTTTTTTCTGGAGTCTGCAATGGCAGGTACTACCGTTTCGCAATTCGTTCAAACCCAGGGCACGCAGCTGGAAGTGTCCACCACGGCTACCGAGGATCTGGGCGCCGCCGGCCTGACCTACGCCGATCTGGCCATCACCATCAAGGACCCGAACTTCCAGGGCGGCCAGACCACCGAGATCGACGTCACCGTCCTGAAGTCCACCGCCAAGGAATACGCGCTGGGCCTGGACGACAGCGGCACCTTCAGCATGGCCGGCAACTGGAAGGCGGGCGACCCGGCCCAGAAGGCGCTGGTGGCCGCACGCAGCGACAAGAAGACCCGCGCGTTCCGCGTGACCTTCGCCGACGGCGCCAAGTTCGAGTTCCTGGGCCTGGTCACCCAATACCAGTGGCAAGGCCAGCTGGACAACGTCGTGTCCGCCACGTTCAACGTGCGCGTCACCGGCGCCGTCAAGCTGACCGACGCACCCGCCAACGGGGGCTGAGCGCCATGACGGACACGTCGATCAACCCCACTGCCCGCAGCCTGGGCCTGCGCGGCCTGGCTGCCGACCCGCTGGCCGGTTTTCACCATGAAACCGTCGTCGTGCCGCAATGGCAGGATGCGCGGGTCATCGTGCGCGCGCCCAGCGCCGGCGATCACCTGTTCCACATCCGCGCCATCTGGGCGGCCGCGGGCGTGGTGCCGGGCGAAGACAACGACATCGTGCGCGCCAAGCTGGACGCGCCGGGCGTGGATTACACCCGCGCCTCGGCCAGCCTGCTGGTGCGCACCCTGTTCGAGCAGACCGCCACGGGTCCGCAACGCGTCTTCAGCGACGAAGACGTGGACATTGTCGCGGCGGCCTATGGGCTGGCGCATGCCACGCTGGTGGCCAAGGCGATCGAACTGGGCAATCTCGGGGAGGGAGCGCAGGCGCGCGCAAAAAAGCCCTCCAGGAAACGCCAGACCTCCGTTTCCTGATGGTCCTGGCGCTTCGACTGGGGCGCACGCTGGGCGAGTTGATGCAGGCCATCGACACCCATGAACTGTCGTTGTGGCGCGAGCTGGACCGCACGTCTCCCTTGGGCGACGAACGGGCCGACCTGCTCGCGGCCAGCCTGGCCGCCACGGTGGCGCAGGCCGCTGGCGCCAAGGTGCGCGCCACCGACATGCTGGTGCGCTGGGGCGAGCAAGACGCGGAAACACCGGCCGAGGCCGGCGCGGATGCGTTGAAGGCGTTCCTGCTGTCGAAGGTCAAGAAGGGGTCTTGACGACGTGTCCGGCCCGCGTGAGCGGGCCGGAAGCGGATTTATGAGAAGTGAAAGACCATGGCAAGTAACAGTAATCCGTGTGGATTGTCGATCAGCACCATCGCCCAGTTGAACAGCGCGGTGGGTCAGCAGACGGCGGCGTTCCGCGTCGCTGTCGAGGTATGCAGGAACTACTCGAAGACGATCGCGCAGTCTACTTATGCAGGCAAGGCAGAGGCCGCCAGCATCCAGAAGAACACGGCAGAGCGCAACAAGAGCACGCAGGCGTTGGGCAAGGAAGTGCAGGCCAACCGTTCGGCCCAAGTCGAGCAGACGCTGGCCGACCTGAACCGTACCGGCGCGCTGCTGGGCGTGTCTTCCGAAGCCGGAAAGATGCGCTACGAAACGGAATCCGGCAAGTACGTGGGCGAGAGCGATCTCGACAAGGATCGATTGATCGATGGCGCGACGCGGCTGGACAAGCTGCGCGAAGAAATGAAGATGCGCGCGTACATCGCCAATGTGAAGAATCCGAACGCGGCGGCCGAGGCAGAGAAGAGCCAGAAGATGGCGGCCCTGGATCAGGCGTTGCAGGACGGCACGTTGGACCAGAAAGCGTACGTCAAGGAAAGCCGAAGCCTCAGCGGCAAGAAAGAAGAACGCAGTTTCATGGAACAGCTGAACGACAAGCTGGTGGAATCTGCGCGCAACGGTGCAAACAAAATCCAGGACGTGCTGGGCACGAAGATGTATGACTTCGTGGCCGACAAGTTCGACAAGATGGGGCTGTCATTTCTGAACAACGTCGCCAAGATGGTGACGTCGGCAGCGTCGGCCAAGCTGATGGAGACGTTGCTTGGCAGCGACTTCATGAAGAACGAGAACGGCGGTGCACTGGGCGGCTGGATCAGCAAAGCGGGCACGTTCATTTCTGGTCTTTTCGGCGGGGGAATTTCCGTGGGAAGCAATTACGTTTCCGGCGGAACTGCGCTGTCGTCACTTGATGGGCTTTTCCCAAGTGCCAAAGGCAACGCCTTCACCAACGGCATGGTCAGCAGCCCGGTCGCCTTCCCGATGGGCGTCATGGGTGAAGCCGGCCCCGAAGCCATCATGCCGCTGCATCGCGGCTCGGATGGTTCGCTGGGCATCCGCGCGGCCTTCCCCAACGTGGCGGGTGACACTGGCCAGGTGGGCGGCGGCGTGTCCGTCAACGTCTACGTACAGGACGGCAACGTCAATACCGAAACCGAATCGGGCGAGGGCGGCTGGAAGCAGTTCGGCCAGCAGATCGGCGAATACGTCAACCAGTTGGTCGACCGTCGTATGACGCAGTCGTACCGCCAGGGCGGTTTGGCCTGGCAGGCCAGTAACAACCGTTTAGCAGGGGCATGAGCATGGCAATCGAAACCTTCAACTGGTCCCCGCGGCCTAACCCGGTCGGCACGTTCAAGGACCGCACCCTGCGGGTGCAGTTCGGCGACGGCTACGAGCAAGAGGTGGCGGACGGCATACACACCGTGTCGCAGTCCTGGCCGTTGCAGTTCGTCGGCGACGAAACCTATGTGCGGCCCATTCTGGACTTCGTGAACCGGCACAGCGGCGGCAAGTCGTTCGCCTGGACGCCGCCGCTGGGTGACGAGGGCCGCTACAAGGCACGGTCCCTGTCGGTGCAACCGATGGGCGCCAATATGTACACGCTCGCGGTCACGTTCGAACAGACGGCGATCCCCTGATCGCCCGGGGCGACCTGACCGGACAAGAAATAAAGGCACTATGGAAAACCTCGAAATCATCAATATCGGCGCCATGCCCAACGACCGGCAGGGCGACCCCAACCGCGATGCGTTCGCCAAAATCAACGCCAACGCCAAGAAGCTGAAGGTGGGCGTGGAAGCCGCCGAGGCCGCGGCCATCGTGGCCCAGGCCGCCGCGGCCGCGGCCGCGCAAGCGCAGCGTGACGCGGACCGGGCCGGCCTGGATGCCACCGCCGCGCAATCGACCGCGGATGCTGGCGTGGCGGTGGCTGCCCGCGCGCAGGCGACGTGACCAGCGTGGCCTCGTGGGTGACCTCGGGCGCTGGCGCCAGCGGCCCGTTCGGCGGGTGAGGCGGCGCTCGTGCCAACCGCTACGAGCAGATGGGCGGCATTCCCGCCTATGGCCACGGCGCGGGCGGGGGCGGAGGCACGACACCCGCCGGTGCGCAAGGCGCTGGCGGACCCGGCGGCGCCGGCGCAGGAGGCTTCGCCAGATTCTATTGGTAAGGCCAGGGTCTGTGGGCAGGCCCTGGCACCGCCCAACCGATTTCCGCGACGCGGAGGGAGATTTTAGAAATGGGTATCAACGCAGACATACAAAAACTGGAGCCGGGCGCCCTGGTCGAATTGTTCGAACTGGACGCCAGCGAGATCGGCGGCGCCGTGCAGCGCTTTCATGGCTACATGCAGGTGGGGCCGATCTATTGGCAAGGCAAGCAGTACGACCCCTGGGCGATCCAGGCCGAGGGCTTCGAGCAGGTCGGTGAAGGCCAACAGCCATCGCCCACGCTGCGCGTTGGCAATATCGGCCAGGATGAGAAGGGCAACGCCGTCGTGGGCGTGATCTCGTCCCTGTGCATCCATCTGGATGACCTGGTGGGCGCCCGGGTGGTCGTGCGCCGCACGCTGGGCAAGTACCTGGACGCGGCCAACTTCCCGCAGGGCAACCCCACCGCGGACCCGCAGGAAGAGCTGCCGCCCGAAGTCTGGATCGTGCAGCAAAAGACCGCGGAAACCGCCCAGGTGGTGGAGTTCTCGCTGTCCAGCGCGCTGGATTTCAACGGCCAGAAACTGCCCGACCGCCCGATCATCGCGGGCGTGTGCTCGTGGCTGCGCAAGGGCGGCTATCGCGGCCCGTATTGCGGCTACACCGGCAGCCGCATGTTCGACCTGGACGGCAAGCCCGTCAACGACCCGACGCAGGACCGGTGTTCCGGCCTGATGTCGGATTGCAAGAAGCGCTTCGGCGAGTACGAAATCATCAACTTCGGCGGTTTTCCGTCCGCCGACCTGGTCAGGGGATAAACATGCGCAAGAGCACGATGCAGGCCATCCGTGACCATGGCGTGGCGACGTATCCGCAGGAATGCTGCGGGCTGGTGGTCAAGGCCGGCCGCCGCGAATGGTATGTGCCGTGCCGCAATACGGCGGCCAGCGAGGAGCAGTTCGTGATGTCGGCGCAAGACTATGCGGCGGCCGAGGAAAGCGGCAGGATCGTGGCCGTGGTGCATTCGCATCCGGATGCGGCGGCGATTCCCAGCGAAGCCGACCGGGTGGCCTGCGAGGCGTCGGGGCTGCCCTGGTACATCGTTGCCGTGGAAAAGCACCTGGACGGCCAGGTCAAGGCGGGAGAGATCCGTGGCTTTACGCCCGAAGGCTTCCAGGCGCCGCTGCTGGGCCGCCAGTTCGCCCATGGCGTGCTGGACTGCTATTCCCTGGTGCGCGACTGGTACGCGCGGGAGCGCGGCATCGGCCTGCCCGACTTCGCCCGCGAAGACGGCTGGTGGGAAGCGGGCCGCGCCGGCGACCTGTACATGGACCATTACGCCGAAGCCGGGTTTCGGCCGTTGGCGGCCCACGAGACCATGACGCCGGGCGATGTGGTGATCATGCAGGTGCGGTCCGACCGGGCCAATCATGCGGGTGTTTTCATCGGTGCTGAACCGTTGAGCGAGGCACCGGGCTTGTTTCCGCTGCCGGACGCCATGCTGCACCATCTGTACGGGCGCGATTCCGAGCGGGTGGTGTATGGCGGATTCTGGCGCGAGGCGACCCGGGTGGTGCTGCGTCATGGAGAGCCGCGATGAACGACAAGACACGTTTGGTCCGCTTGTATGGCTGGTTGGGCGCGCGGTTCGGTCGGGAACACCGGCTGGCGGTCACCAGCCCGGCCGAGGCCGTGCGGGCGCTGTGCGTGTTGCTGCCCGGTTTTGAAAAGGCGCTGTCGGATAGTGAACAAAACGGCGTGCGCTTTGCGTGCTTTGCCGGTCGCCGTAATCTGTCGGAAGACGAATTGCGGCATCCGGTTGGCAGGGACACGATTCGCATTGCACCGATACTGGCCGGCGCCAAGAACGGCGGCGTGTTCCAGACCGTGCTGGGGGCGGTGCTGATCGCCGTGGCCGCGTTCTACGCGGGCGGCTTGGCGGCAGCGTTCCAGGCAGGCGGGCTGGTGCAGGCCACCGCGACGTTGGGCCTGTCGATGATGCTGGGCGGCATCGCCCAGATGCTGTCGCCCCAGCAACGCGTGCTAAGCGCCAGGGATGGCCCGGAAAACGGCGCGTCCTACAACTTCAACGGACCCGTGAACACGACGGCGCAGGGCAACCCCGTGCCGCTGCTTTACGGGGAAATGTTCGTCGGCAGCGCCACGATCTCCGCAGGTATCTATTCGGAAGACCACGTATGAAACAACGACATCGCATCAGGAACAAGGCGCCCGCGGGCGCCTTTGCTTTTGGCGGCAAGCGGGCGGATGCGCGACAGGACGTCATCGGCCACAAGGGCAAGGGCGGCGGCGGCGGCCGCGCGCCGGTGGAATCGCCCGACAGCCTGCACAGCACGGCTTACGCGCGCGTCATCGACCTGCTCGGCGAGGGCGAGATCTACGGCCCCGTGCACGGCATGGACAATGCCCTGCGCGACGTCTACCTGAACGGCACGCCCGTGGCCAACGAAGACGGCTCGCTGAACTTCACGGGGGCGTCGATCGACTTTCGCACGGGCACGCAGTTGCAGGATCCGCTGCCCGGCTTTCCGGCGTCGGAAAGCACCATCGGCATCAATGCCGAGCTGAAATCGAATCAGCCCTGGACGCGCCTGTTCACCAACCTGCAGGCGTCCGCCGTGCGCGTGACGCTGGCGGTCGAAGGGCTGAGCCGCGCGGACACCAAGAACGGCGACATCAATGGCTACCGCGTCGAATACCTGATCGAGGTGAACACGGACGGCGCCGGCTACCAGGTGGTGCTGGCCACGGCGTTCGACGGCAAGACCACGCAGCGCTATACCCGCTCGCACCGCATCGACCTGCCGCGGGCGCGCCAGGGCTGGAACATCCGGGTGCGCCGCATCACGCCCAATGCCAACAGCAACACGATCTCGGACCGCACGGTGGTGGATACGGTCACGGAAATCATCGACGCCAAGCTGCGCTATCCGATGTCGGCCGTGGTCGGCATCAAGATCGATGCCTCGCAATTCCAGAGCATCCCGACCCGCGCCTATCATGTGCGCGGCCGCATCATCCGCGTGCCGTCCAACTACCATCCGGATCTGCGCAGCTACAACGGCGTGTGGGATGGCACCTTCAAGCTGGCCTGGACCAACAACCCGGCCTGGGTATTCTACGACCTGATCAGCAATGACCGCTACGGTCTGGGTACCCGCGTGCCCGCGGGCTGGCTGGACAAGTGGGGCCTGTACCAGATCGGCCGCTACTGCGACGAGATGGTCGACGACGGCTTTGGCGGCAAGGAACCGCGCTTCACCTGCAACGTCTACCTGCAACAGGCGGCCGACGCCTATCGCGTGGTGCAGGACTTCGCGTCCATCTTCCGCGGCATGGCCTACTGGGCCAACGCCGCGGTGTTCGCGTCGGCCGACATGCCCGGCGATCCGGTCTACACCTTCTCGTCCGCCAACGTGGTCGAGGGCAAGTTCAACTACGTCGGATCGGCGCTGACGACCCGCTATACCGTGGCGCTGGTGTCCTGGAACGACATGTCCGAAATGGGCCGCCAGAAGGTCGAGTACGTCGAAAGCCGTGAAGGCATCGCGCGCTACGGCATCCAGCAGGTGGAAGTCACCGGCTTTGGTTGCACCTCGCGCGGCCAGGCCCACCGCATCGGCAAGTGGATGCTGTTGACCTCCAACATGGAGACGCGCTCGGTCACCTTCTCGGTGGGCCTGGACGCCTGCCGCGTGCGGCCGGGCAGCGTCATCCGGGTGGCGGACCAGCACCTGGCCGGTCGCCGCATCGGCGGTCGCATTCGTGAAGGGTCGCTCAGCAAGATCACGGTCGATGCCGAACTGGGCGTTCGGCCCGGCGACCGCCTGACGGTGAATCTGCCCAACGGCCTGTCGGAAACGCGCGTGGTCGCCACCGCGGTGGGCACGGGCCTGACGGCGGACAACACGGTCTTCACGGTGGACTCCACCGAGCTGACCGCTGACCTGGTCGGCCTGCCGGGCACGGTGCTGCATATCACGGTGACCACGCCCTTCTCGCAGGCTCCCGAAGCCGAGTGTGTCTGGACACTGGAATCCGAGGCCCTGTCGACTCAGACCTTCCGCGTGCTGAGCGTGAAGCGCAAGGAAGGCCTGATCGCCGAGATCTCGGCGGTACAGCACGAACCGGGCAAGTTCGACAACGTGGACTTCGGCACGCGCCTGGATCCCAAGCCCATCACGGTGGTGCCGCCGTCCGTCCAGCCCGCGCCCACCAACATCCGCCTGGCGTCGCGTTCCGTGATCGACCAGGGCATGGCGCGGCACGTCGGGGTGATCAGTTGGGACGCGGCGGCTTCGGCCGTCGCCTACCAGGTGCAATGGCGCCGCGACAACTCTGACTGGGTCGAAGCGGGCCGTACCGGCGCGCTGACCCTGGAATTGCCGGACATCCGGGCCGGCGCCTACGTGGCGCGGGTGCGCGCCATCAATGTGGCGGACATCTCGTCGGTCTGGGTCAATTCCACCGAAACGCAGCTGGAGGGCGACATTGCGCCGCCGCCCGCGCTGGCCCTGCTGGCCGCCAAGCCGCTGGTGTTCGGCATCGACCTGCGCTGGGCCTTCCCCGAGGGTCGCTTCACGGCGCAACGCACCGAGATCTGGTACAGCGCGTCCAACGACCGTGCCAGCGCCATCAAGCTGGGTGACTATGCCTTCCCGCAAAGCGCCCACACCCTGATGGGGCTGTCGGCTGGCAAGCGCTTCTACTTCTGGGGCCGCATCGTCGCGCTCAATGGCGAGATCGGCGCCTGGTATCCGGGTGAGCAAGGCGTGATGGGGGAATCGAGCTGGGAAGCCAGCGAAATTCTGGAGTACCTGAATGGCAAGATCAGCCGCGATGAACTGGCCAAGGATCTGACCGGCACGATCGATGGCCTGACCACCGGCCTGGAAGCGACCCGCGCCGCGATTACCGCCGAGGAAATCAAACGCGAGGACGCAGACGGGGCGCTGGCTTCGCGCGTGGATACGGTGCTGGCGACGGCCAACGGCGCTGCCGCCGGGGTCGAGGAGGCTCGCTCGGCCCTGGTCGGGCTGGATGGCAAGCTGAAAGCCACCTGGAGCGTCAAGGCCCAGGTCACGCAGGACAACAAGGTCTACGCCGCCGGCATGTCGTTGGGGGCCTACAGCCAGCCCGACGGGCAAGTGCAGACATCGGTGTATTTCCTGGCTGACCGGTTGGCCTTGCTGAACCTGACCAATGGCGCGACGACCACCCCGTTCGTGATCGAGAACGGCCAGACCTTCATCAACGACGCGGTGATCGGCACGGGGCGGATCACCAACGCGATGATCAGGAGTCTGGACGCGGGCAAGATCAGCGCAGGGTATATCAATGCCGACCGTCTTGACGCCAACGTGCTGGCAGCCAAGCTGGCGAACCTGAATACGGCGTACATCAGCACGGCGCATATCGGCGTGGCGCAGGTGGATACGTTGCGTATCGCGAGCGGCGCGGTGGTTATCAATAATTCGGCGACTTACAGCCTGGAATGGGGGCGTTATTCGGGAACGAATACCGCCACGGTGTCCATCTACCTGAATGTGCCGGCCCGCTTGATGATGATGCAGAACCATGTTTTCGGATTGGGCGGGGGGAACTGGGGCGGTGAAGCGCCTCAAGGAACAATGACTTCAAACTTTGGCTTCAGCGGCATGGCGCAGGTATGGCTGAGCGATTTTCTGCAACCAGGAACGTATTCGCTGACGATAACGTTTCCCAGGCCTTTCGACGGCTACGGCAACGCCAGGGGCAACGTGGCTCTTATGGGACTACTACGATGAACACATATTCACTCTACGACTCGGATGGCCGTGTTTTCAGCGTGCTTTCCTTGCAGCAGGTTGACCAGTTGGAGCGGCTCGTTTCCATGAATGGCGCTGCAGGCTATATCGAGGGCGTAGTCGACCCCGAGACACAGTATGTCCAGGAAGGGCGAGTCGAATCCAGGCCGCCGGGCACGTCGATGCTGACCGGAAGCGTGCTTTCAGGACTGCCCGTCCCCTGCGTGGTCAGTGTCAATCGCATGGAATACCCCTGCAACCAATCCAGCATCGAACTGGAGTTCGATCAACCGGGCCGCTACCGCATCGTGGTGCGCGCCTGGCCCCAAATCGACAAGGAGTTTGAAATTGAAAATCCGCCACTATGAACCCTATGCGCCGCTGCGCGCGCGCGCCTATCCCGCCATTGGCGACCAGCTCGACGCGATCATGAAGTTCGCCGAGCATCTGCAACGCTCGGGCCAGAGCTTGCCTGACGAAGTCACGCAATGGGTCGCGCAATGCAACCACGTGAAGCAGCGCTTTCCGAAGACTTCAGCCGACGTCGCTGAACCCGCTCTGCCCGCCTAGCGGGCTTTTTTTCGTCTCGCCACGCCGCCGCTTGGGGATGCTGTCTTTTGCATCCGGGCGGCCCGGGGCTATTTCGACCCACGGACCATGAAGAAACTCGATTCCATCAATATCGGCAAGGCGCCGAACGATCAGCAAGGCGATCCGTTGCGTACGGCCCTTGACCGGGTCAATAAGAACTTTGCCCTTATTGCCCCTGCCATTGATGACCTGGAGGGGATATCGCTGCCCAAAGCGTTGCCCGCCTCAGGTTCGGATCTGGACGCGGTCACGGAGCCTGGCTGGTATAACCAGGACAGCGCCGCGGGTGCGGCAGGCGGCAAGAACTACCCGGTCGCGGCGGCAGGCCAACTGCTTGTCCGGGCCGGCGGCGGCACGCGCTACCAGCTCTATATCGGCAATGCGTTGCAGGAGCAGGGTACGACGCTGTCGTGGCGGTCCTGGCAGAACGGCGGGTGGTCCGCCTGGGCGCATGCGGGCACGGCCCAGGAACTGGACCGGGTGCGTGCGGTAGCGGCGGCCGCCATCCCCGCCGACCAATTGGCCGCTGCCGGGGGCGTCGCGACGCTGGATGCCAATCGCCAGATTCCGTCCGCGCAGATTCCGCCGCGCCATGCAGTCGCCCTGCCCACGCAGGCGCATGATCTGAACGACTTCGTCACGCCTGACTCGTACCAGCAGACGAGCGATGCCGGCGCGGCGGCGGGGGCTCACTATCCCGTGGCTCGGGCGGGCTTTGTGCAGGTCACCGCAGGGGGCAATGCCGTGTTGCAGGGGTACACCGTTGTGGGCGATCACGCGCCGGGTCCTTTCTGGCGTATTCGCACGGGCAGCTCCGCCTGGTCGGCTTGGCATGAGACTGCCGATGTCGCTTGGGTAACGTCGCTGTTGGGCGCCGCTGACGGGATCGCGACGCTGGACGCTGCCAAGTCGATTCCCGCCGAGCAGATTCGCAGGCCGTTGCAGGCCGGCACGCTGCCATACCTGGGCTTGCTCCCCGAGGGCGCGGATTTGAATGCCTACGTCACGCGCGGTCTCTACATCGTCGCGGCGTCGGCGATTGCCACGCCGGAGAAGCACTTCCCGGTGTCCGAAGCCGGCTCTCTTGAAGTCGTCGCGGCGGCAGGCCCCGGAACTGACGCGACCGGCACGGTTGTGCAGACGTTCCATGCCGCCAGTTCCAATGGCGTTCATACCCGCGCATTGGTGGCCGGCACGTGGAGCGCCTGGAAACGGCTGGCTTGGTCCGACGAGGTGACCGCCGCCGCCGGCAATGCCGTGACACACGTGCGTCTTGCCGGCAATGGAATCAATCTGAACGATTGCCATGCCGGCGAGCACTACTACACCTGGGCGGATGCTGCGACGATGGTGAATGGGCTGAATTTTCCGCCCAGTACGGCATCGACAGGCACGTTGCAGGTGTCGGCGGCGTCGATGACGAGTGTCGCCCAACACGTCACGCTGAACGCCGAGGGCGACGCCAAGCCGGGGATGTTCAGCCGACGCGGCAATGCGGAAACCGGCGCATGGGGCCCATGGAAATGCACCGGTGCGGTCAGCAGTCGGGCGCATCTGCCCACGGCGGATGCCGGAGATGTGTACGTTGACGGCATCGGCTGGTTCTCGTGGGACACCGTGGAGCCGGCCGGGTACTACCTGAAGGGCGGACAACGTACCGTGCGCGTTGTGGTGACGGCCAGCGGTCCGGTGCCTGTGCCTGGCTATGTGCGGCAGGTATTCGTTCGTGCGATCGGTGGCGGCGGCGGCGGGGCCTATTCCCATCAAGGCGCCACCGAGAACCCAAGTGGCTCTTGGGGCACCATCCACATCTGCTCTGGCGGCGGCGGCGGGGGAGGCGCTGGCGAGTATTCGGAAGAACAGCTGACGGTGACGCCCGGCATTCCCTTGAATGTCGTTATCGGTGCGGGCGGCACGAACGGAACATCGACCACGGGCGGCAATCCCGGCGGCCAGACCGCTATCCAGCAGGCGGGGGTGACTTTGAAAACACTGCAGGGTGGAGGCGGAGGCGGACGTGCCTCGTTCATGTTCGCTGGCGCTGGCGGCTGGAACGGTGGCCATGCCGGTGGCACGGGCACCGCGTGGTATGCCGGGGCGAGCGGCTACGCGTCGCCGCCTGGAAACGGTGGCAGCGGCGCCTCTTCGCCTTTCGGCGCAGGAGGAAAAGGAGGCACCCGATCCGGGCAGCTGAACTATCCCGGCAGCGCTGGTGATCCGCCGTTGAGCACCGCCTGGGGGGCGGGGGGCGGCGGGGGAGGCGGCTCGACCGGCGCAGGTAGTGGCACTTACGCCAGTGGCGCCTCGGGTCGCAATGGCGTGGTCATTGTGGAGTATTGAATGGAACATCTCGACATTTCTTCGGTCTTTGGGCAGCCGGCTGCTGCCTGCCCGACGGTTCCGGTGGCCAGAGCGTTGCTGCTCGATGCGTCCGGACTGGTCGTCAATGCTGTCGTCATTGCGCAAGGCTCGGCGTTTGCGGCGGGTGGCGGCCTGTTCGCAGTTACCGATGCACCGGAATGGGCCGGCATTGGCTGGCGTCGCATGGATGGCAAGTGGATTGCCCCGCAAATCGGTGACGGCGATATCGGCTTGGTGCCGCCAGCTGCCGAGTCATCGCTGCGCGAGCCATCTGCTGATGATTTCAACTGAGAGCAGACCATGTCACAACAACTGAAAACCATCCGCCTCTATGGCAGGCTGGGCGCGGAATTCGGCCGGTTGCACCGGTTGGCCGTGTCCAGCACGTCGGAAGCGATACGCGCCCTGTGCGTGTTGCTGCCCGGCTTTGAAAACCGCTTGCTCGACAGCGAATCGAAGGGTGTGCGCTATGCCTGCTTCATCGGCCGGCGCAATCTGCGCGAAGAGGAGCTGGCGCGGCCGGCGGGCGACGAAGACATCCGTATCGCACCGATGCCGACGGGCGCCAAGCGCGGGGGGCTGATGCAGGTGGTCGTGGGCGTGGCGCTGATCGTTGCGTCTTTCATCCCGGGTTTGAACGTCGCGCTGTGGGCAGGCGCCAGCAGCAGTTTCATGGCGATGGGCGTGAGCATGGCGCTGGGCGGCGTTATCCAGTTGCTGACCCCGCAGCAGCGGGCCTTGAGTGTCAAGGACGGGCCCAACAACGGAGCGTCCTACAACTTCAATGGCCCCGTCAATACCACTGCGCAGGGCAATCCGGTGCCAGTCCTGTACGGCGAGCTGATCGTGGGCAGCTCCACCATTTCGGCGGGAATCTACTCGGAGGACCAGGTGTAAAGCGAGGGCGCCTGCCCGATAGCGGACGGATTCCTGGTTGGCACGGGCAACCTCTGGCCCGGTCAGGCCCTAGAATCAAGGATCCGGCGGGGCGCGGCCCCGCCGTCAGCGTGCTATCGGGAGCCATGACGCCGCATGAAGCGCAACTTCAACATCCACGACCTGCGCATTTTCTACACAGTCGTCATGACCGGGTCCACGCGGCAGGCCGCCCAGGCCATGCACCTGACGCAGCCGGCGGTCAGCCACGCCATCTCGCGGCTGGAGGGCGCCACGGGCGTGCTGCTGTTCGACCGGTCGCACAAGACGCTGCGCCCCACCGAGGCCGGTCACTACCTGTACAGCGAAGCCAAATTCGTGCTGGACGAATTGGTCCGCATCGACGAGGCGCTGCACAGTATCGAGCAGTTCGGCGGCCGCGGTCTGCGGATTGCCACGTCGCCCGCGCTGGCGCTGTCCTATGCGCCGGACGCGGTGCGCCGCTATCTGCAGGCCAACGGTACCCGGCCGTTCTCGATTGACCTGGAATCTTCGGTGCAGGTCATCAGCGCGGTGGAAACCATGCGCGCCGACTTCGGCCTGGGGGCGGTGTCGCAGGACAGCGCCCGGGTAGCGTTCCGGCCCTTTCTGCGCACCGAGGTCATGGCAATCGCCCATCGCGATCATCCGTTGGCGCGAAGGGCGACCGTCGCCGTTGCCGATATCGCGCCAGAGACCTATGTGCAGCCGCTCTGGTCCGACTACGTCATGCCTCAGGGCGACATCACCGACACGTTGCAGTTGCGGTCCGGGATGCAGGCGCATATGTCGCTGTTGGCGGGTACCGTGCGCGCCGTGCGCGGCATCAGCCTGGTCAACGCCCTGTCGGCGTCCGACATCGTGGCGGCCTATCCGGATCTGATGGCGTTGCCCCTGGCGTCACGCCTGTGGTTCGATTTTCTGCTCATCACGCGCAAGGAATCCGCCAATCAAGAACTGACCGAGCGCCTGCTGGACGCGCTGCGCACGACCGCCCGAGAGCGCCAGCAGGGCGCCTTCGCGCAGACGATCCAGGTGCTGGCGTAAGGCGCCACGCGGCGCCCTTTCAAGGTTTCATCAACCGGCAGGTCGATTCTGCCGGGGAGGTATAGATCTGGTCGCCCGGCGCGCGCGCCACCAGCTTGTAGTAGTCCCAGGGGCCCTTCGACTCGGCGGGCGCTTTTACCTGCATCAGGAACATGTCGTGCACCATCAGCCCATCGGCGCGGATCTTGCCGTCCTTGACGAAGAAGTCGTTCACCGGATTGGCCTTCAGCCATGTCATGATGGTGTCGCCATCGGTGCTCTTGGTCGCGGCCACCGCCTTCAGATAGGTCGTGGTTGCGGAATAGTCTCCCGCCTGCAGCATCGAGGGCTTCTTTTTCATCCGAGCTTCGAAACGCGCCGCCCATTGCCGCGACGGATCGTCCTGGTCCCAATACCAGGCCGTGGTCAGGTACATGCCTTGCGCGGCCTGCAGGCCCAGCGCGTGGATATCGGTGATCAGCACCAGCAGGCCCGCGATCTTCATCTTGGGCGTCAGGCCGAATTCGGCGGCGGCCTTGACCGCATTGCTGGTGTCGCTGGCCGAATTGGCCAGGCCCAGCACCGACGCGCCGGATGCCTGCGCCTGCAGGATGAACGAGGAGAAGTCCGCCGTGTTCAGCGGATGCCGCACCCGGCCTTTGACGACGCCGCCGTCAGCGGTCACCACCGCCGAGGCGTCGCGCTCCAGGGCCTGGCCAAAGGCGTGGTCCACCGTCAGGAAGAACCAGTCCTTGTTGCCTTCCTTGAGCATCGCCCGCGCCGTGCCGCGCGCCAGCGACACGGTGTCGTAGGCGTAGTGCACCGTGTAGGGCGTGCACTGCGAATTGGTCAGTTCCGACGCGCCCGCGCTGACCACGAAGAAGGGCGTCTTCTTTTCTTCGGCCACTTTGGCCATGGCCAGCGCCGCCGCCGAATTGGCGCCGGCAATCAACATGTTCACGCCCTTCTGGTCCAGCCATTCGCGGGCGCGCGACGAGGCGATGTCGGCGCGGTTCTGATGGTCGGCCACCAGCACTTCGATCTTCTTGCCTGCCACCGTGCCGCCAAAATCGGCGATGGCCATCTTGATCGCTTCGGCCCCGCCGGGCCCATCCGCGTCCGCCGACAGCCCGGACATGTCCGTGATGAAACCAATGCGGATCACGCCGTCATCGGCTTGGGCGGCGGCCCCCCAGCCCAGCGCTGCGGCCAGCGCGGCCGCGCACAGTGTCTTTTTCATGGTGTTGTCTCCTTGTTCAGAACGCGACGTTGTCGCCGCCTTTCAGTTGCAGCGTCTGGCGCGCTTCGTCGGGTGTGGCGACCTGCAGGGACAGGCCCTCCAGAATCTTGCGGATGCGCCGTACCTGATCGGCGTTCGATTGCGCCAGCTCACCGGGGCCGTCCCACAGCGAATCCTCCAGCCCCACGCGTACGTTGCCGCCCAGCGTGGCCGCCATGGTCGCGATCGGCGTCTGCTTGCGCCCCGCCGCCAGCACCGACCAGGTGTAGTCGTCGCCAAACAGCCGGTCGGCCGTGCGCTTCATCATCATCACGTCTTCGGGATGCGTGCCGATGCCGCCGCGGATGCCGAATACCGACTGGATCAGGAACGGCGGCTTGAGCAGCTTGCGCTCCACGAAGTGCGCAGCCGTGTACAGGTGGCCGATGTCGTAGCACTCGATCTCGAAGCGCGTGCCGTTGTCGCCGCAGGACTTCAGGATGTGCTCGATGTCCTTGAAGGTGTTCTTGAAGATCAGGTCGTTGCTGCCTTCCAGATAGGGGCGTTCCCAGTCGTGCTGGAATGTCTTGAAGCGTTCGAGCAGCTCGTACATCCCGAAGTTCATCGAGCCCATGTTCAGCGACGCGACTTCGGGCTTGAACTGCAGCGCCGGGGCCATGCGGTCGGCCAGCGGCAAGACCGGCGAACCGCCCGTGGTGATATTGATCACCACGTCGGATGCCGCCTTGATGCGAGGCAGGAACTGCGCGTACAGCGCCGGGTCCTGGGTGGGTTGCCCCGTGTCCGGCTTGCGGGCATGCAGATGCACGATGGCCGCGCCCGCGTTGGCAGCCTCGATCGCCGACTGCGCGATCTGGTCGGGCGTGACAGGCAGGTGGGGCGACATCGACGGCGTGTGGACCGAGCCGGTAATGGCGCAGGTGATGATGACCTTGTTTCTGGACGGCTTCATGGCCTGGCCCCTTGGGTATTGTCAGTGGCCCGGTTGTCTCCTCCGGGTGCAGGCCATTCTGTCGCACGGTATCGGGGCTGTCACCTGAACAGAAATTATCAATTGATAGGGAATCCGGTGCTGCGTTGCAGCGGACCGCTGAAATACAATGGCCGCACGCTTGGTCTGCCGCTGCCGGCAGGGCGTTTGGATACGCAATGGTGCCTCTGAAGTCCGACCTTTCCGCAATGCACTACGTCCTGGCCGTGGATCTGGGCGGCACGCGCTTTCGGGCGGCGTTGGTGGACAGCGCGGGTGCCATCGCGCATGCCTGCGCCATCGACAGCCCCGCGGGCACGGCGCCGCATCCGGGATGGGACGAGATCGACGTCGATGCCTGGTGGCGCGGCTTGCAGGTCCTGGCCGATACCCTGGCCGTGCAGGCCGGTCCGGCCTTTGACGCGATAGCGGCCATCGCCATCTGCGGCGTTACGCGCACGCAGGTGTTCGTGGATGCCCAAGGCGCGGCCATCCGTCCGGCCATCACCTGGCGCGATACGCGCGCGGCGGCCGACGTGGCGCAATGGATGACGGCCTTGCCGCAGCATCATCCTGAAACCCGCCAGATCAATGCCTTTCACCCTTGGGCCCGTATCGCCTGGCTGCTGCGCGCCGAACCCGGCCATGCCGCCCGCGTGCGCGCCGTGCTGGACCCCAAGGACTATCTGAACCTGCGCCTGACGGGCAGGGCAGCCAGCGATGCCGTATCCCTGGCGCGCCTGGCCGCGTCGGCGCTGCCCGGTGCGGCGGCCGATGGCGCCCCGGCTGCGCGCCCGGCCAGCGCTGCCAGCGCGGCGCCCCAGGGGGCGGCGACTGGCCAAGACCTGTTAAGCGCGACAGGCGCCGACCCCGCCTGGGTGCCGGACCTGCTCAACCCCCAGGACGTCGTCGGTCCCGTGCAGCCGGGCTTGCCGGGTGCATTGCGCCGTCTGGCCGGACGTCCCGTGGTTGCCTGCGCCAACGACACCTGGGCGGCCGTGGCCGGCCTGGGGGCGCTGCGGCCCGGTTACGCCTACAACATCTCCGGCACCACCGAAGTCTTTGGCGCGGTGGGCGCCGAACCGGTGCAGGCCCAAGGCCTGATGACCGTGGACTGGGGCGGCGGCAATCACCAGATCGGCGGCCCGGGCCAGAACGGCGCGGACACCATCGCCTGGCTGCTGCCGTTGCTGGGCCGGTTGGGCAACGAAGGCATGGCTGGCGTGGGCGACGCCATGAATGCGTTGCTGGCCGCCCCGCGTGATCCGCAGCCCGCGCTGTTCCTGCCCTATCTGCAAGGCGAGCGCGTGCCGTACTGGGACCCCAGTCTGCGGGGGGCCTTCCTGGGGCTGAATCGCCGTCATGGCCCTGGCGATCTGGCCTGGGCCGTGCTGGAAGGCGTGGCCTTCCTGAACCGCATCGTGCTCGAACGCGCCGAAGCCGCCCTCGGCCGCCCCGTGACGCAGATCCGCTTTGGTGGCGGCGCGGCGTCCAGTCCCCAGTGGTGCCAGGTCAAGGCCGACATCTGCGAACGCCCCGTGCTCGTGGGTCAGGCAGACCAGCCCGGCATCCTGGGCGCAGCGGTCACGGCGTGGACAGCCCTGGGCCGCCATGCCAGCTTCGCCGCCGCCCAGGATGCCCTGGCGACGGTCGCCCGGCGCTACGAGCCGCGGCCCGCACAGTCCGGAATCTATCGCGGCATGTACGCCCAGTTCCGCGCCGCCGAAGCCGCGCTGGCGCCCGTGTCGCACGCCTTGGCGGGCACCCGGCTGGGGTAAAACCCTAGGGTCCGAAGCCCCGCCCACCCGCGCCCGGCCGTCTGCGCCGGGTATACACTACGACGCCACAGGCCCGGGCAACGACCCGGCCGGGGGCAGGGCGCAGGCGCGCGCTGCCATCATCAAACGCAGCAAGGGCGAGGCGATGCGCGGCATCCTGGAAAAGTACGGTACGGCCATCGCAGGATTGGTCCTGGTGGGATTTTTCGCGATCGCCGCGCCGAACTTCGCCGCACCCAATAATCTTTTGAACATCGCCAAGGAAACCAGCTTCCTGGCAATCATCGCCATCGGCTTTACGCTGGCGCTGGTCACCGCCGAACTGGACCTGTCCGTTGCCGACGTCGCCAGCCTGGCCGCCGTGGTCACGGGCGCCCTGGTGCATACCGGCCAGCCCGTCGTGCTGGCCATCGCCGCGGGTCTGGGCGTCGGGTTGCTGTGCGGCCTGGTCAACGGCATGGCCGTGACGCGGCTGCGGGTGCCGTCCTTGATCGCCACCCTGGGCATGGCCGCCATGGCGCGCGGTTTCGCCTTCATGCTGACCGATGGCGTGTCCTACGTGGGTCGCTGGCCCGCCGCCTTTACCGATCTGGCGCGGGGCAAGCCCTTTGGCATTCCGGCGCTGGTGCTGTGGATGCTGGGCGCCGTGCTGTTCGCCTTCTTCCTGGTCAAGTGGACCCGCACCGGCGCCCGCATGACCGCCACCGGCGAGGCCGGCGAATCCGCCCGCCTGGCCGGCATCAACATCCACGCCATGAAAGGCATCGGCCTGGCGCTGTCCGGCCTGTGCGCCGGCCTGGCGGCCGTGCTGCTCACGTCCAGCCTGTCGTCGGCCGCGCCCAACATGGCCGGCGACTACTTCCTGTACGCCATCGCCGCGGTGTTGCTGGGCATGACCATGTTCAACCCGGGCCACGCCAACATTCCCGGCACCCTGGTCGCGGCGCTGATCCTCAAGGTCCTGGGCAACGGCCTGGTGCTGATGGGCGCGGCCTACTACGTGCAGGACATCGTCCTGGGTTTCATCATCATCGCGTCCGTCGCGGTGTCATCGGCCGTGCTCAAGAAAGCGGCCTTCAAATTCGGATAAGCAAGGGGAAACGCCATGAACCGATTCATCACGCGCACGCTGCTGGCGGGCGTCTTCGCCGTTCAGGCGCTGGCCGCGGCGGGCGCCGCTCATGCTTTCGAGGTCGGCGTCATCGCCTTCCAGATGTCCTCGGAAACCCATGCCCGCGCCGCCAACGCCGCATCGGAAGCCGCCCGCGCCAAAGGCTGGACCGTCACCCAGCTGAACGCCGAGGGTTCGCTGCCCAAGCTGGCTGAACAGCTGGACACCCTGGTGAACAAGAAGGTCGACGCCATCGTGGTGGCCATGGGCAAGCCCGTTGAAACCGACGCGCAGCTGCAGGCCGCCAAGGAAAAAGGCATTCCCGTCGTCGGGGTCATGTCCGGCGCCAGCCCGCACATGCTGTTCGACGTCGAGGTCAACGAATACGCCACGGGCGCGCAGTCGGTGCTGTACCTGCTGGGCAAGATGGGCTACCAGGGAAATATCCTGTCCGCCCGTTTCGACGGCAATTCCGGCACCCGCATCCGCGGCAAGATGCTCGACGCCGTCCTGTCGGAAAACACCGCCGTCAAGGACCTGGCCAAGTTCAGCATGGCGCGCACGCAAAGCTGGCGCGACGACGTGCGCAATGGCATGCAGGCGCTGTTCCTGCGCAACCAGGGCCAGTTCAAGGGCGTGTGGGCCTCGTTCGACGGCCAGGCCTACGTCATCGACGACCTGCTGCAAGCCCAGGGCATGAAAAAGGGCGACATCACCCTGGTGTCCGTCGACGGCGGCCCCGAGACCTATCGCCGCATCGCCGACCCCAACAGCCTCATCACCGCGACGATGATGATTCCCTTCGAGCAACTGGGCGCCACCGCCATCGACGCCATCGACCGTATCGTCGTCAAGAAGGAACCCAAGGACAAGATCGCCGCCGGGCCGTACCTGTTCATGGATTCGGTGCTGGTCGATGCCGGCAATGTGCAGAAATTCCTCGCGCCTGCGAAGTAGGCCCCCCGCTCGCCGCTTGATTGCTGTTTCCTCATCACTATGACCGCCGCCCACGCCATCGCCCTGTCGCTACGCCAAGTCCGTAAATCCTATGGCGCCGTCGAGGCGCTCAAGGGCGTCGACCTGGACGTGCCCGCAGGCCGCGTCATGGCCATCTGTGGCGACAACGGCGCCGGCAAATCCACCCTGATCCGCATCATCTCCGGCGCCCAGGAGCCCAGCGGCGGCGAACTCAGCCTAGGGGGCAAGCGCGCCATCTTCCGCTCGCCCCACGATGCCTTGGTGCAGGGCATCGCCACCATCTACCAGGACCTGGCCCTGGCCCCGCGCCTGTCCATCTGGGAAAACGTCTTCATGGGCGCCGAACTGGTGCGCCGCATCGGCCCACTGCGCGTGCTGGACAAGCGCCGCATGGCAGAGCAGGCCCGCGGCTACCTGCAACGCCTGTCGGTGCCGATCGACGACATGGACCGGCCCGTCGAACGCATGTCGGGCGGCCAACGCCAGGCGGTCGCCATCGCCCGCGCCCTGCGCTGGGACGCCCGTGTCGTCATCATGGACGAGCCCACCGCCGCGCTGGGCGTCAAGGAAACCGCCCTGGTCCTGAACCTGGTGCGCAAGCTGCGCGAAGAGGGCCGCACCGTCATCCTCATCAGCCACAACATGGCGGACGTGGTGGCGCTGGCCGACCGCGTCGCCATCCTGAAGAGCGGCGTCAAGGTCATTGAACGGGACGTGGCGGGGCTGGACGCGGATGCGCTGGCGCATATGGTGATGACAGGAAAGGCGTAGCCGGAGCGTGGCGCATCGCCGCCATGACCTTCTCGTGTCACCGTCGGCAGCCTGACGCGCCGTCACGCGGATCGCCGGCGCGGCGCTGCGAGTAGCCGCGGCCGGCCAACAGGAAGGGCCATGCGTCGCCTCGCGTTTCAGACAAAGTCAGCGGCAAACTTCACAGACCTTCACAAGGATCGTGCGTAGCATTGGCGGGTCTGGTTTCTGAGAGACGTCTCATATGCCCCCCACCGCCGCCTGCCGCGCCGGGCTGCTCCCTTTACGCTTGTATGCTCGCCGTACCGCTTGTCGCATCACGCGCGCAGCGTTGCTGGCCGTCGCGTTTGCCGCTTCTGGCATGGCGGCCGCAGCCGTCCAGGCGACGACCACCGCCGACACGGTTACTCAGGCCTTGCCCGAACGCTGCATGCGCATCCAGGTGCATCAGCAAGACGACCGCCTGACGTTGCAAGCTGCCTTCGACGCCACCGCGCAAACCATCAGCCCCGAGCGCTCTGCCAGCCTGCTGTCCAAGGAATTCCGCCGCGTCTACGACATGCTCGAAGCGCACCACCGGCTGGACGCGCGCTTCGATGCCCGCATGGCGATCCTGTCCTACGAGCTGTTCGGCCCGCTGCTGCCGGGCTTGCGCAAAGCGCCCTGCGTGATCTTTCAGATCGAACCCACATCGATGCACTTCGCGCTGGACCTGTTGCCCCTGGATGGCGTGCCGCTGTTCGTGCAGAAGCCGGTCGCCTTCAGCTTCGCCGATGCGGGGGGCGTGACGCGGATTCAAGGCGAGCCCGCGGCGGTTCAACCTGCCGCCGCTGGCACCCCGGCCGCGGGTCTGGGGCCGCAGTCCAGGGGCCTCATCCTGCGCGACCCGGAAACGGATCCCGATGACGGCACCGGCGGCGTGCAGAAACTCTTCCCAGGCTCCAGCTTTCAGATCATCAGCAGCGCCACCCCGGACATATTCGCGCGCAGCCGCTACGACTTCCTGCTGATCAGCGGCGAAGGCGTCGTCAGCCCTACCTGGGGCAAGCCGGAAAAAGACGAGAACGATGCCATCGGCCTGGGCGAAGACGACATGTATCCCCAGGACCTGCACGGCGCTGCCTTCAAACTGATCTACCTGGACGCCAGCCAGCTCGCCTTGAGCAAAGCGTTCATCGACGCGGCCCGCCACAGCGGCGCGCGCCATTACCTGGCGCCCATCATCAGCAATGAAGCCGGGCATTCGTCCACGCTGACGCTGCGTTACTTCTTTGGCGGCCTGAATCAGGGCATGGCCCCGATCGACGCGCTGTATCAGACCCGGCGGCAGATCTACAAGGAATTCGAAGGCAGGGTGAATCGCACCGAACAGATCTACTACGCGTATCCGTTCAGGTTGTATCTGCTGTAAGGGGTATGGCACCTGCGGGAGCGTGTGGCCAGGCCGTCGCTTCCCGTTTTCTGGACTGTTCAGGCAACAAAAAGGCCGCCGCCAGCGTCTTCTGGCAGCGGCCTTTTTGCGTGCAGCGGCGGGGACTCAGTCCTTGCGGCTGGTCACTTCAACCAGGTGATAGCCGAACTGCGTCTTCACCGGGCCTTGGACTTCGCCGACCGGGGCGCTGAACACCACGGTGTCGAATTCCTTGACCATCTGGCCCGGGCCGAACGTGCCCAGGTTGCCACCGTCGCGGCTGGACGGGCAGCTGGAGTTTTCCTTGGCCACTTGAGCGAAATCAGCGCCGTTGGCGATGGCGGTCTTCAGTTCGTTCGCTTTGGCTTCGGTCGAGACCAGGATGTGACGGGCGGAGGCTTGTGCCATGTTTGGCTCCTTGCGGGGGAATGATCGGGGTGGGGAGAGTACCGCATTTGGGCGGACTCGCTACCCCGACATCATAAACGGGCCAACGGCAAAGCCATGCCGGGGACGGATCACGGCTCGGCCAGCCAGCTCTTGAATGGCTCCAGATCCAGGTGATCGGGGACGTACCAGACCTTGCGGGTGCGGTCCCACTGGGCGCCCAGCGACTTCACCGCGTCCTTGTTGGCATAGGCCACCTTCAGATCGCGACGGCCGGCGGTTGCCGTGGGCACGCCCACGTTGCGGCGCACGGCATTGTTGGCGCGGTTCTGCGTGCCCGCCAGTTGCATCCTGGCGATGAACGGGCTGCGCCGAGCGGGGTCTGCGGTCGTCACAAGCGTCAGCCGCGATTTTGCCCGGGTGGCGGCGACATAAAAGAGGTTTTCCTCTTCGGACAGCGTGCGCAGCGGATTCGGAAACTCGCCTTGATCCAGAAAGGGCAGGATCACGTGGTCGAATTCCTTGCCCTTGACGTTGGCCACGCAGTCCAGCAACACCGTAGCCTTACCGGGCCGCGCGCCGGCGACCTTCTCCGCGGTCCCGATCCATGCGGAAAAATCGGACAGGTTCTGGTTCAGGTTGCGCGCCGTCGCGATAAAGCCGTTCACGCACTTGGTCACGACCGAGGCCTCGTAGGGGTGGACATACAGGCGCTGCGCCAGCTTTTCCATTTCCACGAAGTCGCAGACCGCCGCCAAGGCGGCATGGGCGGGCGCGGCCGGTTCCAGGCCGCGCAGATACGCCACTGCCTGTTCAATCCGTGCCCGGGCGGCGGGGTTGCCCACGCGCTTGATCTGGCCTTCAAAAAAATACTCCAGCGTGGCGGGGTCCCGGGCGATGGTCGCCTTGGCTTCGCTGAGCTCCTGCGGGGACAGCGGCACCTCGGCGAACGTCGCCAGCGCTTCCACGATGGCGGCCCGGGTTGCCGGGGAGGCCACATTATGAAAATCGGCCAGCGCAATCGCCAGCATGCCGCGCAGGAACAGTATTTCGTCGCGCAGCAGATAGCTGCGCATCGTCAACGTGCGATATTGCACCTGCGCCTGCATGAGCGCGTTTTCGATGTCGATGGATTGATGCTGATCGCGGAACAGAATGCAGCATGCGTCCAGCGGCCTGCCGTCCTGCTGCCATTGAAGAACGGCCTGGACCACCTGCTGACCACAAGCGCCGGGCTGATCGGCGTAGGCAGCCTCGTGAATCTCGGTGCGCAGCGGCAGATTCGATTCCACCGTCTTGTGCTTGAACGCTTCCATGGCATAGGCCAGGTGCGGGCCATGGCGGTAAGTCATCGACAGCGCAAATGTCGCGCAGTCCGGAAAGCTGGCCGCAATTCGATACTGCAGAAAGGCATCGTCGGCGCCCAGGTGCGAATAAATCACCTGGTCCTTATCCCCTACGCCCACAAAGTAGGGCTGGTGCACATTCAACAGGGTTTCGATAATGCAGAAAGACGCCTCGTTGATATCGTGCAGCTCGTCGCACACCACCAGTTTGTACGCGGGCAGGGCTTCGTGTATTTCAGGCGTCGTGCGCAGCATGCAGGCCAGATCGTAAGTGGCGTCAAAAAAGCCGCGCTCCTCGACATAACCGAACAGGTCAATACGCTGCTTTTCATACTCGATGGCCCACAGATAATCAGTCACCGGAATGGCCAGGCCTTCCGCGGCCAATTCCGGGTCCAGGCCTTCGCCGCCACGCACGAGGGTCATGGTGGCTTTCAGTTTGAGCAGATTGTCCAGAAACTGGCTGACCGCCGTGTTGTGCGTGCGGATATCCAGCACATCGCCCCGGTCCGGATGATTGGGGGCGACGTTTTCCAGCGCGTCCAGCGCGAAAGCCTTCTGTTCCCGCACCGACGCCAGCGCGCTCGGCACCGCATCTTCCAGCCCGGCCAGCACCTGCCGCGCAAACTCCTCGACCGTCTGCACGCGGACCCGCCTGGCCGTGTTGTAGGCGATGCCCACTGCCGTCAGGCGTGCCTGCAGGACTTGCCTGGCTTCGTCGGTGAACGTCAGCGCCAGGATCTCTTCCGGCGCCGTGCCCTTGCTGATGGCTTCCCCGATGCGCAGCGCAAGCGTCGTGGTCTTGGCCGCGCCCGCATTGGCCAGCACCAGATTGATGCGGTGCCGGGACGCCTGGATCTTTCTCTGTTCGTCGGTCGGAACAAAACCTGTCGGGATGAATTGAACGGAGATCGATGAAGAGGTCATGTACCTGAGGGAAGGGGAAAGGCCGGGGTGGTCAACGATACTACGTAAGTGACATCCGGTAGCGGCGCCCCGCAAGGCGATGCGTCACCGACCCGGCCAGCAAAAAAAACGAGCGCCCTGGGCGCTCGCTGGTCGGGGGGAGGATGCCCTTACCGGACCGGCCACCCATACATCAGCCCGCCATTGCGGTACGACGCATTCAACCCGCGGGCCAGCTTCAGCGGGCTGGTCTCGCCCAGGTTCTTCTCGAAGCTTTCGCCGTAATTGCCGATCTGCTTGATGACGTTATAGGCCCACTTGTCATCCACGCCCAGGTTCTTGCCCATGCCCGGCGTCACGCCCAACAGGCGCTGCACGTTGGGGTTGGTGCTTTTCAGCATCTCGTCCACGTTCTCGGACGTCACGCCGTATTCTTCGGCTTCCAGCATCGCGAACATCGTCCAGCGAACCACGTTGAACCACTGCTCGTCGCCCTGGCGCACCATCGGACCCAGCGGTTCCTTCGAGAAATTCTCGGGCAGGATGTCGTACTGCTCAGGGTTGGCCAGATTGGTGCGGGCTGCAGCCAGCTGCGACTTGTCGCCGGTGAAGGCGTCGCAGCGGCCCACCGCGAAGGCGCGGATGATCTCGTCCAGGCGCTCCACCACCACGGGCTTGAACACGATGTTCTGCGAGCGGAACCAGTCGGACAGGTTCAGTTCGGTGGTGGTGCCGGGCTGCACGCAGACGGTGGCGCCGTCCAGCTCCTTGGCGCTTTTCACGTTCAGCGACTTGTTCACCATGATGCCCTGGCTGTCGTAGTAGTTCACGCCCACGCCGATCAGGCCCAGGGTCGTGTCGCGCGTCAGGGACAGCGTGGTGTTGCGCGGCAGGACGTCTACTTCGCCCGACTGCAAGGCGGTAAAACGCTGCACAGCGCTGACGGCCATGATCTTGGCCTTGGCGGCGTCGCCGAACATGGTCACGGCCAGCGCGCGGCACAGATCCACGTCCAGCCCCATCCAGCCGCCCTTGCTGTCATTGACCGAGAAGCCGGCCACGCCCGTGGACACCCCGCATTGGACGAAGCCCTTGTTCTTGACGCTTTCGAACGTCACGCCCGCGCTGGCGCCCCACGACGAAAGCAGTAACGCGGCGCCTGCCGCGACAGTGGTCAAAGTTTTCATGGTGTCTCCGCGCGAGGGCGCAACGTATGGATTTCATTTCCGCCAGCCGGCGGAAGTGCGCCGAATGGTATCGGCCGGTGTGGGGGCGGAGAATCGGGGAATTCCCGTTAAATCCATTGGGCGGAATTTATAGGGGGCGGCCGGCAAAACCCACCCCGATCAGGCCCGCCGCCGAAACCGCCTGAAACCACCACCCCCCGCCGCGTAACCGTTTCGATAATTCCTGCCGCGCACACTAGCCTCACCGCGCCCGCATCGTCGCGCGCGGCGATCGCAAGGGAGAAACCGTTATGAAAAGCCTCATCAAAGCCGCGATGACCGCGGGCGCCGCAGTGGTGTTGTCCCTGGGCGCGTTGAGCGTGCCGGCTGTGGCGCAGGCCGGCGTGGCCATCAGCATCGACGTGGCGCCGCCGCCACCCCGGGTCGAGGTCGTGCCGCCTCCCCGTGTGGGCTACGTCTGGGCGCCCGGCCATTGGGAATGGATCGGCGGACGCCACGCCTGGGTCGGCGGCGTGTGGCTGCCGGCGCGGCGCGGGTATGTGTACCACGGGCCGGAATGGCGCCAGCGGCATGGGCACTGGGTGTATTACGAAGGAAGGTGGGGGCGGTATTGAGGGCGGAGGATCCTGCGCCTGGTGCGTTGGGGCGGGACCACTCTTTCAATGCGCATCCGCGCGCTCGATGAAGGCATCCGCGCGGACATGAAAGCGCTCGACCAATGCGGCAATCTGGCGGGTATTGAGCATCCGGCGGCCCGCCAGAATCTCGGACATGACACTCTGGCTGCCCACCTCGGGCAAGTCGGATTGATTCAGTCCGTGCTGATCCATCAGGAAGCGCAGCACCTCGCGGGGCGACGACGCCGGGATGGCGTGGTGATCAGCCTCATACTCGTGTACTGCCGCGGTCAGCAGATCCAGCAGGTCAGCCAGCGGGTGCGAGGGGTCTTCTCGCATCGGGGTGCCGCGTGTCTTGTCCAGGATCGCTTCGATCAACGCCAGCGCTCGGCCGTAGTCCGCTTCATTGCGGATCGCACCCACGCCCGCGATCGCGCGGAATTCGGCATAGCTGCGAGCCACTTCGGTCAGGTCGGGAATTACGGCTTCCATGAGTCGTACTCCTTATGCGTGAAAACGTACTTGATGAAGACGGTCTGCGATCGGAACACCACATCGGCAACGATGCGGTACTTGTTGCCGCCTATGTCGAAAACCACATAGCCGCCGACCCAGTCCACCGTGTTGAACACCGCCTTCAGCGCCGAGAAATCAGCGGCCTGGGCGTGTTCCAGCGTCGTGTGCCAATGAAGCAGCGACTGGGTGGACCCGGGATGGATCAGCCAGAACTCACGCAACGATCGCTTGGAAATGATGTGCATGGAGAATTATCGCAAAAACAAATAAAAATAGCAAAAACCGATATCGTGAGGCGCCATGGAGGCGGCTGGACCGTCGGCGGGAGTCTGTAGAGGGAAGGCGTCGTGCGGGAAGGCACGCCGCGCGTAAGAAGTTTGCCGAATTTCCGGCCGCTAGAATTGGGCCGAGTGACAAATGGAGCGCGCTTTCAAGTGACCAATCGCGTTCGCGTTCTACTGCGACGACGTCACATGCAGGAGGCGAATCGTGGATTTGTCAGGGCAATCGGGGAAATATTCTTGATGGTGCCCGGGGCCGGAATCGAACCGGCACGCCTTGCGGCGGGGGATTTTGAGTCCCCTGCGTCTACCAATTTCACCACCCGGGCAAGGGGGTCGCGAACGCGTCCTGTGCTACTGAAGACGGCTGCGGGAGAAGCGAAGACCGCGATTATATGCGGTCTGGAAAAAATTGTCAGGCGACGGGCCGGCGCCGGGCAAGGCGGGCCGGCTCGGCCTGATGCGCGGCCTGCCGGACCCCGCGCGCCATGGCGCGGCGCAAGCCCGGCCTGCCCCCACTCACTTCTTCTCAGGCAGGAACCAGTTCATCACCAGCGCGCAGATGCCGCCGGTGGCCACGCCGGATTCCAGCACGCTTTTCACGGCATGCGGCAGGTGCGACAGGATTTCCGGCACTTGCGACACGCCCAGGCCCAGGGCCAGGGACACGGCGATGATCAGCAGGGCGCGGCGGTCCAGGTGGATGCCGGCCAGGATGTTGATGCCCGATGCGGCGACCGCGCCGAACATGACCATGGCGGCGCCGCCCAGGACGGGTTCGGGCACGGCCTGCAGCACGCCGGCCACCGACGGGAACAGGCCCAGCAGGATCAGCATGCCGGCGATCCACACGCCGACGTGGCGGCTGGCGATGCCGGTGAGCTGGATGACGCCGTTGTTCTGGGCGAAGACCGAGCTGGGGAACGTATTGAAGACACCGGCCAGCAGCGAGTTGGCGCCGTTGACCAGCACGCCGCCCTTGATGCGCTGCATCCACAGCGGGCCTTCGACGGGTTGCTTGGACACCTTGCTGGTGGCGGTGACGTCGCCGATGGCTTCCAGGGACGTGACCAGGTAGATGATCAGCATGGGCACGAACAGGGCCCACGAGAAGCCCAGGCCGAAGTGCAGGGGCATGGGAATCTGGAACAGCGCGGCTTCGCGGGCGCCGGTGAAGTCCAGGCGGCCCATGCAGGCGGCGGCGATGTAGCCGACGGCCAGGGCCAGGACCAGGGCGGTGCTGCGGATCCAGACGACCGGTACGCGGTTGAGCAGGATGATGGTGCCCAGCACCAGGCCGGACAGCGTCAGGTTCTCGGCGCTGGCGAAGGTGCCGCTGGCCATGGCGCCGAAACCGCCGCCCATGCTGATGAGGCCGACTTTGATGAGGGTCAGGCCGATCAGCAGCACGACGATGCCGGTGACCAGCGGGGTGATGAGGCGCTTGACGAAGGGCAGGATGCGGCTAATGCCCATTTCCACGAAGGACCCGGCGATGACGACGCCGAAGATGGCCGCCATGACGGCTTCGACCGGGGTGCCTTGCTTGACCATGACCGTGCCGCCGGCGATCAGCGGGCCGACGAAGTTGAAGCTGGTGCCCTGCACGATGAGCAGGCCGGCGCCCAGGGGGCCGAAGCGCTTGCACTGGACGTAGGTGGCGATGCCGGAGATGACCAGCGACATGGACACGATCAGGGTGGTGTCGCGGCTGCTGACGCCCAAGGCCTGGCAGATGAGCAGGCCGGGAGTGACGATGGGCACCAGGATGGCCAGCAGGTGCTGCAGGGCGGCGACGAAGGCGACGGGGGCGGCGGGGCGGTCGTCGGGGCCGTAGACCAGGTCGTGGCTGGGCTGGCCGTCGTCGGCGGGGCCGTGGGAGGCGGGTTGGGTCAGGGAGGCGGGTTGCATGGCGGAGGGGCCGGCAAGGTGGGGGGAGGGAAGAAAGTGCGGGATTTTAGCGGGGAAGGCGGCCAAGCGCCCTGGGCGATCAAGGGCTGGATAATCCGGGGCGGATCGGCTTGATAGAATTTCCGGCCATCAACCCGACCTTTGCACCGGGCCTTCCTGGCCGAAAACCATGCAGAAACGCACGAGATGGATCGCGATCGTTTGCGCCTTGCTGATTGCCGGTTTGCCGATGAGCCTGCTGTTTCTGGTGATGGATAGCAACGACGACTTTGCCGCTGTCGACAAGGGCGAGTCCTACCGCAGCAGTATCTATAAGCGGTATCAGGGCGCCATCTACGCGGCGGTGCCCAGCAATGGGTATTACCGGATGGATGCGGCGGACCCGGCGAGTTTCGAGGCGTTTGAAACCCGCACGTACGATGGCCGCCAGGCGGGCCGCGACAGCCGCCATGTGTATTGCGGCAATCAGATCCTGCCGGGCATGTCGCCGGCGTCGGCGCGGTTTCTGGGCAACAGCTATTTCACCGATGGCGCGATGACGTATTTCTGCGCCTTCTATTCCAGGCCGAATGAGGCCTTGGGTGGCCTGCAGGAAGTGTGGCAAAAGCTATTGTTCCAGGCGGGGCGAGGCGAAAAACCACAGACCTATCTGTATCCCTTCAGGGCCTTGCCGGCCAGCGCGCAGCCCTACCGGCCGTTGCTGGACCGGGAACTCGCCACGGACGGCGCGCGGGTGTTCTACGAGGGCAAGGAGATGCCGCAGGCCAATCCGGAGGCGTTGCGGCGGGTGGCCGCGATCCAGGACGGCGAATCGCGGCCGGGCGATCAATTCTTTGCCGATGGCCGCCACGTGTATTTCCGCGAGACCCTGCTGCCGCTGTCGGATGATCCCAGGCTGTATTCGTTTCAGTTGGAGGGCCTGGATCGCCAGCGGTATCTGTCCGACCCGCGCGACGGCATGGTGTACGTGGGGGCGCAGGCTTTCGATGCGGCGCGCGCGCCTTATCGTTTGCTCAGCGATAAAGGCCGCCATGTGAATCAGGCCTTGTTCGCCGGCAAGGATGGCATCTATTTCTATAACAGCCAGACCCGGCAGGTCGAGCGGGCCGGCGATGATCCGTTTGCATCGGGATCGTTTACGGCGCTGTCGCCGTACGTATTCTCGGATGGCAAGCAGGTGCTGTTCCTGAAGGGCAATGAGTCCTGGTACAAGACCCGCAGCCGTGGCGGACTGATATCGCGCTCGACGCTGATCTACCGGATGGCGCCCGCGCCGGGGGGGGCATGGCAGAAGCTGGGCGACGTGTATCACCGCTTCGGCTCGGTCTGGCGCCATGGCGACGCGCTTTATTATTTTGACGAACTGGGCTCGTCCCAACTGGTTTTCAGCCCCATGTACCGCATCCTGGACCCCGCCGCCGCGGATTTCCTGCTGCGCTCGCAGCAGACCCTGCAGATCCGGGCGGACGATATCCGCAAGCTGATCCGGGACGGCAAGATGGCCGCAGTCGAGGGCGAAGCGGTATTGGAAGCCAAGACCCGCTACCGGAAGTCCTGGGGCATTTTCTGACCGGTCTTGAAAAGTTGCTCCTGACCCCCATCACAGTAGGGTTTCCCGGAAACCGCGCGGGCGCTTTGTCCCGGTAACCGGTTTCTTTTGTCCCTAATTTCTTGGACCTTCACGTAGAACTATGAGCCAAAACGCCGCGTCGTCCCCGTCCGAAACCCTGGGATTCCAGGCCGAGGTGAAGCAACTGCTGCACCTGATGATCCATTCGCTGTACAGCAACAAGGAGATCTTCCTGCGCGAGCTGGTGTCGAACGCGTCGGACGCCTGCGACAAGCTGCGCTTCGAGGCCATTGACCAGCCGGCGCTGCTCGAAGGCGACGGCGAGCTGGCCATCACGGTCAGCTATGACAAGGATGCCCGCACGGTCACGATTTCCGATAACGGCATCGGCCTGTCGCGCGAAGAGGCCGTGGCCAACCTGGGCACCATCGCCCGTTCCGGCACCCGCGAATTCTTCTCGCAGCTCACCGGTGACAAGCAGAAAGACGCGCAGCTGATCGGCCAGTTCGGCGTGGGCTTCTATTCGTCGTTCATCGTGGCGGACAAGGTCACGGTGGTCAGCCGCCGCGCGGGTTCGGCGGATGCCATCCGCTGGGAGTCCGACGGCCAGGGTGAATTCACCATCGCCGCGGCCGAAAAGGCCACGCGCGGCACCGACGTGACGCTGCACCTGCGCGCCGACGAAGACGAGCTGCTCAATGGCTGGAAGCTGCGCGAGATCCTGCGCCGCTATTCCGACCACATTTCGCTGCCGATCCGCATGGCCAAGGAAGAATGGGACGCCGAGAAGGGCGAGCAGGTCAAAAAGGACGAGCTCGAAACGGTGAACCAGGCCAACGCGCTGTGGGCCCGCAGCAAGGCCGACGTGTCCGACGAGCAGTACCGCGAGTTCTACAAGACGGTCTCGCATGACTACGACGATCCGCTGGCCTGGACCCACAACCGCGTGGAAGGCCGCAGCGAATACACCCAGCTGCTGTATGTGCCCAAGCACGCGCCGATGGACCTGTGGGACCGCGACGGCCGCCGCGGCGTGAAGCTGTACGTCAAGCGCGTGTTCATCATGGACGACGCCGACCAGTTGCTGCCGTCGTACCTGCGCTTTGTGCGCGGGGTGATCGATTCGGCGGACCTGCCGCTGAACGTGTCGCGCGAAATCCTGCAGGAAAGCCGCGACGTGCGCGCCATCCGCGAGGGCTCGGCCAAGCGCATCCTGTCGCTGCTGGAAGACCTGGCCGAGAACAAGCCGGAAGACTATGCCACGTTCTGGTCGGAATTCGGCCAGGTGCTCAAGGAAGGCGCGGGCGAAGACCACGCCAACCTGGAACGCATCGCCAAGCTGATGCGTTTTGCGTCGACGCATACCGGCGACCAGGCGCAGACCGTGTCGTTCGCCGACTACGTGGCGCGCATGAAGGAAGGCCAGGACAAGATCTACTACGTGACGGCGGACACGTTCGCCGCGGCCAGCAACAGCCCGCACCTGGAAATCTTCCGCAAGAAGGGCATCGAAGTGCTGCTGCTGTCCGACCGCGTCGACGAGTGGATGCTGTCGTACCTGCGTGAATTCGACGGCAAGTCGCTGGTGTCGGTGGCCAAGGGCGGCCTGGATCTGGCCGAGCTGGCCGACGAAGCGGAAAAGAAGCACCAGGCCGAAGTGGCCGAAGACTTCAAGCCGCTGGTCGAGCGCCTGCAAAAGACGCTGGAAGACCAGGTCAAGGAAGTGCGCGTGACGCTGCGCCTGGTGGATTCGCCGGCGTGCGTGGTGGTGGGCCAGAACGAACTCAGCCCGCACCTGCTGCGCATGCTCAAGGCCGCCGGCCAGGAAGCGCCCAACGTGAAGCCGGTGCTGGAAATCAACCCCGAACACCCGCTGTTGGCCCGCATCCGCGCCGCCGACGACGGCGAGTTCGACCAGTGGGCGCGTCTGCTGCTGGACCAGGCGCTCTTGGCCGAAGGCGCCCAGATCGCTGACCCGGCGGCGTTCGTGAAGCGCTTGAATGCGTTGCTGCTGAAGTAAGCGGCAGTCTGCCCGGAAATGGCGCCCGAGTCCGGGCGCCATTTTTTATTGCGACGCATGGCATGCGCTTGTTCAGCGCAGATGCGCGGCGAGCATGTCCCTGACGTCGGAGATGAAAGCCGGCTCCTGCCTGCGCGGCGGCGCCAGGCTGAACTCGACATCCGGTAGCGCGGGCAGCCGGGGATCGCCTTCCACCGCCATCGCGGTAGAGGGAACCGCGGATGCATTCAGGCAGGCGATTCCCAATCCCGCAGCCAGCGCCAGGTGCAAGCCGCCGATATCGGACGCCGTGTGCTCGATGCTGTAGGCAACACCGGCCGCGTCCAGGGTATGCACGGCAAACCGTTGCAGCGAGCAGGTGTCCGGCAACACGATCAGGCCCAGCGTCTGGCCGGCGGGTGGCAGGACGAACGACTTGTCGGCGATCCAGTGCAGGGGTTCGCGGCGCAGTTTGATGCGTTCCGGGGAGACGTCGTCCGGCGAATGGCCGTTGTGCAGAATCGTCATCGAGACGCCGATATCGAAACTGGCGGCATTGGCCTCCTGCTCGATCCAGGCGCTCTTGCGGATGCCGACATGCAGGCGTAACTGCGGAAACTGTTCGCGGATGTGTCGAATGATGATCGGCAACGCGTGAGGCCGGAAATAATCCGTGATGGCCAGGCGCAGGTCGCCCGTCAATTGGGCGCCCTGCATGTCGCGCCAGGCCGCGTCGCTGAGCGACAGCAGCTTTTGCGCATGCGCCACCAGCCGTTCGCCCGCGGGGGTCAGGCGGGTTCCCGTCTTGGCGCGCACCAGCAGCGAGACGCCGCATAGCTGTTCCAGCTTGCGCACTTGGTCGCTGATCGCCGATTGGGATCGGTACAGCCGGGGCGCCGCGGCCGACAGGCTGCCCGCATCGGCAACCACCACCAGGGTGTTGAGAAGCTCCAGATCCAGAAGGCGTGACATCTATCTGCCTGTTTTTCCGATAGATGTCAGCATAACTTCCCGCTTTTCCGTGAACAAGAGGCATCCGACACTGGCGGCTCACGGTTCAACAAGGAGCAAACATGCCTGGTATCAATGTCATCGTGTCTGGTCACCCCAACGCGGCGCTTACCCGCCAACTGGCGGAACAACTGACCCAACTCACCTGCGACGTGCTGAAGAAAGAGCCCGCGCGCACCCGCGTCATTGTGCAGTACGTGCCGGCCGATCAGTGGTTCGTGGCGGGGCGGTCGCTGGCAGAAGAGGGCAGGAACTCGTTCCAGCTTGAGGTCACGATCACGGGTGAAACCAATACCCGCGGTGAAAAGGCGGCCTATCACAAGGCGGCCTATGAACTGCTGGCCGGCTTGTTGGGCAATGTGCATCCGCATTCGAGCATCCACGTCGCGGACTGCCGGCCAACGGCCTACGGGTATGGGGGCGTGACGCAGGAATGGCGGTATCAGCACGGGTGAGGGGCGGGCGGCGTTTGCCTGAAGGGGAGTGTGCAAATTATTCCCGTTCGGTAATTTTTTCGGCTTGAACGAGCAAAATCTTGATAAAAATTACCGATCGGTAATTTTATGGGGATTTTTGAGCGTAATAAGCATAAACTTACCGAACGGTAATTTTGGAGCGCCTTATGCCTATCCCACCGCCTGCCGGTTTCTCTTCGGCGCCCATCCGCAGCGCCGCAGACCTGGGCGAACTCGTGAAGCAGGTGCGACGCGAGCAGGGCCTGCTGCAAACGGACCTGGCCGGCCTGTCCGGTACGGGTAACCGTTTCGTGGTGGATCTGGAGCGTGGCAAACCCACACTGCAATTGCAGAAGGTACTGGACACGCTGGACCTGCTGGGCCTGGAAGTGCTGGTCACGCCCAAGCGCGTGAGGCGGCCATGACTGTGGACGCGTTGGATATCTATCGGGTGGATATCAAGGTCGGACGCCTGTTTGACGAGCGGCCGCTGCGCTTTGTCTACGATGATGCATGGCTGCAATGGCCGTCGGCTTATCCTATTGCGCCGGACATACCACTGCACGACGGCGCTCAGGCAGACACCGCGGTGCACGCTTTTTTTGAAAATCTGCTGCCCGAAGGCCCCATCCGCCGCTTCTTGCAAGTCAGCCGCCATGCCACCACGGTGTTCGGCCTGCTTCGTAGTGTGGGGGGGGATAACGCCAGTGGCCTGACGATATTGCCGCCAGGCGAACGCCCCGCGCCAGCGCACTATCGCGCGACGACATGGGGCGACATCGCCAGCCGCCTGAACAATGCTGACGTGCCGGCGTTGGTGGCCGAGAACGCCGAGGGCGCGCGGATTTCCCTGGCGGGTGCGCAGGACAAGTTGCTGGTGATGGTGATGCCTGACGGCTCGCCCGCGATGCCAGAGGGCGCGGCGCCATCTTCGCATATCCTCAAGCCGGACATTCGAGGGTTTGATACGGTCTGGGCGTCGGCGCTGAACGAAACCCTGGTCATGCAATTGGCGGCGCGTTTGGGCCTGGGGGTGGCAGAAGCAACTTTCCAGCCTGACACGAGGGCCTGCCTGATCAAACGCTACGACCGGGAATCAGACGGACAGGGCGGGCTGCGGCGTCTGCATCAGCTGGATCTCTGCCAACTGGCCGGCAAGCCATCGGATGTGAAGTACGAAGCCGATGGCGGCCCGTCCCTGGCGCAATGCTGTGCGTTATTGAGAGGAATCGGTGTCAATGGCACCGACGTAAAGCGATTTCTCCGATGGGTATTCTTCAATCTGTGCGTGGGCAATAACGACAGTCACGCCAAGAACCTGTCCGTGTTGCAACTGCCGGACGGCCGCTACCGCCTGGCCCCGTTTTATGACTTGATGTGCACGGCGATGTATCCCGGGCTTGCGCGCAATTTCGCGTTTGCGGTGGGCGGCGAGACCAAGCCGGGCAATATCGGACAAGCTCATTTACGGGCGATGGCCCAGGATCTGGGCTTCAACGCCCGCTATGTGACGATGTTGGCGCAGACGCTGACGGACGAGTTGGTCGCCGCGCTGGAATCCGTGCAGGCAGGCCTGCGAGAGCAGGCGATGGCGGGCACCGAGACCACGCTGATCGATCGCCTGGGGCTGTGGATTCGGGCCAATACCCACAAGCACGCCAAGCGGTGGGGGCTGTCGGCCTGAGTGGTCAGGGGCGGCCCGGCTTCCCCGGGGCTGGTTGGCCTGCCCTCCCCATTCATGACTCCAGGTCAAAAGTGTTTCCCTGTTTAGTTGCTTTTTCCGCAAGGGTATCCCCGGCATACTGGGCGCCTGTCTTCCGATCGGGTTTTCCCTAGGTGCCGGCTTCTGGCTGGATCGCCCCTGAACCGTCCGGTCGGCGCCATCCATCCAAGGAACCCGCATGTCTACCCATGAATCCCCGCCGGTGAAGTCCGGCTTGCCGTTGCTGGCGCTGGCCGTCGGCGCATTCGGCATCGGTGTGACCGAATTTTCTCCCATGGGCCTGCTGCCCGTGATCGCCGACGGCGTGGGGGTGTCCATCCCCAGCGCCGGCATGCTGATCAGCGCTTACGCGATCGGCGTGATGGTGGGCGCGCCGCTGATGACACTGGCGTTTTCGCGCTGGTCGCGGCGCAAGGCGTTGATCCTGCTGATGGCCATCTTCACGCTCGGCAATATCCTGTCGGCCCTGTCTCCCAATTACACGACGCTGCTGCTGGCGCGTCTGGTCACCAGCTTGAACCACGGCGCGTTCTTCGGCCTGGGGTCGCTGGTGGCGGCCAGCGTGGTGCCGCGCCACAAGCAGGCCAGCGCGGTCGCGACCATGTTCATGGGGCTGACCATCGCCAACGTGGGCGGCGTGCCCGCCGCGACGTGGCTGGGCCAGGTGATCGGCTGGCGCATGTCGTTTGCCGCCACGGCCGTGCTGGGCCTGGTCGCCATGCTGTCCCTGTGGTTCGCGCTGCCTTCCGGTGAAGCCGGCCGCCGTCCCAACGTGCGCCACGAACTGGCGGTGTTGAAGAGCCCCGTCGTGTTGCTGGCGCTGTTGACCACGGTGCTGGGCGCGGGCGCCATGTTCACGCTGTACACCTACATTGCGCCGACCCTGGCGGACATCACCGGCGCCTCGCCCGCCTTCATTACCGGCATGCTGGTGCTGATCGGCCTGGGTTTCACGCTGGGCAACGGCCTGGGCGGCCGCATGGCCGACCGGTCGCTGGACGGCACGCTGATCACGTTCCTGGTGATTGTCATCATCGACCTGCTGGCGTTCCCGTGGATCGGCACCACGTCGATCGGGGCGGCGATTTCGCTGCTGATCTTCGGCGTGGCGACCTTCGCGGTGGTGCCGCCGTTGCAGATGGGCGTGATGCGCGCCGCGACGGATGCACCGGGCCTGGCGTCGTCGGTGAACGTGGGCGCCTTCAACCTGGGTAACGCGGTGGGCGCCGCGGCCGGCGGCGCGGTGATCTCGGCGGGCATGGGCTATGCCGCCGTGCCGGTCGCCGGGGCGGTCATCGCCACGGCCGGCTTGGCCCTGGTGCTGGTGCAGCGCGCCGCCAACCAGCGTCGCCGGCTGGCGGTGCAAGGCTGCTGATCGGTCAGAACTCGAACGTGGCCCCCAGCTCGTACGTCCGGCCAGGCGCAAGCAGCACCTGGCTGGTCGCGCGACCGCCGTAGTACGCGTACAGCCGGTCCGTCAGGTTGCGCACGCGGAAGGTCAAGAGGGCGGGCTGGATGCGGTAGCTGATCGCGGCGTCGACCGTGGTGTGGCTGTTGATGCGGACCTGGTTGGCGTTGTCGGTGTAGATCTTGCCGGTGTGGTTCAGGCCGACGAACAGGTTCATCGGCAGGTCCGCCAGCCGGTAGTTGGCGTACAGGTTGGCGACGCGCTCGGGCACGTTGGGCGGGGTGTTGCCCACACGTGACGAGCCATCGGCCTCGGTCAGGGAATCAAAGCGCGCGTTGAGCACGGCGACGTTGCCCGACAGCGTGAACTGAGGCGTGACGCGCCAGTCGGCCGACAGCTCCACGCCGCGCGACGACTGGCGGCCGTTGTTGACCGTCAGGCGCGCATCGTTCTGGTCGCGCGACAGCACGTTTTCCAGCTTGATGTGATAGACCGCGGCGGTCCATTCGACGTTGTCCAGCGTCTGCTTGAAGCCCGCTTCCCATTGCTGGCCCTTGGCCAGCGGATACGAGGCGTTGGCCTGCGACAGCAGAAACAGGGAACCCACGGGGATGGTGGCGTTGGTGTACTGGGCGTACACCGACGACGACGGCGTCAGGTCGAACACGGTGCCCAGGCGCGCCGAGCTGGCGGAATAGCGCGTGCCGAATGCGTTGCGGCTGCCGGCGTTCAGGTCGGTCACGCTGCGCTCGACGCGGATGCGGTCGTAGCGGTAGCCGGCCACCACGGTCCAGGGCTCGGCGAGTTTGAGCGAGTCTTCCAGGAAGAACGCCGCGCCGCGCACGTCGGTGGTGAAGTCGGTGCGGTTGCCGGGGCCGCTCATCAGCGCCGGATCGTCGTTGTAATACCCCACATCGGGATTGCGCAGCGACACGCGCAGCGCGTCCGCCGTGGACGCCGTGCGGTTGGAGAAGCGCCGCTCGCTGTCCAGGGTGGTCTTGCTGAGTTCGCCGCCCACCACGAACTTGTTGGCCAGCCCGCCGATCGTGCCGCTGTGGGAGGCATCGAAGCGGTCGATCAGGTAGCGCTGGTGATGGGTGATGAGGGTCTGGTCGCGGTCGATCGACGACGGCGCGCTGAAGGTCGCCGATTCCGAGTTCTTCCACAGGCGGTCGACCTTGTTCATCGCGAATTCGTTGCGCAGGGTCCAGGCGGGCGTCAGCTTATGCGTGACGCGGGCGCGCAGCCAGTAGGCCTCGGCTTCGTTGCGGTCGTCCAGGACGTTGTAATTGTTGCGCGCGAGGCTGCGGTCCAGCACGCGGCCATCAGGGGTACTGACGACGCCGGTCGGGTCGCGTGCCACGCTGCGCGGCACCAGGGGCGTGCCCCAGTAGGCGTGACCGGTGTCGCGCGAATAGTCGAACGACAGGTCCAGGCGGGTGGCGGGCGCTACATCGAAGGCCACGCCGGTGGTCAGGTGGTCCAGCTTGTTGCTGTTGCGATCGATGGTGCCGACGCGGCTGTCGTTGTGGCTGTAGTCGATGCGGTAGGCGCCGGTCTCGCCGAAGTTGTCGCCCAGGCCGATGCCGGTGCGCGTGCTGCCGTAGCTGCCATACGAGAACATGGCTTCGCGGCTGGGGTTGTCGCGCTCGGGGCGCTTGGTCTGGAAGTTGACGATGCCGCCGATGGCGCTGTCGCCCTGCAGGACGGAGGCGGGGCCTTTCAGGACTTCGATGCGCTCGTAGTTCCAGGTGTCTTCGACCCGGTTGGTCGAGCCGGCGCCGGACATGCGCAGGCCGTCATACAGATACAGGATGTCGGTAAAGCCGCGTGACGACAGCGTGGTCGGCGAAGACGGCGGCCCGCCGCCAGCCAGGCCCGTGGCGCCGCGCAACGCGTCGCTGAGCGTGCTGGCGCCGCGCTCGCGCAGGGTCTGCTGCGACAGGATCTCGACGGATGCGGGGGTCTCGCGCAGGGTCAGGCCCAGGCGCGACGCGGTGCTGCTGCGCGAATCCAGCCGCAGCCCTTCGGCTTCGCTGGCGGCTTCCACGCGAATGGCGGGCAGCTCGGGTTCCTGTGCCTGGACGCCGGGCACGGCGGCGCACGCCGCGAAGGCGGCGGTGGATACGACTTTCCTCATGACTCTTTCCCGTTAGGCTTGATGGGGGTACAGCGTGTATCTAGGCGATGCGGTAGCGGCGCAGGCGCCAGCCGGCCACGGCCAGCAGCAGCAGCGTGGGCGCCAGCAGTTGCAGCAGGGCTCGCCAGGCTTGGGCGCGCACGGTGGCGGCGTCCTCTTCCTGCCAGCGGAACACCGGCATGGCCGCGAAGTCTTCGGGCGCGATGGCGCGGCCGGCTTCGATGCGGGGCAGGAAAAAGTCCTTCCAGGCCTGGTGGTAGGCGTCGATCTGTTTCATGAAATGCGCGTGGCGGCGCTGTCCGGTGCCGGCCAGGGCGGTGATGCCTTCGTAGGCGACGGCGGCGGGTGACAGCACGCTGTAGCGGGCCACCAGCGCCTGCTGGCGGGCCAGTTGCGCGTCGAAGCGGTCCAGCTCGGGCTGCATGGCCTGGTCCACCTGACGCTCGACGCGGGCCTGGCCCATGGGCCGGCCGGTGATTTCCAGGTGGCCGTCGCGCGGAATCAGCACCTCGGGCTTATCCATGTGCTGGTAGTCGGTGGACAGCAAGGCGGCGTTGTCGCGCATGGCCACTGCGGTGGCGACACGGGTGCGGGTGGCCAGTTCGGCGCGCGACGGCGCGGGGCTGATGGCCGCGGCAGCCAGATTCAACAGCACCGGCGCCACCAGCACCAGCAGCACCCAGCCCACCATCAGGATCATGGCGTTGGCGGCCGACGATCTGCCAAAGGCGTTGACCGCCACCACCGCGGCGAACCAGAACAACGCATAGGCGCCCACCAGCAGCGCCCACCACAGCGTGGTGTCGGCGGCATGCAGGGCCTGGGGGCGGACCAGTAGCAGCGCGGCAATCGGCAGCAGCACCGCTGCGCCCAGCAGCACGGCGGCGCG
The DNA here is from genome assembly GCF_016428805.1 of Achromobacter sp. ASV32. Taxonomy (GTDB): domain Bacteria; phylum Pseudomonadota; class Gammaproteobacteria; order Burkholderiales; family Burkholderiaceae_B; genus Achromobacter. The sequence continues at coordinate 71,616 of NZ_JAELTJ010000012.1, forward strand.
CAGCGCGATCTTGCCGGCAATCAGCGTCAGCAACGCCAGGGGCTGCGACAGTAGCAACCGAAGCGTGCCGTCTTCCTTTTCGCCGGACAGCAGGTTGTAGCTGAGCGCGAAGATCAGCAGCGGCAGCAGATAGACCACCACGAACGCCAGGTCGAAATGGCCGCTGAGCAGGTGCCAGGGGTTCTCGATGTCGTTGTTGTGGATGAAGTTGACCTTGCTCTGGTAGGTCACCTTGAACAGCGAGGGGAACAGGTCGGTCTGGCCCAGCGCCACGGGCGCCAGGGTCACGCTGGGCATGATGGCGTAGTGGGCGCCCAGGCCGCCGCCCATGTTGGCGGGGCTGGCGGGGTTGCCGAAGGGCGTGGGGCTTTCGCGGCCGTCCATGATGCGGTTCAGCTGCGCCAGCTGCTGCGCGCGGGCCTGGCCATCGGCGCGTGTCAGTGCGGCCTGCGCCTCGTCGCGCAGCGACGTCTGCCACAGGCCATTGAAGACCGCGTAGGCCACCAGCAGCAGGAACAGCAGGCCGCAAAGCCACAGGGCGCGCTCGCGGGTCATCAGGCGCAGTTCATGCCGCAGGACCAGGGCGAAGCGGGGGGATTGTCGGGCGTGCACCGGCGTGTCTCCTACAGGGCGGTCTGGCGGGCCACGGCGCGCCAGGCAAAGGCCAGGCTCAGCAACAACGCGGCGGCCAGCATCAAGAGGCTCAGGCGCGCCTCGTGCAGCGCCCAGCCGGCGGCGGGCGGCTGGTATTGGAAGGGCGGCACGCGCGCCCACAGCGACGGGCTGGCCTGATAGGAAAAATGCTGGTGGTCCAGCGTGTCGGCGTGCGCCACCAGGTCAGCGCTGACGATGTCCTGGATCACGCGGCGTTGGCGTTCGGCGGCCACGGTGAAGTCGCGGTGGTGCGCGAAGTCGGTGCCGGCCATGGCGGCCGAGAAGGCGCGGATGGCGAGCAGCGGCATCAGCCAGCCGGCGGCTTCCTGCACGGCCTGCTGCCGTTCCCAGGTGTCCCACAGGCCGCCGAAGTGGCGGTCGTAGACGGCATAGCTGGACTGGTCGTCCAGTTTGAGCGCCAGGCCCCATTGGTTCAGCGGCACGTCGCGGCTCCAGCGTTCGGTCGTGCCGAAGGCCTGCATCCAGACACGGTCCGACGTGGCTTTCAGGTCGTCCTGCAGGGCCTGGTTGAATTGCAGGCGGGTCGGGCTGGGATGCACGCCGCGCGACAGTTCGGCCATCACGCGCGGCGCGACCACAGTGTTGGCGATCCACAGGGCCAGCAGCACCGTGATGGCCACGCGCGATGACCGCGCGGCGGCCGACACGCCCAGCGTGATGAAGACGAAGGTGGCCAGGTACAGCGCATAGCCGGCCGACAGGGCGCCGAAGCGCCACAGCGCATCGATCCCGCCACCCGCCAGCCAAACCGCCACGCCGGCCGCGACCGCCGCGGGCACCAGCAACAGGCCCAGGCTCATGCCCAGCGCCGCGGCCTTGCCCCACAACAGGCGCCACGGCGCCACGCCCAGGCTGAGCGTCTGGCGCAGGATGCCCTGTTCGCGCTCGCCCGAGAAGGCGTTGAAACCCAGCACGATCACCAGCAACGGCCCCAGCGCCTGCAGGATCCACGCCGCCGAGAGGTCGCCAAACCGCTGCAAGCCGGTGGCGTCCTGCGCGGGACGGAATTTCACTTCGCTCTGGCGGTGCGCCTGCAACCACACGGTGCTGCCGATGTACGGATTGATGCCGGCATCCAGCAGCGCCAGCGCCGTATCGGGTTTGAACACGTGCATGCCCTGATGGGCGGCATCGTGCGGATGGCGCGCGCCTTGTTTGAGCCAGTCGCCGTAATCGGCGTTCTGGGCGGCGGCCTGTTCGGCGCGGGCTTCCTGCTGGTGCAGGTAGCCGACCGCCAGCGAGGTCAGCAGGAGCACGGCGACGATGCCGCCGGCCCAATAGAGCCGGCCGTCGCGCAGCCGTTCGCGCAGGTCCTTGAGGGCGATCAGCAAGATCATGCGTCGGCCTTCATGTGGGCCAGGTACAGGGCTTGCAGATCGGTATCGCTGATCTGGCGGCTGTCCAGGCTGTCGACCAGGCGGCCGCGTTTCATGATGCCGATCCGGGTGGCGGTCTGGCGGGCGTGGAACAGGTCGTGCGTGGTGTTCAGGATGGCCACGCCGCGTTCGCTGGCGCGCTGCAACAGGTGGGTGAATTCGGCCGCCGCCGACGGGTCCAGGCCCGAGGTCGGCTCGTCCAGCAGCAGGGCGCGCGCGTTCTTGGCCAGGGCCACCGCGATCCAGACTTTTTGCCGCATGCCCTTGGAATAGGCGGCCACGCGCTTGTCCGCCGCGGCCGCCTCCAGGCCCACGTCCGCCATCAGCGCCAGCAGGTGTTCGCGCGGCGGCGCCTCGCCCAGCGCCAGCGCGGCGAAGTAGCGCAGGTTCTCCAGGCCCGTCAGCGTGCCGTACAGGTTCACCTGCTCGGGGATGTAGGCCAGGTGCTGCTTGGTGGCCAGCGGCTCGCGCGCCGCGTCCTGGCCGTTGATCAGGGCCTGGCCGCCGTCGGGTGCGATGAAGTTCAGGAACAGGTTGATGGTGGTGGTCTTGCCGGCGCCGTTGGCGCCCAGCAGGCAATAGATCTCGCCCGGCTCGATGCGCAGGTCCAGCGGATGCAGCGCGATCTGGTCGCCGTAGCGTTTGGTCAGGCCGATGGCTTCAAGCACGGGGTGTCCTTCTTCGGTTGAAGATGTCGGAAAGGGAAGGGGGCGCGGGGCGGCGCGGACGGAGGGCCTGCGGGTCCGCTTGGGTCAGGTTTTACAAATAGATATGTTATATCATAACAATAATAAGTCGCATCGCGCCAGCGGACGCGTCGGCGAGCCTGCGGCGGCGCGCTTGCGCACGCAGGTGCCGCGCATGAAAAAGGGCGCCCATGCAGGCGCCCTTGGTGATGGCAATGCGCGGGATCAGGCGTCGATCCGTTCCACTTTGCCGACCAGCAGGATGTACGACAGCGCGCCCAGCAAGGCCAGCGACGACACGTACACGATGGCCGGCGCGAAGCTGTCCTTGGACACCAGGAAGCCGATCACGATCGGCGTGCAGATCGACGACAGGTTGCCCACGAAATTGAATACCCCGCCCGTCAGGCCCAGCAGCCGCACCGGCGCCAGCGCCGACACCAGTGACCAGGTGATCGACGCCAGGCCGTTGCCGAAGAAGGCGACGGCCAGGAAGAAGATGACCCACGGCGTGGAATCGGTGAAGTTGGCGCCGATCATCGACGTGGAGATCAACAGGCCCAGGATGATGGGCAGCTTGCGCGCGAGGCCCACGGTGGCGCCGCGGCGGATCAGGAAGTCGGACAGCACGCCCGAGCACAGCACGCCGACGAAGGCGGCCAGGAACGGCACCGACGCCAGGAAGCCCGACTTGATGAAGTCCATGCCGCGGTACTTGACCAGGTAAGTGGGGAACCAGGTCAGGAAGAACCACAGGGTCGACGTCAGGCAGAACTGGCCCAGGTACACGCCCCACAGCTTGCGGCGGCTCATCACCAGGCCCAGGTCATTCCAGTTGAACGGGGCTTTTTTCTCCCGCGCGCGCTTGTCCAGGTCGACCACGCCGCCGCCTTGCTGGATGAGTTCGATCTCGGCCGCGTTGGCGCCCTTGAACTGGCGCGGTTCACGGTAGATCAGGTACCACAGCACGCCCCAGATGATGCCCAGCAGGCCGGTGCTGACAAACACCATGTGCCAGCCGTAGTGGTGTTGCAGCCAGGCCAGCACGGGCGTCAGGAACGCCAGGCCGACGAACTGGCCCGACGTGTAGAAGCCGATGGCGGTGGCGCGTTCCTTTTCCGGAAACCACGTCGTGACGACGCGGTTGTTGATCGGATAGGCCGGCGCTTCCAGCGCGCCCACGGCCAGGCGCAGCACGAACAGGATCACGAAGCTGCCCGCAAAACCCATGAAGAACGTGGCCGCGGACCACAGGATCAGCGCGGCCGCGTACAGCACGCGCGGCGACACGCGGTCCACCAGCCAGCCGCCGGGAATCTGCATGGCGGCGTAGGTCCAGCCGAAGGCCGACAGGATCAGGCCTTCATGCACGGTGTCCAGGCCGAACTCGTCCTTCAGTGCGGGGGCGGCGATGGACAGGTTGCTGCGGTCCAGGTAGTTGATGACGACGGTGATGAACAGCATCACCATGATGAGATAGCGGCTGTGCGTGGGCCGCTGGGCGCCTTGCAGGCCCGGGTGGGTGGCGGTGGTCAAGGGGGTCTCCTCTCTCTTTTATCGGCTCGCGGGACTTACCATTCGGCGAAGCTGCCGTCGGCATGGCGCCAGACGGGGTTGCGCCAGCGGTGGCCGACGGCGGCGCGTTCCTTGACGTATTCCTCGTTGACCTCGATGCCCAGGCCGGGGCCTTGAGGAATCGCGACCATGCCATCTTCATAGGCGAAGACGTCGCGGTTGCTGACGTAGTCGAGCAAGTCGTTGGCGGCGTTGTAGTGGATGCCCAGGCTCTGTTCCTGGATGAACGCGTTGTAGCAACCGGCGTCGATCTGCAGGCAGGTGGCCAGCGCGATCGGACCCAGGGGGCAATGCAGGGCCAGCGCGACGTCGTAGGCCTCGGCCATGGCGGCGATCTTGCGGGTTTCGGTGATGCCGCCCGCATGCGACGGATCGGGCTGGATGATGTCGACGTAGCCTTCGGACAGCACACGCTTGAAGTCCCAGCGCGAGAACAGGCGTTCGCCCAGCGCGATGGGCGTGGACGTCAGCGGCGCCAGTTCCTTCAGCGCTTCGTAGTGCTCGCTCAGCACCGGCTCTTCGATGAACATCAGCTTGAACGGATCCAGTTCCTTCATCAGCACCTTGGCCATGGGCTTGTGCACGCGGCCATGGAAATCCACGCCGATGCCGACGTTGGGACCGACCGCGTCGCGCACGGCCGCGACGTTTTCCAGGCACTTCTCGACCTTGTCGAACGAATCGATGTACTGCAGCTCTTCGGTGCCGTTCATCTTCACGGCGGTAAAGCCGCGTTCCACGGCGCTCTTGGCGGCCGCGGCCGTGTCGGCGGGCCGGTCGCCGCCGATCCACGAGTACACGCGGATACGGTCGCGCACGTTGCCGCCCAGCAGTTGCGACACCGGCACGCCCAGATGCTTGCCCTTGATATCCCACAGCGCCTGGTCGATGCCGGCCAGCGCGCTCATGTGGATGGCGCCGCCGCGGTAGAAGCCGCCGCGGTACAGCACGGTCCAGTGGTCTTCGATGTTGCGCGGGTCCTTGCCGATCAGGTAGTCGGACAGCTCTTCGACGGCGGCGGCCACGGAATGCGCGCGGCCCTCGACGACGGGTTCGCCCCAGCCGACGATGCCGGCGTCGGTTTCAATCTTCAGGAAGCACCACCGCGGCGGCACGATATAGGTGGTGAGCTTGGTGATCTTCATGCTTGGGTCTCCTGGGCGGGATAGGCGCGTTGCCAGGCGGCGATGAATGCGCGCGCGTTCTGGCCGACTTCGGTGGCCGACAGGCCGGGTTTGTACAAGGCGGAGCCCAGGCCGAAGCCGCTGGCGCCCGCCTGGGCGTAAGTGGAAAGGTTGTCGGGCGTGATGCCGCCGACCGGCACCAGCGCGATCGGCGGGCGCATCACGGCGCGCCAGGCCTTGAGCACGGCGGGGCCGAGCTGTTCGGCGGGGAACATCTTCAACACGTCGGCGCCGGCGGCCAGCGCGGCAAAGGCCTCGGTGGGTGTCGCCACGCCGGGGCAGGACGCCAGCCCGGCGGCCTTGGCCGCGCGGATCACGGCCGGGTCGCTGTGCGGCATCACGATGATCTCGCCGCCGGCGTCCTGGATGCGGGCCACGTCGTCGGGGTCGAGCACCGTGCCGGCGCCGACCAGGCAATCGGCCGGCAGCGCATCACGCATGGCGCGGATGCTGGCCAGCGGCTCGGGCGAATTGAGCGGCACTTCGATCAGGCGAAAGCCCGCGGCGTAAAGTTCGAGGGCAATCGGCACGGCCTGGGCGGGTGTGATGCCGCGCAGGATGGCGATCAGGCCGCAGCGGGCCATCGCGGCTTGCAATCCGGGATGCGTCATGGGGTTTCCTTGGTCGATATGGGCGGGGAAGATTCCGCGGCGGCAGGCACCAGCCCGGCGCTGACCGCCAGGTGCCACAGCCCGCGTTCGGTGGCGTTGCGGGCCTGCTCGGGCGTGCCCAGCCCGTAGTGATGCAGCGCCACCAGATAGCGTTGGCACAGCGTGTCGTCGCCGCACAGCACGATGCGCGGCAGTTCGCCCTGTTGGCGCAGCATGTCTGCCAGGGCGGCGACTTCGTGACCGATCAACAGGCCCGACAGGTAGTCGGCCTGCGCGCCGCCGGCCAGTTCGCCCGTGAGGCCCAGCGCGCGCGTGCTGAAAATCGTCGACAGCACGCCGGCGCGGCCGGCGGGAGCGCCGGCCACCTTCACGCCGCGCGCGAACGCCGCCATGTCGGGCGCGGGCGCCTCGGTCATGGTGCGGCCCAGGATCGTGTGGCCGCGCAACGCGGCGTAGACCTCGCCGGTCATGAAGGTATCGAAATGGGTGACGCGGCCGCGGCGTGCGTTGACCCATTTCGAGTGGGTGCCGGGCAGGCCGATCAGCACGTCGTCCGCGCTGCCGCCGGGCTGGTCGAACAGCACGCCGAATACCTGGGTCTCTTCGCCGCGCATCACGTTGGGCAGGCCGTGGCGCTGGATCAGGCCAGGCACGATGTGCACCGGCGTCGCGCCCGCGCGTTCGACGCGCGTCAGCAGGGTGCCGATGCGCGGCAGGTCCACCGGCACATCCAGGTAGGCGGCTTCCTGCCAGCCCTGGGCGCTGCCGACCATGCCGCAGGCGATCACGGGCAGGTTCGGCTCGGCGCGCAACCAGTCGCCGCAGGCCTGCTCGAACGCCAGTTCAAAGCCCGACAGGGCACTGGCGGTGGCGGCGCCTTCCTGCAGCGGCTGGGGCAACCGCATGATGCCCCAGGGCAGATGGCGCGTATCCAGCGTGCGGCCGGCGCTGTCCAGGCGATAGGCGCGCAGCGATGAGGTGCCCCAGTCCAGCGCTATGAGGGCCGCGCGGGCAGGCAATCCGGGTGTCATCAGAGTCTGTCTCGTCTCGGGCCGCCGGCCCGCCTGCCCGGCGCCGCGAAAGCAGGGCGCATGGGAGCTGGGGGTCGCCGACCGTGTTGTCGTCAAGCGCGTCGCGACGCCGGAGAGGCGCCGCGCGGGCGTTGCGAAAAATTCTAGATCAGCGCTTGAAAAATCTCAAAATATAGAATTAAATCCCACATATAGGGAATAATAGTGTGGCACCATACCAGGCAGCCCTCCCGTTTCGCCTTTGCTTCCGACTCTGCCGCATCCCATGACCGCCACGCCGTCCCCCGCCGCTTCTTTCCCGATCGATCCCGATGCCGCGGCCCCCGCCGGCACGCAGACGCTCATGCGTGGCCTGGCCGTGATCCAGGCGGTTGCGGAGGGCGCGCGCGACCTGAAGGAAATCTGCGCCCGCATCGGCGTGGCGCGCAGCACCACGCATCGGTTGGCCAGCTGCCTGGTGCAGGAACGCTATCTGCGGTCGTTGGCCGGCGTGGGGTATGTGCTGGGCCCCAAGCTCATCGAACTGGGTTTCCAGGCGCGCGAGGCCTTTCCCATGGCGACACTGGCGCGCCCCTATCTGGATAACCTGGCGGCGCAAACGGGCGACACCATCCACTTGGCCGTGCGCGACAACGACGAAGTGCTGTACCTGGAAAAGATCCCCGGCAAGAAGGGGCTGGAGATGCGTTCGCGCGTGGGGCACCGCATGCCGCTGGCCGCCACCGGCGTGGGCAAGGCGCTGCTGCTCGATGCCGACGAACCGCAATGGAAGGCGCTGCACCGCGTGGGCGCGCCGGTGTCGTCCCGCGCGCCGGGCGGCCGTCAGACCTGGGAAGCCTTTCGCGACCGCATGCGCGACTACGCCGCGCACGGCTATGCGTTCGACCTGGAAGACAACGAGCCGTCGATCCGCTGCGTGGCGGCGCCCGTGCGCGACGCCTCCAGCGGCATCGTGGCCGCAATCAGCGTGTCCAGTACCGTGCCCTACATGTCGCTGGAGCGCATGCAGGAAATGATCGCCGTCGTGCAAGGCGCGGCGGCGGAGATTTCGGCGGAGCTGGGCTGGAAAGTGGCGCGCGGCTGATGGCCGTGACGGTACTCATGGCTGCCTGGCTCGCGGGTCGATGACGGATGCCTGGGGCCAGGCATCCAGAGGGTTACGTTGCCCGGCTTATTCCAGCGGCAACGTCAACACGCCCTGCGGCGCGGGGCGCATCATCACGCGGCGGTACCAGGCCGACAGCGCGGGCGTATCCGGGCGCTCGATCGGCAGTGCCAGCCAGCGGTGCGCCGAA